>JBMOKV010000420.1:0-11596 GCA_049325495.1 Candidatus Rifleibacteriota bacterium | reverse complement strand
TGAAGAAAATTCTAAAAATTATTTGAATCCATACCTTGCCGGTTTTCTGCTGGGAATGACATTGCTGGCATCGTTTGTCGTTCTTGGAACCGGATTGGGTGCTTCAGGCGGGCTTGCGAGAATTTCGGCCTGGTGCGGCCTGTGTGTGGCACCCGATCATTTTTTGAAGTCGACATACTTTGGTGCCTGGGGTGAAGATCCATTGAACTATTATCTTGTATTTATGTTTGCGGGTGTAATGGTCGGTGGCTTCTTTTCAGCTCTGGTAAGCCGTCGTATAAATATCGAAGCAGAAAGGGGACTGTCATTTGGTCTTTATAACCGCCTGTGGTTCGCTCTAGGCGGCGGGGTGGTCGCTGGTTTTGCCAGTCGTTTTGCCCGCGGTTGCACTTCGGGGCAGGCATTGACCGGAACAGCCCTGATGATGACAGGAAGTGTGGTTTTTCTTATCTGCGTT
The DNA here is from genome assembly GCA_049325495.1 of Candidatus Rifleibacteriota bacterium. Lineage (GTDB taxonomy): Bacteria > Muiribacteriota > Ozemobacteria > Ozemobacterales > Ozemobacteraceae > DYKG01. The sequence goes on along the minus strand of JBMOKV010000420.1, from coordinate 11,139 downwards.
TTTGCCGGTGGTTATTTAACCGCATATTTCTTCAGGAGGCAGTGGTATGATTGAAACTTTTTTTGCCGCTGATCTTCTCAATTCTTCGCAGGCTCTTTTCAGCGCTTTCATTCTTGGAATCGCTTTTGGGTGGTGTCTTGAACAGGCCGGTTTTGGCAGTTCGAAAAGACTTACCGGCATTTTCTATTTCAGAGATATGTCGGTGCTGAAAGTGATGTTCAGTGCGGTTATAACCGCTATGCTCGGTTTATTGCTGTTGAGTCGTGTTGGCCTGGTGAAACCCGATTCGATTTTTCTGCCCGAAACAATTTTTGGTGCTCAAATCATCGGTGGCTTGTTGTTTGGATTTGGTTTTGCCGTCGGTGGCTGGTGCCCGGGAACTGCCGCAGTGGGAGCAGTTAGCGGAAAGTTCGATGCCATCGTTTTTCTTTTGGGGGCAATGATTGGCAGTATGGCTTTCAGCGAAAGTTTTGCCTGGATTGAGTCTTACTATAATCTTGGTGCTTCGGGAATAAGATTTGTTTTCAGCGAGCTTGGCATGAGCGCCGGGCAGTTTGCTCTTGCAATGACCGGCGTTGCGGTGCTTGCCTTCTGGATTTCCGAATTGATTGAAGTCAGATTCGATTTTTCGAAAGTGGCAGAAAAAGCTCAGGGACTGTGGATTTTTTCGATGACCGCTTTGATTGTTGCTACTGCCGTAAGCGCAATGCCGGCTCGATCTGTTTCTGCAGGTGGAAACACTGGACAGAAAGAGATAATGACGGCGATTTATGCGGCCCGCGACCATATTGCCCCGGTCGACCTGGCCAGAGAAATGGTTGCCGGGCAGAAGAAAATAGTGTGCGTAGATGTAAGAAGCAGTGATGAATATCATGAATGGCATATTCCCGGCGCAAGAAACTTCCCACCCGAATCTATCATTGCCGGGCTCGAACGCTATCGTAAGCATGACCGGATTGTTCTTTATTCCAACGGCATGGTTCATCCGGCCCAGATCTGGGTTCTCCTGAAACTGAACGGTTTTGACAACGCGACTGTGCTTTCTGAGGGCCTGAGCGGGTTTCGTGAGGATGTGCTGAAGCCGGTTGCGTTGAGGATTGAACCGTTGAGTGTCGAACAGAAAAACGAAATCGAAAAATGGCGGTCATTTTTTCTTACTTCAGCCAACGCTGTGGGAGCCAATTAAGTCGGCTACCTGTTTGTTCCAGGCTATATGGGCTGATCATGAAAGCAGGCTGAAAGGCCTGCTTTTTTGATATAATCATAAATAATACAGGCAGGAAACGGAGAAAAAATATGTCAGACAGTGAAAGCAGCGGGGGATTTGGCATGATCAGGGGTCTGATCTTTCTCGTGGTGCTGATCGTTTCAGCGCCATTTCTGGTGATTGGCAACTATAAAAATGGGCTGATCCAGGACGGTATCGATGGCAGTCTGGCCAAAATGAAGAAATATGATTTCATTGAATCACAGAAAAAAATGGAGGAGGCAGGCGAACACTTTGGTTTTCTTTATGATTGTTATGTCATGGTCCTGCCGGTGATTGGCGGCAAATATTATGATAAAAAGACTTATTACGGTTTGCGCGGGGTGGTTAGAACAAGCGGTATTGCGCACCGAATGTCAAAGGGCGAGCTCGACCTCGATGAGCTGATCGATGAAACTGAAAAAGATCTCGATAAACGAGGAGTTTTTCCCAAAGATCTCAAATCATTGCAGAAAATGGCCCAGGATCAAATGAAAGCTTTGAAAAAGCTTTTACCGATTATGCGTGAAAGTAAAAAGCAGAACTATGACAAAGCATTCGAGGATCTACGGGCTTTTGTGGGTAATGAGAAGAATCTTGAATATGAAATCGTGATAATGCCGCTTGCTACCCTGCTTCATGAGCTGGCCATCAACACCAGAGATGGCCCGACCATTGAAATGGCCAAAGCAATTGTTCTTGATATGTCACAGAAAACGAAAAACCCGTTTTTTCAATCGATGCGCATTAAAGTTGAATCGTTGTCGGTTCAGCCGATTGCCGAAGCGCCGCGAAAAACCAGTCTGAAAGACAAATTTGCCAGCGGCATGGCATTGATGAAGAAAAAACAGTTCGAAAAAGCCCGGCCTCTGATCGAACAATGCTATAAAGAGCGCCCGGATAACGACAAGGTCTGTTATGCCCTTGCCCTGATCAGGCGAAAAATGGGGCAGAACGACGAAGCCAAAAAGCTGTGCAACGAAATTCTTCTGCGCAGCCCTGACAGCGCAGCTGCAAAAAAACTTCTGGCTTCAATCAAGTAATTGTTTGAATCAACCGGCAAAATCTGGAACGCAGGTTTTGCCGGTTTTTTCTCCGCTCTTGAATTCGATAACCTTGAATTTTCGCTGATACACTCGCTCAAGGTTTTCGCTGGTAATGATTTCATCAGCTTTGCCACTGGCAATGACTTCGCCATTCCTTAGAAAAACAGCCTCGTCTGAGGTCCAGAGCGCGTGCTCAGGGAAATGGGAGGTATTAATGCAGGTTACACCTTCGTCGGCCAGTGATCTGAGTTGTTTGAGCAGCATTACCTGATTGCCGTAATCAAGGCCGGAAACCGGTTCATCGAGGATCAGTATTTCCGCCTTCTGGGTCAGGGCTCTGGCGATAAGAACGAGCTGTTGCTCACCACCGCTGAGTTCGGTGTAGGGGCGCTCTTGTAAATGGGCTATTTTAAGGCGCTCGAGGCTTGCTCTGGCTATTTCAATGTCTTTGGCGCCGGTTCGGGCAAAAACCGAACTGTAGGGATGACGGCCCATGGCCACAACTTCGATAACCGGGTAAGAGAAAGCCGGAATATGCTTCTGGGGTACATAGGCAAGAATTCTTGCCCGCTCTCGTGGGGGCATTTCATTAAGATTTTGCCCGGAAACGCTTATGGTTCCATGATTCGGAGTGAGCAGTCCCAGAATTAGTTTCAATAAGGTTGTTTTGCCCGACCCGTTTGGCCCGAGAATTGTTGTAATCCTTCCTCTTTGAATCTGCATCGAAACCTGTCTGAGCACCTGATGCCCATTATAAGAAAAAGAAAGATTTTCGATGGTTACCGGTGCCATCAGTTCCACCTCCGGTCAGTTTTCCAGAGGATCAAAACAAAAAATGGGACACCAATCAGCGCAGTCATGATTCCCACAGGTATTTCAGTGCTGGTTGCAGCCCTGCAAAGATCATCGACCAGCAGAAGATAAACTGCACCAAGAAGCGCCGAAGCAGGAACAAGGCGCCGATTGTCGGGCCCGACCATCATTCTGGCAATATGGGGAATCATAAGACCAACCCAGCTGATCATGCCGCCCAGACTGACAGTGAGGCTGCAGACCATAGTTGTGGCGGCGATTAGAATATTTCTGACCAGGTTCACTCTTACCCCAAGGGTACTGGCTTCATCATCGCCCATGCTCAAAATATTCAGATAACCCGACATCATTATAATGACCAGCAGTCCTGGTATCATCAGGGCGGCAACCACTGTTACCAGCGGAACTGAAACGTTTGAAAAACCGCCCAGAAGAAGAGTGACCACTGCAGGCAGCTCATTCTGCGGGTCCGCCATGTATTTTAAAATTGAAATCAGCGCGGTAAAAAATGATGAACTGACAATCCCTCCAATAAGCAGCATGATCAGGCGATTGCCCTGAAAAAGCCTGGCAAGAAGCAAGGCAAAAATCACGGCCAGGCTGCCGAAAACAAATGCTCCAATCTGAGCCAATAGAAGAGAGCGGCCAAAAAGAACACCCAGAGCAGAGCCAAAACCAGCACCTGCCAGAACACCCAGCAATCCCGGTGATACCAGCGGGTTGATGAACATGCTCTGATATGCTGCGCCTGAGACAGCCAGTGCGGCACCGGCAATCATCGCAGCAATGATTCTGGGCAATCTGATTTGAATGACGATCTGGTAAACCTGACTTTCGCTTCCATTGAGCTTTTCCTGCAGGGCTGAAATTATCTGCTCGAATGAAATATCGATGGTTCCCAGTCGCAACGAAAAAACGGCTGAAAGCATCAATAGAAGCATCAGCACCGGAATTACGATGCGATAGTTTTTTCCTGACATTGCCTGTTTCCCTGCGCGTTGGTTTTGCTTAAGAAGTCGAATTGTAAAACGATTTTGGGCTCCAGTAAAGTCTTTTTAGAATTTGTCGCTGCTTTCGCCGGCTTCAATCAAACGTTGTGTTTCCTGCTGCCAGCCGATAAAGGGGGTGAGATAGTGAATGAAATCGGGTGAATCAGGCGGTGCCAGGAAAATTCGGCGTCCTTCAACGGGGAATTCTGTGGATAAAGCGTAAGCATGCAGCAGATGATTGTGGGCCCCGAGTAATTTTAAATCTTCATCGGTCAGGTTGTCGTCGCATCTTTTCATGAAAAAGCTGCCATTATCGTAATAGAGTTTTTCACCGATCAACGGATGCCCGAGTAGATCCAGATGGGCTCTGATCTGGTGTTTTCGCCCGGTTTCGAGCCTGATCAGCAGCAGACTGTAATCTTCATTGCGTGCAATGCAAAAGAAGTCGGTATGGGCGGCTTTTCCTTCCGGGTCGGCAATCATTCGATAGCGAACCGGTGGTTGCAGGCATTCTTTCAGTGGCGTGTCGACGGTCTGCTGTTGCCAGTTGACCTTGCCGCGAACGATTCCAAGATAGTATTTGTGATGCAGATATTTTTTGAAGTTCTTATGAAATCGTGGCGGAACCAGGCTGGTTCTTGAGAGAAACATCAGGCCGCTGGTTTCGCGATCAAGGCGCTGCAGCGGGTTGATGTCGCTGAATCCTTCTCTTCGCCTGATTTCAGCCACCAGAGTCTGATGAAAGAATCGCCGGGTTGAATGAACCGGCAGGCCGGCGGGCTTGTTTACCAGCAGAAGAAACTCGTTGCGCCAGATCGTTTTATAATCAGTATTTATGTCTGGTTCTTCGAAATCAGGAATACAGAATTGCAGTCTGTCCTGCAATTGTAAAACCTGATTTTGCGCCGCGGGCTGGCTATTAACCTTTATTTGTCCGTTTTTAATGCGGGCCAGCCAATAATCTAAATCGTGATACGAGAATCTCTCAGAAATTGCATCGAGAAGGCTTTTCCCGGCGCTGCGTTCATCGATTGCCGTTTCCAGTTCTAGGTCGTACCTCACGGCTCAGAGGTTGGTATATTTGGTTGCTTTGCCTTTGCATTTTTCAACCGGGTATTTGAGGGCGTTTTTCTTCATCTTGTTTTCGATAGCAGTGTAAAGATCGATGCCAAGATCATCTGAAAGCAACATCAAGTATACCGCAGTATCGGCGATCTCATCAGCAAAACGCTCTTTATCCGTTTTAATTTTTTGTTTAACCTCTTCTTCAGTCTGCCAGAGAAATTCCTGCATCAGTTCGGCTGCTTCTATTGCCGCTGCCATGGCCAGATCCTTGGGTTTATGAAATTTTTCCCAGTTTCGTTCCTGTCTGAAGATCATCAGTTTTTTCAGCAGCTCATGATAGGTTTTCATTAGTTTTCTCCGTGACTGTTTTGAGTTTTCAGGTCGATCGGCATTTCTGGCGGCAGGCTGTAGGTGTCGCGCAATTTGTCATAAAGGCTTCCAGGATCACGCTCGGCCATTATTCGTGCGGCCTGAGCAGGGTCTTCAAGCTTTCGGCAGAGAATCAGATAGGCATCTATAACTGTGGGAACCTTTTTCAGGTTACAGCTGGGTGAAGCCCCGGCAATAACAAGTTCAACAACCGATTTAAGGCGATTCTTCTTTGCGGCCCAGTCCAGTGGGGTCAGTTCCTTTTTGTCTTTGATTTCAAAATTTGTTGAGGCTGGGTCAGAATTAAGAATGATATCCGATAAGTCTTCCCGGGCGGCATAATGAAGAGCAGTTTCACCCTTATTATCCGCAATGTCAGTTTTGGCTCTGGCCTGCATAAGAATCTTAATGGCCTTTTTTGCCTTTTTTCTTGCAGCGATGAGAATCGCGGTCTGGTTTCGGGTCATTTTTATATCGGGAGAAGCTCCTTTGGCAAGTAAAAGCCCTGTGAGCTCTTCATCATCAGTAACTGCAGCATAAGCAAGCATTGTGTACCCATACATGTCGGTCAAATTAAGGGTTTCTGAAGAAATCCCATTCCAGGCAATTCTTTCTTTCCGTCCCTTGATAATGGCGTTGTGCTTTGCGTCTAGCACGCGATGAACGAGGTCAGTCAGCGGCATTCCTTTGTCATTGGTTCCTCCGATAAGACTCTCCCAGGCTCTCATTCTTCGTTGTTGTTCATCAGACTGCAAAATATGCCAAAGACCAGGATACAAACATATGGCTGTCCATGGTATCAGAACAACCAGATAAATCATCCATTTGAAAAAAAAATTAGGTTTGTCTTTTTTCATGTTAACTATTTAAAAACTCATTTAAGGTTTCGTTTTTTCTCGTCGCTTCGACCCGCCAGGCGGGCTCAGCGACCGTTAGCGGTCATTGAGCTTGTCAAAAGCCCCGCTTTTTACCAATCGCGCATGAGCTTTCGTATAGATTATATCACAGTCTGCAATATGCTGGTCGAGCCATTGAACTATTGTTGTATTGCAAAATATTACAAAATGCTTGTAAATTAGTGGCAAAAATGATATTAATTATCATAATTGAGTCAGAAACACTGACTATAAAATACAGGAGAAGCATATGAAAAAACTGTTTTTACTGGTTACGATTTTTAGCCTGATGTCATTATCTCTTTTTGCCGAAGAGACCCCCAGAATACCGCTTATCGGTGATCCAGCGCCATCGTTCACGGCTAAAACCACTCAGGGTCAGATCAATTTTCCTGAAGACTACAAGGGTAAATGGATCATTCTTTTCAGTCATCCAGCCGACTTTACCCCGGTCTGCACCACAGAATTCATGACTTTCGCAAAGATGATGCCGGAATTTGAAAAGCTCAACTGTCAGCTGGTGGGCCTTTCTATCGACAGTATTTATGCCCATATTGCCTGGTTGCGTCAGATTAAAGAAAAGCTGGAATTCAGGGGCATGAAAGATATCGAAGTTACTTTCCCTCTGATTGAAGACATCAAAATGGAAGTATCAAAAAAATACGGTATGGTACAGCCTGGTGCAAGCAATACTCAGGCAGTTCGCGCCGTTTTCTTCATTGATCCCGATGGAATTGTGCGGGCTCTAGTTTATTACCCTCTTTCGAATGGCCGCAATTTTTCTGAAATCAAGCGTCTGCTTATCGCGATGCAGACTTCAGATCTGCATAAAGTAGCAACCCCGGCTGACTGGCAGCCCGGTGACGATGTTATCGTTCCCCCTCCTGGCTCATGCGGAACAGCCAAAGAACGGGTACAGAAACCCGATCCGGATGTGACATGCCATGACTGGTTCTTCTGCACCAAGAAAATGCCGATCGACAAGGTTCCCGGCCAAAAGTAAGATTTAATTAAAATAAAGTTTTTAAAAGATTGTCTTGGAGACTTGTTTAAGTCTTATCAAGGCAATCTTTTTTCTCGCATATATTTGGCCCATTCTAGGCGTGTGGTTGAATAATCGAATGGAAAAGGAGAACCAAATCTGTCAGCGAGGACGATAAATCTGAATTGCGCCAATTTTGTCAGGGTTTGAAGGGGAGGCTACCAGAGAAATTCCGGTTTTTTCTGAGTGAAACCCATTTGAATCCTGAAAAGAGCTTAATGGCCCCAGTTTTTGCTGGGCATCGCTGATCGGACTGCCTATCCCGATTCCTTCAATGGTTTTGACTTTTTCACCGAGAATCCCGGCTTGTCCTGAAATGATGATTCTTTCAATGGCATCTGATTTGAGGCCGGTCGAAATTGTAAGGTCTGGAAAAACATACTGAATTTCGTTGATCGTTTTAAAAACTTTTACTGGTTTTCCCAGCTTGATCAACATTTGCCCAATATTATTTCCGATACGGAAATCTGGCAGGATACCTTCTCCGGGAACCAGAACCATTTTTTCTCCTGCTGAAAAGCTTGATCCTGCAGGGGTTGCTGGGGCGAGTTTCGCGGCAGAATGAAGATTGTTAAAATCAACGTCTGGAATCGAGGTGGTCAGTGGTTCATAGACAATTGGACTGGCTTGGATTCTGGTGGAATTTTTGGGGGAGGGGATCTGAACTGGAGCTTTTTCGATCTTCCGTGCAGGAATGTCTGCAGAGATTTCGGTGGGTTGGATGACAGGCAATTCGAGAGGGGAGGCCACTGGCTGGCTATCAATTATATTGTTTTCAACTGGTGGAGGCAATTTGGCATCGCCTGCAGGCGGAATTTCTACAGGTAAATTAACCTCAGATACCTTCGCGGGCTGATCTTCCGGCGGCTTTTTTTCTGTGTCAATTTTAACAATCTGCTGATTGGCGATATCGATGGAAACCGGCGATGACGCGGGCAGGTCGATCGTAATGGTTTGGGTTGCTGAGGCCACAGTCGCTTGGGGGCTTATCTGGTTCGCCAGGGCGGGAACAGGGCCAAAGACAAGCTGAAAAACCGGTTGATTGCGAATTTTCAGATCGGCGGCAAAAAACTCTTTGGAGGTTTTCTGAATGATGGACAATGCCAGATTCATTACAGTAAAGGTAATCAGGAACGCCATCAAGGCTTGAATTGCAGGCCTAGAAAAAGATGAAAGGAAGGTCGAAAAATCTCGGATTGGCAGTCGGGTTTTCACTTCGCCGCTGACAGGATCTACGGCTATTTCCATGCCAGGAGCGCCGCCAATGTAAGCGGCCCCGGAAAAATGGGAGGAATAGAGGCGGTGGCAGAATGCATCTGCTTCCTGCATGGTTAAGGAGTAGTCGCTCACCTGAATAAGCTGATTTTTCAGGGTCTGAATGAAAATAGCGTATTTGGGTTCAGGTCCTGAAAAGATTCCTTCAGCAGTTCCATGGGGTTGAGCGCTGAACCCAATGGCTTTGATCTGATTGAAGGCGGCAAGTACGGTTATGCGGCGATAGAAAAACCTTTGCTGACTCAAGGCCAGCCAGTTCTTTTCAAAATCAAAGATGTAAAAATCCTGGATGTGTTCGAGGGGCAGGGTAAGAAGTTCAATGGTTCCCCAGAAGATAAGGAGAAAAAGAAACTGCATGAACAGGTCAGGCACATCGTTTCCGAAGGGTAAAACCAGGTTCGCCACCATGCTGAAAATTGTCAGGGATATGAATCCATAGCTGAGCAGCTTTGCCCAGTGAGAAATCTTTTCGAGCAGGCAGGTTCGTTTGAATCTTTCAAAAAAAAGATTTTCGCTGCTGATTGGCTGGAGGTGTTCAAAATCCATACCTGATGGCAAACCCTTGCTTATTCTTGGTAAAACCATTATATCAGATTCTACAGACTTTACAATTTTCGTATAACCGTTAAATTTTTTGCCGAGGGAATCGATAAATTTCAGGAAAATTTTAAAAAATTTTGCCGTGCGGGCAAATTAAGGTCAGGTAGGATTAATGCCAGGAGATAGACGTAAAAGCGATTCTAGAAGAAACTCGGAGCGTCGGTTCAATGATCGCCGGAAAAGTGATGATCGTCGGACAAAAGATGGGCGCAGGACCGTTGATGGCAGTGAAAAGTCTGCTTCAGGCTCTGAACCTGCAGGCGCAAAAGGATCAGGTCTGGCTAAAACCAGTGTAGCTGCCATTTTAAAACGCCTGGCAATGCTGTTTATGATGCTGATGATAATCTGTCTGTCGATAATGGTTTATTTTTTCAGCCATTTTGATTACTACATGGAAAAAGTTGGGCGAAAAGTCAGACTGGAAAATACCAGCGCCACGGTCGATTCTGCAGTCTAACCGGGCGAACCAGCAAGGCTTCGGTAACCTTGAAAATTACCAATGATTTGCCCTTTCCCATTTTAATCCAGAATCTCGCAATGAATGTAAAAATAAGTGGTTACATTGTTGCGAAAGGGGTTCAGGTAATGCCTAAGGAAAAGATCGAATCGGGCCAGACCAGATCATTACAGGTAAGATTCCAGGTTGATTCAATCATGGCTCGACGTGGTTTGCAGAAAGCGGTAGAAAAAAACACCGGTCCCATTCTCAAATCGCTGATTTCAAAGCTACAGGGAAAAAATGATGCATTAACCGAAAATCTGGCGGGTTTAATGACCAGCCAGGGAACAGCTGAAATGCGAATGATTGTCGGTGGGGTGGAAATTCCGTTTAAGCGAAATTTTGAATCGGCTCAGGGCTCCTGAGGGCTGTTTCCCACGGCTTTTTCGAGCTTTTTCCAATCCAATTCCAGAAGCTTTTTCTGTAGATCCTGGTTTTCCAGGAGTTTCTGCATTGCGGGATGTTTGATCAGTCTGGCAAAGTCTTTTGCGGCAATGAGTTTTTGTATCTCCTCATTGCTCTGAACCTCTCTTACTTCGGGAATTTCCGCAATTGGCTGCATGACTTCCTGAACTGCCTGCACGTCAACTTTTGTCGGGTCGATTCCTCTGGCTATTTTCCCCATGGTTTTCACGGCGGTAACGGCATTACCTGCCTGAGCAGGCAGAACTGGGGCAACTATATTTTCGGCTGACCCGCTAATCGTTTTGAAAAGCCATGGTTGATTTTCGGCAATTCTATTGCCAGGAACCATGCTCATTGCCAGCAGAACAAATAGCCCGATAAGCAGGCCCTCGAAAGCTCCGACAAGAGAAGCGAGCAGTTTCGATGGCATCGAGGGCTGGTGATCTTTCATTGCGACCGAGATTCCATAGCCCGAAGAAATGTAAACCAGCAGAAACAGTGAATAGAAGCCGGCGATTTCCCCAAATATTCCTTTTATCTGAAGCACCGGGGCGAAATCTGCCTTGAAGATCCAGGCGATGGCAAAAGCAACGGCCAATCTGGCAAAAGAGAGAAATTCCGCCAGTATTCCCTTTAGATAAGCTTTAAACGCGCCGGAAACAATGAACATTATCAGAACCGGCAAAAGCAGATCCGGGTTTTTGAAAGAACCGATGGTCAGGCCAATGGTGGCCAGATTGAGCAAAAAGGAGAAGAATCCAGCCAGAAGGCCGGCAGAATTCTTTTGTGGTTCGCTCATCAGAAAAAGCTGGCGATATCCTTATAGGTCACAAAGACCAGCAGGGTAAGCAGGCACAGCATGCCGATAAAATGAATGTTTTCTTCAACTCTTGG
>JBMOKV010000419.1:0-11727 GCA_049325495.1 Candidatus Rifleibacteriota bacterium | reverse complement strand
CAGCGGGTCGCCCTGGCCCGCGCCCTGGCGCACCAGCCCGAGGTACTCCTGCTCGATGAACCATTCGGAGCCTTGGATGCGAAGATCCGCGCCGATCTGCGTCGCTTTCTGCGCCGCATTCAGAACAAAACCAGGGCGTGACATTTCTTTCAGGGCAACAACTTTCTTCAGTACTTTGTTAACATACTGCAGTACCTTTTTCTCGGCTGAATTAAGCAGCAGTGGTCCTGCATCGGGAATCAGGGCTCCGGCGGCGGCTTTCTGCATGAAAACAGCTCCCGAGCGCCATGAATGGTCAGCATTAACCATTACAAAATTGCTGGCCTGCCCCTGATTGCCATAAGACCAGGTAAGAAGGCCGGCATAACCCTTTCGCGCCTGATTGAGATATTTCGCCCAGTTCGGCCCCTGAAGGGTATAACCGGCATCCGGTTCCTGGGTTTTAGGTCCGCATTCACCGATTATTACAGGTTTATCAAGGTTCAATTCACGTGCGTGTGGCAGATCGGGATCGTCGCGATAAGAATGCCAGTCATAAAAATCAAGGCCCAGTCCTGAAAATCGGCCGGCTTTAACATTCTTGTATTCGTGCCAGCCGCTGGTGCAGGTGACTTTAATTCCCGGAACCGCTTCATGAAATGCTTTTGCACATTCCTTGATAAAAACTCTCATCTGCTTCCAGGTACAGCCCAGCTTTGGATTCATTCCACCAGAAAGAAAATCAGTTCCGCCAATGGCGCCGTCAGCTTCATTCATGATGTCAACCGCAAAGAAAGCGGGGTGAACGGCAAATTCCTTTAAGAATGGAACCGCTGCGTTCTTCAGATAACTGGCTCTTACTTTGGCGTCGGTAATGATACGCATGTGCCGGCCGCCCTGTTCTTCTCTGATCAGATGATTCAGCAGCGACCAGTAAACCTTGACCCGGTATCGCGCGGCGCAATCCATGATGTAGCGGCAGTTTTCCATAAATTTTTCATCGAGGCCGGTAACTTCATGATAGGGGTAATCTGGGTCTGATGTCAGATCAGCCGTGAATTTCAAACCTTCCTGTCTTTCGAAGGCCCAGATTCTAACAACCGGGCAGCCCATTTTTGCGAGATTGGCAAATATCTTTTCGCAGTGGTCCTGTTTAAAAGTCGGGGACCACCCGCCTTCAGCGTGATTTGTGCCTATATCGGCACCATAATTGTTGTTGAACCAGGCCAGATTGGTGCCAAACACAAAGAAGCGGTCGATACGATTCGTTGCCGCCATTGCAAGGGAACAATTCAGCACGACAACGATCAGAACAGCTATAATTCTGGATCTGGCCATAAATACCTCCAGCCAAGTTCTTCATGACAGAATAATTATTAATTGTACACAATTAAAAGCCTATACAGTAAGTAGCTTTGAGCAAAAACTAAAAAAACTTTTCAGCTGACATTCGGGTATAATTTAGGAATATATCGCAAAATTGGAGTTACAACATGGCTTATATCAGACGCAGATTCTGGCTGGTTGTGTTTTTGTCGTTCATCATACTGTTCAGCGGCTCGCTTTCAGCCCAGCAGGAAAACCCGTTTGAGCAGCAAACAGTCACAGTTACCACCGCAGCGCCCCAGGATATCGATAAACTTAACCAGCAGGCAATTGCCGAAATTTCTGATGAAGAAAAGGAGTTGCTGAACCTTGGAATGCTGCCCCCGTATTATCCGGTTTTAAAACTTTGCCTGGATGGAAAAGCCCCATATACCGGCAAGGCTGGCGGACTGAACGCCGCAAAAGCTCTTTGCAAAAGCTTTTTCCCCAGTGGTGAAGGGCATTATTCCAGAGATTTCGGTAACCCGGTGAGAATGCTGGACTGGGCAAAAAAATTCAAAAACGATGAAAAGATGCGAAAGCTTGTTACTTCAGCACGCAGGGGTGATGTTTTTCTTACCGGCCCCCGCAACCAGAAAGACATCGACAAGAACTTTATCTGTCTGATGACCAAGGGGCCTTACTATCATGCCACTCTTGTTGTTGATAGCCCTTTGCCCATTATTATCGAAGCAGTCGGCATAACCGGCAACCGCTTCGATACCACCAGCAACAAAGTTCGCATGAGCACCTGGTATGAAGAACTGGGCACCTGGGGCGCATATCGACTGGTCAGACCCACTTTTGGCCTGCCCGCAGCCCAGGCGAACGCTGTTATAGAAAAGGCAGTGAAATACGCTGAAAACCAGCTGGGAAAACCCTACGACTATTCCTTTTCAGATGGTGATGGCAGCAACGCTTTCTATTGCAGCGAACTGGTCAATAAGGCTTACACGATCGGCGCCGGTTTTAAAGGCAAGCTTGCGCAGAAAAATCCCGAAAGAGACAGAATCATCATTGCCCTGAACAGTGCAATCGATGGCCTTGAGCCGAAAAACAAATACGAACTTTCAGATAAAATCATGCAGTTCGCGGTTGAATACAGTCACAGCCCTGACATCAACAAGCTGCAGGAATTCATCATCAATGAACTGGTTCCCAACTGTAAAGTTCTTGAAAAAGCTTTTCCCGACAGCCAGGCCCGAACGAAACTCAACACCGTCTTCAACAAGATTAAGAGCAATGAAGCCTTTGTCAGCTTCTCTGCCGCCCAGAAAGCCTACGAAGCAGGCAAAAATGCGGGAAATTTCAAAACCGGCTGGGGCATTGGCAAACTGCGCGAATTGAAAAGCAAAGCCGCCATCGGCATAGGACTGTTGAAAGATATCGACAGACTTGGCAGAGAAAGTGGGGCCAGTCGCAAAAACCTTTTCATGGCCTTTTCCAAATTGTTTCTGCCGGTCTATAAAAACCTTGGAACCTTCGGAGAACTTTTGAGCGGCATGGACAAAAACCGCGTAGTAACTCTGCCGGCCGGGGTGCAAACAGTTATCAAGATGGTCGACTGGGCAACAGAAAAGCGCGAAGAAGTTAAAAAATGGCCGGTAGTTGGCGAAATGCTGGCAAACCTGATGCCCGGCAACGGCGACGGCAAAATCAAAACCGACTTTGTCAGCCCAAGCGATCTGGCACAGGCCAGCCCGGGCTTCACCATTAATTACCCCTGATTTTCTTGAAGAATTGATAACAAAGCTCCGACTCGATTGCTTTTCTGAAAAATCGCAGCCGGAGTTCTTCTTTTTTTTCAGCAAAATATGGTAAAGTTGCCGGCATGAAAAACGAATCTGCAATACATGAAAAAACCAGCCTGACCACCAAAATAATGCTCGGCCTCGTATGCGGCGTCATTGCAGGTCTTGCTATTTCAACCATGCCAGAAGGCAATCTTAGAGACTACTGGCTGATGGGCTTTCTTGAAATCGTCGGCGGTCTTTTCATCAACTCGATTAAAATGCTGGTGGTGCCTCTGGTCTTCGTTTCGCTGGTCTGTGGCGTGGCAAGCCTGGGCGACATCAACAAACTTGGCCGAATCGGCATGAAAACCCTTGGATTTTACCTGCTGACAACCGCGATTGCAATAAGCCTTGCCCTTTTTCTCGCTTTGCTTGTGCAGCCCGGCGAAGATTTAAAGATGACCGAGCTTACCAAAACAGTACCAAAAATCCTTCCCAAACAGCCTTTCAGCAAAATTCTGCAGGGAATAATACCGGCAAACCCTGTCGCAGCCATGGCCGAGGGCAACATGTTGCAGATTATCTTTTTCGCTCTGCTTACCGGAATCAGCATTACCATGGCTGGCACCAAATCAAGGCCGGTTGCCGACTTTTTTGGTTCAGCCAATGCGGTAATCATGCAGATGGTCATGCTGATGATGTGGCTGGCTCCGTTCGGGGTTTTCGCACTGATTGCCCAGACATTCGCCACAACCGGCCTGGCGGCGATGGTGCCACTGCTGAAATACATGATTACTGTTCTGGCTGCCCTGTTGCTTCATGTCTGTCTGATCTATCTTGGAGCCTTGAAGATTCTGGGAAAATTGAACCCGGTGCAGTTCATTCGCAATTTTCTTCCGGCCATGAGTGTGGCTTTTTCGACTGCCAGCAGTAATGGAACCCTGCCGGTAACCATCGAGACAGTTGAAGAAAAATGCGGGGTGTCGGGCGGCGTGGCCGCTTTTACCCTGCCGCTGGGCGCGACGATAAACATGGATGGAACCGCAATTATGCAGGGGGTGGCAGTGGTTTTCATCGCCCAGATTTATGGAATCGACCTGCCGGTAGGCGCTCTGTTAACCGTAATTTTAACCGCTACCATGGCTTCGATCGGAACGGCCGGCGTTCCAGGGGTTGGTCTGATTACCCTGTCAATGGTTCTCGAATCAGTAAATCTGCCAATTGAGGGAATCGCCCTGATCATCGGGGTTGACCGCCTGCTCGACATGACCCGCACAGTGGTAAACATTACCGGAGACGCAGTCTGTACAATTCTGGTGGCGAAATCAGAGGGCGAATTCGACCAGCAGGTTTTCGATGCCAGACCAGCGGGTCAGGAATCATCTGAGAAAACTTCTGCCCGGTGAGCCGCATTTTCAAGAACCTTCGCAGCGGGATAGCAGAAAAATACCATGATGATGAACGAATAAAAAATTGCCAGCAGGGACACAGAGATATTTCGGCTCAAACCAGCAGGATCAGCAAGATTCATCAACAGATAGATAACTGAAATTATCGAGGTGCTTACCCCGACAGAAAGGCTGAAAATTCCATAGGCCGTAAAAATCTGGGCCGACTGCCGGTATTCAAGCGCCGAACCACCCGCATCAGCTGGAACATCGAGGTTTTTAACCGCTCGAACGATCTGCGAAGGAGAATATACCGACAGCAGAAACAAAACTGGAAAGAAAATGGTGAGCAGAGCCGAGCCCATCTCAAAGAATCCGGTAACATCGATCTTTACTGCAAATATGGCAATAAACACAATTATAGAAAACAGCAGCGATAAAATTCTCGACATATTACACCTCCTAGAATGCGTAAAGAATCATGATCAGTGAAAAATAGCAGGCAAACGGGAAAGCGGTAATTGCCAGCACCGGAAAAAAACCATCTTCATGTCGTGCAGGAAAATCTGAAATATTCATTTTAATTCGTAATCGCAACGGATAGACAACCAGCCTGGAACCGATGACGGCAGTCAGGGCACCTATCAAAGCAATACTGAGGCACGGTCCCACAAGCGCAGGGGTCGAAGTGAAAGCCAGAGAGGCAATGTTGGCACCCAGCGAAACTGCTCCGCCGCATATCAGCATGGTGGTCTCCAGTCTCTGAAGAATCAGATAATCAGAAAGACTGGCAGGTCGATCTGGCATGTTCACTGCATTTCCCATGGCTTTAAGAATCTGCAATGGAGAATCGGCAACCGAAGAAAGGAAAAAAGCAGAAAGCAGCAACAAAGGAACGGTAACATCAAGGAAAATTCCCGGGCCGGTTTTAGCTACTCCAGCCACAATTAAAAAAGCAAACAATGCAACCAGCAGAAAAATGTTTTTGCCAGTCATAAATGCCACCTCCAAAGAAATTTTTAAAACTTTATTTACCAAAAATATCTGGTAATCTTGCTACGCCTGTATTGATCGTTTCTTGAAAAAACAGCTTCTGCCCTTCAAGAACAGTACCCGAAGAAGGCTCGATGATGTTGAAAACAAATATGATCATGCCTGCAAGCGCCAGCCTGAGAACCAGGGTCACGTAAAAAGACTGAATACTTTCGACCAGCCGATCTGCGGGTGAGTTAGCCGTTTCTTTCTCTGCAGCAGCAATGCGCATTTGAATCTGCTGCCACGAAGGAACTGCTGAAGAATCTGGCTTTGCCATCAACTTATGCAAGCTCAAATTCTCAAAGTTTAACCGATATTGCCTGCATTCTTCACAGCTCAATTCATGGTCAAGATCCGCCTGATCAATTTTTTCCAATTCAAGATTCCCAATAAACCTTGCACATCTTATATTTTTCATATTAATCCTTAAAAACTGTCTGAGCAGCCATTCTTCTCAGGCTTTCCACCGCCAGGGCAGTCTGATTATGAACCGTTCTAACAGAACAACCAAGAGCAAGAGCAGTTTCGACCACTGACAATTCACCGTCAAGTCTCAATGCAAGTAACTGCTGATGAGCATCTGAAAGATGGTAGAAGCTTCTGGCAAGTGCTTCACCCAGCTGCCGATCGACCACAATATCTTCGACGCTCTGGCCTTTTCCGACAACTTCGATTTCGCCAACTTCAAAACTCAAGTTTCGATTCTCATGATGTTTGATTCGATCTAAACAAAGATTTGAACAAATTCGCATCGCCCAGGCTCTAAACCTGTTTTCAGGTTGATATCTGTCTTTGAACTGCCAGATTTTAAGGAACACATCCTGGGTGATGTCAGCGGCCTTCTCTTTTGATCGCGTAATACGCAGAGCATAACGATAAACACTGGCCGAATGCATTTCGTATAATTCACCCAGAGCCGGCATTTCTCCGGATTTAAGTTTTGCCATCAATGTTTCTTCGTTATGGTTGCTGATGTTTTTCATGGTTTCAAAAGTTAAACGATTCAGAAATGGCAAAGTGCAAAAAAATTGTTGATTAAAGAATTTTTATTGCAACAACCGTCAAATCATCGATCAGGTCAGCCTTGCCGACAAATCTGGCATTGTCTTCAACCAGAGCTTTCACCAGAAATTCAGGAGAAAGATGCAACGAGGAATTTAAACAATCGATCATTGCCCGGTCACCGTAAAACTCACCGGTTTTATTTCTGCCATCAAGCAACCCGTCGGAATAGAACAAAAACAGGTCGCCGGCGGCAAATTCAATTGATTTTTCGACAAAATCACGCATCGATGGTAAACCAACCGGAGAGTTTTCACCCTTTAAGTCGCTCCATTTCAGGGTTGAATTTGAATACCATAAAATCGGCGTATGTCCCGCATCTACCCAGGACATGCTTTTCTTCTCATAGTCAAAGCTGGCATAAACCAGAGTTAGAAATTTCTGAACCTGTTCGAGGCCAGGAATAATTGCGTCAGCAAATTTTCTGACAATGCTCTGTGGCCGAACCCGTTCTTTATCATTCAGTCCCAGTTGCCACAGAACCCGGTTCAAGGTGTTTCTCGCACCTGCGCCTACCATGGCCGCATGCAGGCCCTTGCCCATAACGTCGCCAACCGCCACATCGAGCCTGGTTGAAGAAATCTGGAAAAAATCGATAAAATCGCCATCAACGCTTTTTGACGGTACCGACATCGCCGCTGCTTCAAAAAATTTCATCGACATCGGCGCAATTTCGAAAAGCAGATTTTTTTGAATTTCACCGGCAATCATCAGTTCCTGCTGACGTGCCTCCTTTTCGACCTGGGTGAGCTGATACTGTCGCCAGGCCGCTTTCAAAGCCATTTCCAGCTGATCGAGAGAACAGGGTTTGGTAAGAAAGCGAAAAATATTGCCTTCATTAACCGCTTTGGTAGCAATCTGAAAATCGCCCTCGCCAGTCAATATCATGCGGATACTTTCGGGGGCAATTTCCAGGGTGCGTGCAAGAAAGGCGACGCCATCCATGCGAGGCATATTGAAATCAGAAACTATTATGTTAAAAGGGCCATTTTCTGCAATAATTTTCAAGCCCTCATCGCCACTCATGGCGGTTGCCAGATCCCAGTTTTTTCTCAGGCCACGACTATAAGATGCGATGATGTTCGGTTCATCATCAACCAGAAGGATTTTTGGTTTCATTTTCGGCTTTCCTGAACCAGCTGATCAGCTTTTTTCTGCCATATTTCAAACATCTTTTTGACTTCAGGCAGATTATGAATTGCCTGATTGATACTGACCGGCTCTTTATCAGCCTTACAGAGCAGTACATTGGCGAGATGGGTTGCAATCAGAACCGGCGAGTTCATGAACTGCAGACGATCGGGTCGATGATGGCAGGCCACCGCTTCTACCACATTGTCGGGTAATCCCCACAAGCCCAGCAAATAGGCACCAGCCTCAGCGTGAGACGTGGAAAACACCTGATATTCGGCCTCTGAAAAAGCTTTTTCATCTTTATCAGAAATTGAATTCAGCACCCGGTGGTAATATCGCGGGTGCTCCAGCAGCAGCAATTTCCCGATATCATGCAGCATTCCGGCAAGAAAAGCTTCTTCCTGCGCCTGGGGTGACGCTTTAAGATCGGCGGCGATCTGTTTGGCAAGCTGCGCTGCCATCGAACTATGTGCCCATAGCCGATCGATGGAAAGCCCGGGAATAATATTGTCAGGTGCCGCAAAGAACAGCTTAACGTAGCAGACAAGGGCTTTGATCACATTGATTCCAAGAAGCACGACTGCGGTCTGCGGGTTGGTCACCTGTCTGGGAAGCCCGAAGAATGCCGAATTGACCAGATGCAGAATTCTGGTAGTCATCGAAACGTCACGGGCAATGATGTCCCCGATCTGCTGCAGCGAAATCAAAGGTGATTCAACCGCGGCCATGAGTTCATGATACAACCCCGGCAGGCTCGGCAAATATGGAATACCGCCCACCACCTCTACCAGTTCAGGGTTTCGCAAAAAGCGGCGCAGGTCTGCAGCTTTCTCTATCTGCTCGATCAACTGTTCGCCTTTGAAAGGCTTGGCAAGAAAACGATGGGCCGACTGGGTGGCACGCAAAACCGCTTCAGAACTTCCATCGGGTTCTCCCGAAAGAACGATGCGAATAATTTCAGGGTAAACTTTCTGTACCGTTTTAAAAAGATCACCACCGTTTTCCAGCTCCATTTCAAGCTCGGCAACCACAGCATGCGGCCGCAGCGAATTAATTTTATTCATCGCTTCACGACCGGTCAAAGCAAAGGCAACCGACCATTCTGGGCGCAAGGCCTTGATCAGGCGACGATGGCCGTCGTGCATGTTTTTATCAGGATCTGCAAAAACGATGCTGTATGCTTTCATGACCGTTTACTCCTGTATTCCAGCCGATTGTCGGTGCGGCAGAAAAATTCTGAAAATCGTACCGAATTGGGCATTTGAAGTCACTTCAATTTTTCCGCCATGCTCTTTCTCGACGACTTTTTTTACCAGACTCAAGCCCAGACCGGTTCCATGGCCCGCTGGTTTGGTGGTGAAATGCGGTTCGAAAATTCTTGTGAGATTTTCCTGAGCAATCAGAGGGCCGTCATTCGCCACTTCAATGACAATCTGATTATTTTCTGAGCGAGTTGAAACATTTATTTGACCACGATCATAGTCACCGGCATTCCGCTTTTCTTTGATTGCCTGCGATGCATTGACGATAAGATTTATCAAAACCTGATGAAGCTCATCGCGGGATGCAAGAAGATATGGCAGATCATCTGCCAGGTTCAGCTCAAAATCCGCTTCTTTTTTCCAGGCAAAGCGTGAAATTTTATAAACCGTGTCAACGCACTGATTAACATCGACCAGGCTGAAGTTTCGCGGGCCGGGATAGGAAAAATCCTTCATGGCAAGAACCAGACCGGATGCCATCGCAATCCCTTCTTCAGATTCCTGCAGAGCCTGAGAAATCTCGCTTTTCAGATAATCTGGATTCGCTTCATTTTCGGTATTTTTCATTCGAGACAAAGCATCCGACGGGATTTTTCCTTCTTCTTCGAGCTCTGCCAGAACAGACTGGTATTCATTTACCAGATCAAGCAAATCTTTAAATGCCGATTTTAAAAAGGTCAGATTGGTTCCAAGATAATGCAGCGGTGTATTGATTTCATGAGCAATTCCAGAAATCAATGATCCCAGCATTTCCAGTTTCTGCTGAGTGGGTACTGGCTTGAATTGGTTATTATCTTCAGTCATGTAAATCCATCAGTAAAAATTCGTTTTAAATTGCAGTTGAAGTATAACACTTTCACGCATATTGGCAATTGCCACCCGTGATTTTGTTACCGGATTCAATAATCAATCCTTTGTAACACTGCGGATTATGATAAAATTCCAATCAAGAAGATTTAACTGGAGCGACGGCATGAAAAAAAGATGTTATTCTCTGATTATGGCCACTATCTTGAGTTTGCTGTGTTTTTGTCCGATTGTGGAAGGAGCCGATATGGTCGACCAGCTCATCGAGCAGCTGCAGGGTAAAAAAGGCTATTTTGATTCAACCGGCAAAGAACTTGGTTCCTTCGCCTCGTGGACAACCCGCCATTATGACGAAGTAATCAAAATTTACGCGGCAAAACTGCTGACTCAGAAAATCACTCCGGAAAACAGACAGAAAGTAGTTGACGCCTTGCTCGATGCACTGAAAAATGGTGCCGAGGACCGCGACACCGGGGACGGCATAATTTTAAACCGCAGCGAAATCGCCCTGGCACTTGGAATGATCGGCGACGAATCTTCCATCGACCCGCTTCTTCACAAACTGTGCGGAACCGAAAAACTGCCGATGGTAAATAGCAAAGGCGACCAGCCCGACATTATTGTCCGCAAGACCACATCAAACCTGAACATCATCAAGGCCCTGGGGGGCTTTACCGGTGAAAAAGCCATTAAAGCGGCCAATGTAATGCAGGCGCTGAGCATGATGGGCCAGGACAAAACCATCGAAGATGCCATCAACGAGAGCATAAACCTGATAAGAAACGGCAGCGAGCTTCCCAAAGAAATGCTGCTGATGCCAATAAGAGGCCTGTAAACCCGATGCCTTCCCCCCTGAAAGGAATTTAAAATGGAACTGGACATGCATCTCAAAAGAGACCGGGCCGAGTCTTTCAATCGAATTGCTGAAAACTATGAACGCTTTCGACCCGGCTACCCGGAGGCTCTCAGGGAAAAAATCGAAGAACTGGCAGGGCTGAAAAAAGGTGCTGAATTGCTGGAAGTTGGCGTTGGGCCTGGTCAGGCAACTCGCCTGTTCATAAACCGTGGCTACAAAATAGTCGGAAATGAGCCCGGAGAGCAGCTAAGAAACACCGCATGGAAATCTCTTGAAATGCCTGGCGAGCTGACTCTGGAAGGGGGCAACTTCGAAGACTGGTGCCCCGCCGGAAGAACTTTCGATCTTCTTTACAGCGGCAGCGCTTTTCACTGGGTTGACCCGGAAAAAGGATTTTCAAAAGCAGCTGAAGTTCTCAAATCATCTGGATGCATTGCCCTTTTCTGGAACATGTTTCCCGAAACCACCGACCCGGTCTGGAAAGAAATCGAAAAAGCCTACGCCCAATGCGCCCCCGAGATTGCCGAAAAAAGATATAAAAGAGATTTCAACAGCACCATCGAAAAGCGGCGAACCCAGATCGAACAGACCAATCTTTTCACCGATCTGCAGATTCATCATTTCCCCTGGTCACGCACCTTTTCACCCGATGAGTTTTTCGATCTACACATGACGTATTCTGACCACATTCTCATGCAAGAAACCCAGCGTAAAAAACTGTTTGAAAAATTGCGTGAGGTTATAAACAACCATGGCGGTACGATTATCAGACCATGGGATGCGGTGCTGTTCTTTGCCAGCAAAAAAACAATTTTTTGAAAATTTCGGACAGAATCGAAAATTGCCCCGCTAAAAGACAATTGAAAGCCCAATAAATTCATGCTAATTATTAATTCAGAGTATCCTTACAGGTGACAAGCATGGAACCATTATTACAGGTAAAAAACCTTACCAAAAATTTCGGCGCGGTCTGCGTATTGAAAGACCTTTCAATCGAAGTCGAACCCGGCGAAATCTTCGGAGTTCTCGGGTTGAACGGCATCGGCAAAACCACGATGTTCAAATGCATTCTTGGCCTCATTTCTCGCAACAGTGGTGAAATTCTC
>JBMOKV010000418.1:0-1503 GCA_049325495.1 Candidatus Rifleibacteriota bacterium | reverse complement strand
CTGCATTTCGCCCCAGCTCTTTGTGGAGTTGTCGAAATGCTGAGAAAGGCTGAAAAAGAAGCGGACGCTCTGATCATTGACACGACAGGCTGGGTTCAGGGTGATGGCGGTCGAGCCATTAAAAAGGCGAAACTCGACATCGTTGATCCCGATATGGTTGTGTTGATGCAGCGAAGCAATGAACTTGAACATCTGGTGCGTCATCTGCCTTCTGAAAAAGTTGTCAGACTTCCCGTTTCGAAAAAAGCTTCTTCGACCAGTCAAATGGACCGGAAAGCTTTGCGGGAACTGGTTAGCAAAAGGTATTTCAAAGATGCAAAAGTCTTTGAAATTCCATTTAAACAGCTGTACACCGATCGCTGTTACTTCAGAACCGGAACCAAAATAGAACTCGAAGGAACTCTTCATGCTGAACGCCTCTCGGGCTGGGAAGGTACACTTGTTGTAACGTCTGGCCCGCTGATGCCCGAATTAACCAAAAACTGGCCGAAAGACCTGGGAATGGTGAGAAATTTCATTGCCGGCGGCGAGAAAGGTCTGATGATCGCGCTGCTCGATGAAAACCAGAATATGCTGGCAATCGGGCGTCTCGAGGAGTTCGATTTTCTCAATGACAACTTCAGGATACGCTCAAATTATCGTGGAGATCTTGGCAGAATAAAGGGAATTCAATTCGGTTCATTACGATTGAATGAAGCAGGAGAGGAAGCCGGGTTCATTGAACCGGGTGCCTTTTGATTTCTTGATCGGTTCAAGCGTGACAGATCGTCGGAATTATCACTGATTTCCGATAAAATTACACCGGTCTTTGCACTGAAATAGCTTTTCTGGTGCAAAGACCGGTTTTTTTTTCAGGTTTTCTGCTTTGCTCAAAAATTGAACAGCGCGGGTGACAATTAATTGATCTGGTTCAGCCCGTAAGGGGTATGATCTGGCAAAGGATTAACAGGGCTCAGCTTGGCTTAGATGGCTGAAATGCGCATGGTCATTGAGCCGAAATTTTTTTTAAAAATCCTTTGACTTATACCCCTGCTAAATGGTTAAATTTGATCCGGCCAAAAAATGAAAAAAATGGAAGGCACAAAAGTTTAACGCCAGACAAATCTCATTTTTTCCCCCAAGAAATCAAGAATTGATGGGCATTTCATCCTAATTTTACCATATTCTGTTCTGTACAGTTTTTTGTATTGATTGGGTACATTCAGCAGCAGGGAGCAAACATGAAGCAGGGTCGCGAATTGCAGTTCATCGAAAACCGCCAGGGAAACATCTGTCCGTTCAATCCGGAAAAAATTCGTTCAGCCATAGAAAGAGCCGGTCGTGCAACCGGTGAATTTGGAATGGTTGAATCCATGCGGATGGCGAGCCAGGTAATCAATATTCTGGCACATCGTCACCAGAGCGGTGTACCTACCGTTGAAGAAGTTCAGGATGTTGTTGAACACGTTTTGATCGCCAACAATTATTTCACTACCAACCGTTCATACATCGTTTACCGGGAAC
>JBMOKV010000417.1:0-1510 GCA_049325495.1 Candidatus Rifleibacteriota bacterium | reverse complement strand
ACTTTCCGGTGAAATTTCTACCGCTTCATTCACTCTCGGTTTCTGGGGCCAGCCTTTTGCCGAAAAAAATGGCGAGATTTTTTTCAGAATCGATCTGGGAAGAGCTGACGGATTGCCGGAAAATTTTCCGGTAATGTTCGCTGACCAATGCGGCCGGGTCGTGGAAGCGGGGGTGCAGCACAGCATTCTTGCTTTTGCCGATCGGGGCGGTCAACTTCCCGCCAAATGCCCCATTTTCTCGGCAGGAGGCAGTATTTCCAATCCCATGTCTCCCCACGCCTGGAATCTAAAAGATTTAAAAATATTTTTGATGAATTTTTCAGGGTTCCCCGTTTATTTAAAAAAGAACGGGAAAATTATTGAAAACGATCCTTCGTGCGGACGGGTGCGGTGGCCCGCCCCTGCATCCGGGGTAATAAACCCGTTTTAATTCTTTTTTTGAAGAATCACAGCAGGAAGAGAAATTTTATCGGGTTGTATGTCAATTCTGAACTGCTCAGAAATTACCTGTTCAATCTCAGGCACCCGAGCCGGAGTAAAAATTTCATTTAAATATTTTTCGACCTTATCGCGCCCGAAGCCTGAAGCTTTCCAACTGTTTACCGTTATGCTTTCTATTTTGGGTTTGCCCGTGGTGGCGTTGATTCCCAGGGTGAAAATCATTGAGCGCATGAAAAAGCCGGAGCCAATGAGATAAAGACGCCCCTTACCCAATTCGGGCACGAATCGGATTCGCTGAAGGCAAAAACCCTTTGCCGGTGCCAAATCGATTCTGGCAAGCAAAGCGTTGAATTCTGAAGGACTCAGATCAATGATATCATTCTGAGTTTCAACCTGTTTCAGCCGCTTGTCCTGGAGGGTCCAGAAGTCTTCCTGTTCAGGGCCCGCAAAATCGGGTAATTCAGGCACCTGAAGAATTGCAGAAAATGGTTCGGCAAGAAAAAACCAGGCAAAAATTCCGGCGGCAATCAGCATAAAAAGCGGGTAAACGCAACCGCAACCGAAACCGATGAATGTTTTGCGCAGGCACCCCTGCCCTGTTTGTGATTTGTCGCCTTGCGCCATCAGGTTTTAAAACTTTTAAGAACCGACTGCTCTTCGAATGACAGCAGTTTTTCAACGTCGAGCAGAATAATCAGCTTGTCGTTGAGTTTGGCGACACCCTGAATGTATTGGGAATCGATACTTGCCGAAAACATGGGTGGCGTTTTCTCGATTTCATCCTGATAAAAACGCATAACTTCAGAAACGTTGTCAACAATCATACCGACCTGGTTGCGGTTCAGTTCAACGATCAGAATCTTGGCCCCGGCACGGTTTTCGTTTACCGCCAGATCGAATCGCTTTCGCAGGTCGATAACCGGCACGATGCCGCCGCGCAGATTGATAACCCCTTCCACAAAAGGCGGAGATTTGGGGACTTTGCGGATTTCCACCATCGCCGAGATTTCGCGGACTTTGCTGATATTCACCGCATATTCATCTTCGCCGATATAGAACCCAACGACCT
>JBMOKV010000416.1:0-11884 GCA_049325495.1 Candidatus Rifleibacteriota bacterium | reverse complement strand
CAGTGCCTGCTCAAGCAGATTTCTTGCTGCTATCAATTCATCTGGAGAACTGCTGAAAGCTGGATCGATAGCCACCCGGTTCGATTCAAATTTTTTCTCTTCAATTTCATATGTGTAGGTAGCGAGCAAAAGATTTCCTGTTCTGGATTGCTTGTAAAAAATGGGCTGAACTTCGAAGCTTTCTATTGTTGCCGGGATTTTGCGCCAATTTTTTATTTTCAGGTCGAGGCTCACCTCGTTGAAGCCGATCCAGCAGAGTTTTATTCCGATTCCGAGAAATATTACAGAGACGATGAGGTAATGCAGGCCTTTTTTCCAGAAAGAGCTTTCTGTCATTTTTTGCTCTCCGATGCAGTTGATGGGGAATATTTTAACAGTTTCTTCCCATTTTTTCCCGAAAATTTGGCAAAAGCTGAAGCCTGTGGTGAAAAATTACGGGTTTTGTGATAGCTTGCTTAGAATTGCGTCAGGAGGCAAAGAATGAACAAAATAGTTATTGATGAAAACAAATGTTTGAAAGATGGTATCTGTTCAGAAGTTTGTCCGTGCCGCATTTTTGTGGCCGATGAAACGGGGTTGGCAAAAATCGACCGGATTGCCGAGCCAACTTGTGTCGGCTGTGGGCATTGTGTTGCCATCTGCCCGGGAAATGCAATAAGCCTTAATGGGGTCGATGGCCGGCAGTTGCCCGCCGTTGTCGAAAATCTTACCGATGTTGAAGCTTTTTCTAACCTGGTCAAGGCTCGTCGTTCAATTCGCTCGTTCAAATCCGATGTTCTTCCAGTTGAGCAATTAACCAGGCTGCTTGAGATCACAAGATTTGCACCTACTGCTAAAAACACTCAGGCTCTCTCGTGGCTGATCGTTTCGGGACGTGAAAATGTTTTGAAGCTTTCACAGGCGGTGATCGATGTTTTTCGTGCCGATGAAAGAATGGCAAGTATGGTTCAGAGTTTTGATACGGGTTACGATGTTATTCATCGCGGAGCCCCGCAGCTGGTAATTGCTTACGGTCCGGAAAAATACAAATGGGGAACTTTTGACGCCGCAATTGCGATGAACACCTTCGAACTTGCGGCCCGGGCTGCGGATATCGGAACCTGCTGGGGTGGCTTTACCACCTGGTCTTCGACTTTAGATAAATCGATTGGCCGAAGTCTGGGTCTTTCCGATGAAATGAGCATTTTTGCGGTGATGATGGTTGGACGGGCCAACTTTCGCTACCGCAGGGTTCCGCTTCGCAACGAACTTCGGCTGAAAGTTATTTCATGACCGGAAAAGATCGAAAGGACGTCAGTTTTGACCAGCTTAAAGAACGGTTTCGTCGTAATGTTTATCAGACTGGAAAAGGCGAGATCAGGCTGGCGCTGACCCGGGCAGACATGCTGGCCAGTCTTCCCGAGCTGGTATCGGGAAAATCTTTAAGAATTCTCGATGCCGGTGGCGGAATGGGCCAGATGGCGATCTGGCTTGCGGCAATGGGGCATCAGGTCACCATGGCTGATATCTCAGAAGAGATGCTGAATCATGCTCGTGAAAACCTTGAGAATGAGCAGCTATCAGACCGTGTCAGGGTTTATCACGCTGCGATCCAGGACTTGCCGGGTCTATTGGCTGGTCAAAGTTTTGACGTGATCCTTCTTCATGGAGTCATAGCCTGGATGGAAAAACCATTTCAGGCGGTTGAAGGCCTGTTGCCCCTGCTTGCTGCGGGCGGCAGAATGTCGGTATTGTATTTCAACCGTGACAAGCTGATACTGAAATGGGGTATTACCGGTCAGATCCAAAGTGCGTTAAGCGGTATCGGCCGGAAAAAGGGCTCTCTCACGCCGGTCAACCCGGTTTCATTCGCTGAATTTGCAGCCTTTTGTGCTGAAAAGAAACTGGTAATAATTTCCAAGGCGGGCATCAGAATTTTTTATCGGTTTTTTCTCAAGTTTCCTGAAAGCTTTCAGGTGGGTATTGAAGATTTTATCAGGCTCGAATTACAATACTGCCGAACCGAGCCCTATGCATCACTGGGTGAACATACTCACCTGGTAATAAAAACCGAAGACCAATGACCCAGACAAAAGAACTGGAAAATTCCCCGATCAGCCTGTTGCTGCTGAAATTCTCGATTCCAGCGATAACCGGTACTGTGATTACCTCATTTTACAACATAGTTGATCGCATGTTTCTCGGCCATTACGTTGGCGAAGCTGGAATCGCGGCTACGACTGTGGCTATGCCGATGATGATGATCATTATGGCGATCGGCATGCTGATTGGCTTTGGCACAAATTCTCAGATTTCAATCCGACTCGGCGAGAAAAAATATGAAGAGGCTGAGAAATTGCTGGGGCAGGGGCTTTTTCTGTTTTTTGTCACTTCGGTCGCGCTTTCGATCGTTTCTTTGTTGTCGCTCGACCATCTTCTCAGATTCTTCGGTGCTACCCCTGAGATAATGCCTTTTGCCCGCCCCTATCTCTCAATCGTTCTGATCGGAATTCTGCCGCACCAGCTCTCGTTTGGCGCTAACAGTTTCATAAGGGGCGAAGGGAACCCCAGGACTGCCATGGCAACCATGCTGATTGGCGGCATTTTGAATGTTATTCTCGATTACATTTTCATTGCCCGCTGGGGCTGGGGCATGCAGGGAGCTGCCTGGGCAACGGTTATCGGGTACAGCGTTTCAGCGACCTGGGTAATTCATTACTTTGTTGGTGGCAGAAGCCTGGTAAAATTTCATGGTGCCAACTTCACCATGAAACAGGATTCGGTGCGCCAGGTGCTGCTGATGGGGTCGCCCCATTTTATCATGAACATGATTTCGAGCGTTCAAATGTCGCTGTTCAACAATCAGCTGGTCAAATTCGGCAACAATACTTCGGTTTCGATTCTTGGGGTTATCATGAGTTTCAACATGATCTGGTTGATGCCGGTAATCGGCATTTCACAGGGATTTCAACCTATTGTTGGTTACAATTATGGTGCAAAAAAGCCAGATCGGGTTCGAAAAGCCTTTATTCTGGCAATTATTGCAGCTTCCGTTCTTTGCATATTTTTCTTTGCCACCATCGAACTTTTTCCCCGGCATATTTTCATGCTTTTCACTTCAGAAACAGATTCTGAAATGGTTGTCGAAGGTATTCGCTCAATTAGAAGGTTTTCACTGATGCTGCCCTTTGTTGGCTTTGTTATTCTTGTCGGCAATTATTTTCAGTTCACTGGTCGGCCCAAAATCAGTCTTACCCTTACTGTTGTCCGTCAGATTGTTTTTCTGATACCCGCTTTGCTTTTTCTGCCAAATTTTTTGGGTATTAATGGAGTCTGGTATGCCATGCCGACCTCTGATGCCGGAGCTCTGATACTCAGTCTGATTTTCTTTTTCAGAGAGCTCAGTCTTTTGAAAAAGCAGGAAAATCTGGAAGCTGTTCAGCAATAGATTGCCGAGTATTCAAAAATAAATTCCCCAGATTACATAAGAAGCGATTATCAGGCAGGCAATCGTCATGAACAAAAGGTGTATTTTTTCCGAGCGCAGGGCTTCGATTTGCAGTGAAAGCAGGTTAATGGCAGCGTTAACCGCATAAGCAAAGCCAACCGCAAATGGGATCTGAAACAGGATAAATCCCCGGCCGGGATGGGCAAGAACATGGATTAGAACGGAAATAGCCATGCCGCCGATGAAGATCCCCAGGCCGAGAAAAAGGTTGAATTTGTAACTGGCCTTTAAATGTTCGATGGTTTCGGGGCACTTTTCGGCAAATTCAACGGCCTGGGCAGCAAGTTCGCCGGGAATTTTCGATTTCATCAGAGTTTGAATCACTCTTGTCTTTTTTGCCCGTTTTCTCGCTTCGTCACCCTCAGTAAGGTATCCGGCGACTTGCTGTAGTACCATATCCAGACCATCTTCACCAAGGGCATGAATCAATATCTGTCTGGTTTCTACCGGTTTCTTCACTGAGCGGTAATCCAGCGGTTTCCCTGGCCAACCCGTGGCAGATTTCCGGCTGGCGATTGCCGGCGCAGCTATCTTTGGGCCACCGGCAGCTTTTTTTTCTGGCTCTGCTTCAGGATCCGGTTCTGGCTCTGGCTCCTGGCGAATTCCCATCTCTACACGAATTCTCTGCTTTTCATCAAGAATTTTGTATTTTGGCTCTTCGCTCGATAAAATTCTTTCATGAGAACCGCATGCATCGCATTTTATGAATGGTTGCTGATAATCCTCTTCAACCTCAATTTTTGCTTTGCACTGGCTGCATTTAAAAACCGGCATCCTGCTCTCCTGATTAGCTCTATGCAAAGTATACAATAATCGCCTGCAATATCAAGCTTCAGAAATGGCAAAACTTTCGACGGCTTGCCAATGTCTTGAATAATCGCTTATAAATAAAGACTATGAAAAAAGTCAGACTTGATGAACTGGTTCTGGAACAGGGGCTTGCAGAGACCATTGAGTTGGCAAGAAGCCTGATAATGGCCGGTCAGATTCGTTCAGGTGACCGGGTCTGGGAAAAAGCCGGCGAAAAAGTTGCGGCTGATATCGAGCTCGAGCGCAAAGATCAGCCTTGCCGCTGGGTTTCCCGTGGCGGCTTGAAACTGGAAAGAGCGCTGGAGGTTTTCTCGATCTCTCCAGTCGGGCTACGCTGCCTTGACATCGGGGCCTCAACCGGAGGCTTTACTCACGTTCTTCTTGACGGGAACGCTGGATCAGTGGTTGCTCTTGACGTGGGCTATGGGCTGCTTGACCAGCGTCTGAAAAAAGATCCCAGACTTGAAGTAAGAGACCGGACAAACTTCAGGCTGCTGGCAAGTGACGAACTGGGTGAACCATTTGACCTTATCGTGACCGATGTTTCATTCATTTCTTTACGCCTGATTCTGCCTAAGGCCGCCGAAATGCTCAAGCAGAATGGCCAGATCATCGCGTTGATAAAACCTCAGTTTGAAGCTCCCCGAGGACTGGTTCCCGATGGTGGCGTAATCGTTGATCCTGAAGCCCATTTAATGGTGATATATGAACTTGCGGGTTTCATTTCGGAAAACAGTTCTCTGCGATTAGTTGCCGTTGAACCAGTTCCTCTGGTCAGCAGAAAAAAGAATATTGAATTTGTGTCTTTATGGAAATCGGGAACATCGGGAGTTTCGCGACAGCAGATCAGACAGGTGGTTGAAAAAGCTCACCTGCGCTGAATCATTTTCGACAGTCATACCAGAGAAAGCAGAGACTGCGAAATCTTACACCAGCCGGGAAGATCGAGAAGATCAGGGTAGTGGCAAGCAGTCGCAGAGTCTGTGAATTTTTCCTGGCAGAGGTGATAACACCAGGCCCATCAAGAATGACGAACTTTTTTCCACACTTTCTGCCGATTATTTTCAAATTCTTGGAAAGCCAGAGTTCCTCTGAAGCATAAACCCGGTTGTCAAAACCGCCGGCTTCCATGAATGCGGCAGCTTCACAAAAAATGAAACAACCAGCCGCAAGCCGAAGACATTTCGAGATCAACAGCCAGACACGTAAAAGAAATCTGGCAAGGCCTACCGGCCTGACATCGAATGAAACCAGGGCTCCGCCACCGATGGTCCTGCCTCTTCTCAACTCATTTACAGCTTTGCTGAATAGTTCAGAAGAAATTGTAGTGTCGGCGTCCACAAAAATCAGATATCGACCCATGGCTGCGGATGCACCCGTATTTCTTGCCCGGGCAATCTGCCGGTGCGGTTCAAAAACCACCTTTGCCCCGTGTTTCCGTGCAATTGCGGCGGTTTCATCTGTTGAATCATTGTCTACAACGATTAACTCAACTGAAGTATTGCTCTGCAGCGCGGCAGATTTCAATGATAGCAGAGTTTTGCCGATAAGTTCAGCTTCGTTGAAGGCGGGTACAATTATTGAAACTTCAGGTGTCAATTCTTGTTAATGGCTTCTGAGCCCTTGTTGAGGGGGTTGGTGCGCAAAATCAGAATAACTCTTTCAATTTCCTGTTTAAAATTCTTTTCAGTAAGAATTACGTAGGCCGGTAGCCCTCTTGAAACAGTTTTGTCGAAACGGTGTTCGACTGCTCTGGCGATTTCACCGGAAAGGTTTGAAAATTCCGGAAAAACATCGGCGAAATTGCGACCTATCATGTTTCCGCCCCTGTTTCTTTCTTCTAGATAGCTTGAGGCACAACCATTGAGATGCATTATCATGCCTTTTTCATTCTGGACCACAACTATATCGGAGATATTGTCGATGATGTTGGCATTGCTGGCCTGTGCTTCGAGAACTCTTTCCATCAGGCGGGCGTTCATAATTGCAACACCGGCTATCAGACAGAAATTATGCAGAATAAGCTGGTCATCTTCAGAAAAGTCGCCATGTTTTTTGTTTACAGCCTGAAAGACTCCGATCAGCTCATTGTGGATAACCAGTGGATATGAAAGCACATTCCTGGTCTTTTTTCCGGTCTGTTCATCCACTTTGCGGTTGAACTTAAGGTCGGGATGGATTTTGCTTAAATCGCCGTATACATCGGGAATGTGCAGGCACTTGCGGCTCATGGCAGTATGTCCGGCAATTGATGAATTATCAATGTTTAGGAAAATCTCTTTGACTTTTTCGCTCTTAATGCTTTGTGAAATAAGTTTTCCTTCGAACGGGTCTACCAGAAAAAGTGTTGCCCCTTCGGTTTCAAGAAGGCGGCAGATGTTGGTAACCAGTTCGTTGAGCAATTCTTCCACGTCGAAGGTGGTTAGCAGTTTTTCCCCCATGGAGATGATCTGTTCAAGGCTCTCAATTCTTTTTTTAAGCTGCATGGCTCGCTCCCTGACCACTGGTTGAAAATAGAAGATTTGGACTATGCGTTAAGTATTCTAAGTTAATCGTGGAATTACTGCAACTATAACAAAAGCTCATTGAATGTTTTCAAAATCTCCAGTCGTCTCGACCCTTTGAAATGGCTCAAAGACCGAAAAATGATCTTTTTCATTTTGAAATTTCGTCTGCAACTTATTTTTAAGGATTTCCAGTTAAACAAATTTTTGTAAGAAGAAAAGTTTTCCCATTTGATTAAAATTAAGATTTAAAATTTGGAAAACAGGAATAATTCAGAAATTTTTCATTTTTTTTGTTTTAACCCATTGCAAAGATAGCAGCTTAAATGTATATTTTAAACACCATTAAAAAATGTTTTCCGGAGGTATTAAATGGAAAAAAAGGCTAAAAAGGCAACCAAAGCAGGCAAACCAGCAAAAGCTGATAAAGCCGCCAAAAAAGAAAAAGTAGAAAAAGTAACCAAACCGGTTAAGGTTGCCAAAGTTGCAAAGGCTCCCAAAGCCAAAAAAGAAAAAGCTCCTAAAGCTGCCAAGCCAGCAAAAGCTGTGAAAGCACCAAAAGCAAAAGCTGAAAAAGCTGTAAAAGCACCAAAAGCAAAAGCTACCAAGGCTGCAAAAGCAGTAAAAGCACCGAAAGCAGCAAAAGCAGTGAAAGCTCCCAAAGCTCCCAAAGCTCCCAAAGCTCCCAAAGCTACTAAAGCTACCAAAAAAGCAGCCAAAGCGGCCAAAGCTCCCAAAGCTGCAAAAAAGGCTGTAAAAGCTCCTAAGGTTGAGAAGGTAAAAAAGGTTTCCAAAAAGAGAATTTCTACCCGTCAGCTTATTCTTGATACTGCCGGCGAACTTTTTGCCGATTACGGTATGAAAGGCACCAGCATCAAAATGATCGCTGATGCTTCCAAGCAGAATATTGCCGCTGCCAACTATCATTTTGGCTCAAAGAAGAATCTTTATATCGATACCATCAAACACGTTGTCGAAAAACTCAGCGAAAATTCAGATCTGAGCAAAGAAAAAATCAGTGCCAAAAATTTCGATGCCGAACTTGAAAAATACGTAAAAAGTAGAGCCAAGATCCTGCTTAGTGGCTCAAATCCTCCATGGTATGGCAGCCTGATTGTCAGAGCTCTCCAGGAAGCCCCCAAGAATGTTCAGGAAATGGCCCTTGAATTTTTCAAACCCGAAGTTGAATTCCTGGAAGAAATGGCCAAGGCAGTAAAAGGCAAAATTAAACCCCTTACCGCCAAAATGTGGGCTTACACCGTTATCAGTCAGGTTATCTTCTATGTCTTCGCCCGCAAGATGATTTTGCTGGCGGTTGGCAAAAAGAGCTATACCCCTGACTTTATCGAAGAAGTTGTACAGCACATCGTTGTTTCGTGCAAGGTTGCCCTCAAAGCCTGAGATTTTCTGATAAACGATTGATTTAAAATCAAATTCGTTTAAAATAAAACCCCCGGTTCGTCACTTAGACAAACCGGGGGTTTTTATCTGGTTTAAAACATGAATTTAAACAGGTTGAAGAATTCCATTCGGGCTTTTTTCATCAGATCTCGGTTCCAGCCTCTGACATCTTCGATGGTGATTTCCTGGCATCGGGCCAGATCTTTTTCCAGAACCTGTCTGAATGCCCTGGTAACTCGTCGGTCTTCGAGGGCAATTATGTCTTCAGAGTCACATGAGTGGCTGCGAGAATTAACGTTATAAGCTCCAAGTGTTACTGCGAAATCATCAAACAGGCTAACTTTAGAATGGAGAGTTTGGGCGCCCCGCCATTCAAAAATCCGGGCTCCTGCCTGCAGAACTTCTTCGTATGTATCACGCCCGGCCCAGCCACCACTTGGGTGATTGTTCGATTCAATCGAGTTTGTGATGATTTTTACTTCAACGCCTCGAGAGGCAGCATTTTTAATCGCTTTTTTCAAACGATCGGTAGGAATGAAGTAGGCAGACTCAAAAATAACTTCTTTCTTTGCCCTGGCCAGATATATTTCAAACAGATCCAGTACATTATCATCCTGTTCATCTATAGGAAAGGTTACTACGAACCGGGCATCGACATCTTCAAAAACCGGGGGGGTGGCAAAGTAAACCGGAATTGGTCCGCGAATCAGTTTTGAACGATCTTTTAAGCCTTTGAAAACCGTGATTTTTTCACTGGCTTTGGCGTATTTTTCAGTTTCGCCTTTTTCAAAGGCTTTCTTCAGGGTCAGTTCTTCCCAGTTTCTTTCAAAGAGATTTAAAATCTCTCTTACGATTGGCCCTTGAACCTCAACATCAGTATCGCGCCAGCCGAATTCTTCTATCTCGCCTTTGGCATATTCGCTTCCTATGTTCATGCCACCTACGATTGCAATCGTTTCATCAACGATAAACAGTTTCTGGTGGGATCTGAAATTTGCTTTAAAAATGTTTTTGAGAATGGGGTTATTAATCATAACCTTGACGCCGGCATTCTTTAGACGCTGAATGACCCCGTTTTTCTTACCGAAAGAGAAGAAGTCGTCGAGAATCAGTCTGACGTCTACCCCGTTCTGAGCTCTTTCGCAAAGTATATCGGTAAGCAGATTGCCGGTTTCATCATCCTGATAGAGAAGAGTCTGGACATACAGGCTTGACTGGGCATTCATTGCGTGCTCGAAACGATAGTGAAAACTGCTGCGACCATTGACGAGTAGCTTGACCCTATTTAAAGGAATGATTCTTGACCTGGTCAGAGCTTCGACCGAATTGGCGGGGTAAGTTGCCAGAACTGCTTTATCATACTCATCAAGGGCCTTATCAAGAGCTTTGGCTTTTATCGAGCGGTTAAGATTGGTTGCAAGATATGAGCCCAATTTCCAGACCTTTACCGGAATTGCCAGCCATGAGGATTTGGAATAACTGCCCCATTTGCTGACAGCTCTCTGCTGGAGATCTTTGAATTCAGACCTTTTTTCAATGAGAACTGCTTTTTTCTTCAGCATTTTGATAACTGCAAAGGCTTGACGCCTGTTCTCGGTGCTGATTCCGGGGCTTTTGGCAAAATTAAGAATGATCTGTTGTGCCTTTCCAAGACTGCCGGTCGTATCGAAAACCAGATTCGCAAGCTTGAATATCGCTTCTTTTTTTATTTCGGGGTCAGCGCATCGACTGATAAAATCTTCCAGTTTTTTCTGCAGTTCCGGCAGTCGACTTTCGGCTCCTGGAGCCGACATTTCGGAAAGAATACGGTTCAGTTCTTCGGCAAAAGGATTCAAACGCCTTTTTCTGCCGACGCTTTGGTTGTTGTCGGTTTCGGCTTCACCAGCTTCATTGAACGTATCGGGCTCAAGAGTTTCCGGCAGATCATTTTTGCGGTCGACCTTTACTCCGATTGCCTGGTAATAATCGGCGCAGGCATTCTGCAGTTCGGTAGCCAGCTGTGACAATGTCTGCTTGTCTGCTCCACTTTGAACAGCATCCTGATATTGTCGATAAACTGCCTGATAGCGGTCGAAAAGAGATTTGACGTCTGAACCTCCATCCGCAGCGAATCCAGTCTGGATGGTAAATAAGCACATCATCAGTATCAGGAATAGGATTTTGCCTGAACTTGACATAGTTTTCCCCCAAATAACAAGAATTATTTTTTAATTATACCGATGTACCGAATAAACGCTATAGCATTACTCAGTTTTATTTTGCGGGTTTTTGAAAGAACTTTAACGCGCCTCGATGCATCATTTCGGCATCGACCCCTTTAAGTGAATCTTCCCGGCGGAAAAACGTCGATACAAGGTTCTGCGCCGCAATGCTTGAAGAATTCTGGTAAATTACCTGGAGAAATCTTTCTGCATCGTGGTCAGAAAGACCTTCTGTGGTCACCAGAAGGGCACGCAACCCGATGCTGCTGACTGGCTCAGCCTGGCCCCGGTAAGATCCTGCCGGAATCGATTCAGATGAAAAGTAGGGGTATTCTTTTACCAGCTTCTGCTGGATTTCTGCAGGCACCACGACCAGACGGATATCAGTTCGGCCGGCAAGCCTGACGATGCCATCAGCGGGAATCCCACCGGTATAATAAACCGCGTCGACATACCCATCTTTAAGAGATTCGGTGGCGCGGGTGAATCTTTCGTAAACCAGTTCATAATCGCTGGGTTGCAGGCCTGCTGCGGTCAGAACCTGCACTGCGTTCACCGCACTGCCGCTCTCTTTGCTGCCTACCGAGATTTTGCAGCCTTTGAGGTCGCTGAGAGTTTTAATGTTGCTGCTGCTTTTTACGACTATCTGAATGACCTCTGAATAAAGTGATGAAAGGACTTTCAATTCTTTGAAGGGGTTTTCTGAAAAGGGCCCGATTCCTCTGGCAGCCTGCCAGGCAATATCGCTCTGCATGAGAGAAAGGTCGATTTGTCCTTTACGCAGATATTCGACGTTGGCTACCGAGCCTTCGGTGGGTTCAGCAATAGCCACAAGATTTTTCAGATTGGCAGATAGAGTGCGGGCTATCGAATTGCCGATAGGAAAGTAGGTGCCGTTAATGCTTGCGGTACCGATTGAATAGAAGCGCTTGATCAGGTTGAGCCGGTATTCCTGGCCATGAAGCTGATTAAGCACAAGAAAAGAAAAGGTCAGGAGCAGAATGGCTGAAGAAAATGACTTTTTCATGGTTTCTGTCCTTCCGGTTCGGCGTTTTCAGTGGTAGTGAGATTGCCACCTTTCTGCTGACTCTTTATCATCGCCTTTTCGACCATGGTGACCAGGTCAGAGGGTTTGCCAATCTTTTGATGGTATTCTGCAATGCCGACGCTTACCGTCATGCTGGCTTCTTCTTTTCCTCTTACGACTTTGAAAGAGGCGATTCTTTCGCGAAGTCGCTCGGAAAAGATCAATGCCTGCTCAGCGTTGGTGTGGGCAAGAATTACGGCAAACTCTTCCGGGCCGGATCGGCATGGAATGTCAGTTGCTCTTACTGAATCTTTCAATATCCGGCCAATTTCGTATAGAGCTGCGTCGCCCATGCGACTGCCATGCTTTTCTGATAGCAGCTTGAATTCATCGACCACGAACATTACCAGAGTAAGTGGGAAAGAAAATCTTCTTGCCCTCTTTATTTCGTCCT
>JBMOKV010000415.1:0-11931 GCA_049325495.1 Candidatus Rifleibacteriota bacterium | reverse complement strand
TTTTTAGCTCGACTCGCTTTGTTTCGGCGACCTCCGCTCCCACGTGGGAGGCCTGACCGCTCGCAATCCTGCGGCGGTCATGCATACGCGACATCCTGTCGCTAAGTCGGGTCGCCGCCAGGTCTATAAAAGCCCTGAAGCAAATGCTTCAGGGCTTTTTCCTATTCCGGGCTTTTGTTGGCCGGATAACCTTACGGTTACTGCCGGAGTCCGATGGGCCTTCTCGCGCGTCCCATCCGGGTGCGCTCGAAGTCGCGCCATCCATGGCGCAGAAGTCGGTTTTTTAGCTCGACTCGCTTTGTTTCGGCGACCTCCTTCCTCTTCTACTTGGATGCCGGGCTGCCATTTAATTGTTTTATGAATCTAAAAAGGCGGTGATTGAGCCTGTCGAAATCCCCGCCTGAAAAAAAGAATGTATTTCAACAGCTCAAGAACCTCAGGCAAAAAAAGGGCTGGTTCATTTCTTTATGAATCAGCCCCTTTTATAATCTTTTAAAAGATTATCAGGTTATCATGATTTTTGGTGTTTCAAATAAAATTTTGATTTCATTTTTAAGTCTAATATGATCGAAGTCTTCACCCTGCACGAATATTCCATATTCTGGGTTTTCGTAAATCAGTTCCGAGGGCAACGACCTTTGCTCTCCGGCTCCAACCAGAAAGGACCAGCGTCGGCCTATTCTTTTGCAGAGCCAGATACGAATGTCATATTTTTTTGAAAGCACTTCCAGATCAAATGTAGAGATCACGTTCTCCATTTGCGATCCTTTCATAATAAGCCATGGTGGTTTCAAACAATTTTTTGGAAAAAACAGTAGGTGTCTGTGCTTTAACCTGCTCGATTTCCTTTCGAATTACTTCTTCACCCGCTTTTTTGGTTTCTTCTGAAGCGAAATCATCAAGCCACTCCCGGTAGGTTAAAATTGCGTTTAGCTTACAGAAATGCTTTTCATGCCCGCTTTTCAGCATATCCATGATCTGGTCTCCGGTTCTGCCACAGCGATAACCAGAGGTACAGAAAGAGGTAATTACGCCCTTTTTGGCCAGGTCATGAATAAGTTCGTCAAGGGTGCGGGTATCGCCAAGCATGAATTGCTGTTCATCAATATTCTGTTGCTTGGAATTCAGAGCCGAATAACCACCGATGCCGATTACCGTAGAGGCGTCAGTCTGGGTGCAGCCGACAAACATGACGTCATCACGAATTTCTTTGGTTTCCCGGGCAGTAATAATCATTCCGGTGTAAGGAACGGCAAGACGAATCAAACAAACAATCTTTTTAAAATCTTCGTCTGAAACGAAGTATTTTTGGTGATCTGCTTCTTTGAAAAGTGGCGAATTACTGGCAGGTGTGATACGGGGGAATGAAATGGTATGGGGGCCGACACCGAATTTTGTTTCGAGTTCAATAGCATGATGTAAAAGACCCAGAACTTCGAAACGCCAGTCATAAAGACCAAAAAGAGCTCCAATTGCCACATCATCGATTCCCGCTTCATAGGCACGATGGTGGACGTAGAGTCGCCAGGGGTAATTGCCCTTAATAGTATTTTCCGGGTGCATTTTGCGATAGGTTTCATGGTGGTAGGTTTCCTGGAAAACCTGATAGGTCCCTATTCCTACTTCATGAAGTTTGCGAAGGTCGGCTACGCTCAATGGGGCAGCATTAACATTGACCCGGCGAATTTCCCCGTGTCCTTTTTTGGTTTTGACACTGACCGAATAAATGGTTTTTATGCTCTCGGCGATGAAATCACCATCTGTCATCGGGTGCTCGCCATAAACGGCAATTACTCTTTTATGCCCGATCTGACCGGCCAGGACTTCTACCTCTTTTTTCAGCTGGTCCAGATCGAGACACATGCGTTTTTCATTGGTATTTTCACTGCGGAATCCACAGTACATACAGTTATTAACGCAATAATTACTGCAATAAAGAGGTGCAAAGGTCACGATGCGGTTATCGTAAACTTTTTTCTTAACCCGGTCGGCCATGGCAAACATTTCCTGCCATGTTTCGGGATCTTTAACCTTGATCAGAGTGGCAAGTTCTTCGGGAGAAAGGGATTTAATGTTGAGGGATTTCGCCATTATTTCGCGAACCCGCTCTCTGGTTGGCTCGGTAGCCGAATTGATGGTTTCCCAGATTTTATCATCATCGATAAAATCTTTGCCGTTTACCATGTGCTTTTCGTATTCTTCCGGTTTGATGACTTTGTTGATCCAGGAAG
This sequence comes from Candidatus Rifleibacteriota bacterium, assembly GCA_049325495.1. Lineage (GTDB taxonomy): Bacteria > Muiribacteriota > Ozemobacteria > Ozemobacterales > Ozemobacteraceae > DYKG01. The sequence goes on along the minus strand of JBMOKV010000415.1, from coordinate 9,700 downwards.
TTTCAGAAACCTGACCATTCACCTGATGCATAAAAATTTCTCCCGTCCATTAGATTCTGGTTAAGACAGATTTAACGCTGACATCAGGGAGCTGGCCGATTCTGCCGGTAAGTGCGCCTATTTCGTCGTTGGTTCCGTCAACAATGATAGAAACCACTGAAATTCCCCGTTCTTTATAGGGGATTCCCATTCGTCCGACGATTATGCCCGAATATTGGTGCAGCAGGGTATTGAAATCATTAAAAGCCTGATCAGGGGCTTTTAAAATCACCGCTACCACGCCAAGGCGGCGCTGTTCATTACCGTTAATCGAACTCATTTTTCTCCTCGATGTCAGGCAGTGCCCTTCAACTTAGAAAACCGGGCTTAATGAAAAATTTCACAAGCCGTTAGAATAATGATACTCTTTTTCTGTTTTTTATCAAGTTTTATTTAAAGAATTTCTTCAAACATTTTGAAAAATAAAGAAATTTCCAAAATTTTATAAATTTCAATAACAGACATATGCAATAAATTCTTTCATTACAGCCGTAAATAAAGGGTTAACCATATAAGGTGACCGATCCTTATTTGCAGACAGGTTTTTTCAGGATGTTTCGGAGTTCCATAAGAAGTTGAATGCCTGATCGCCTAAGGTTGGAGAGCGACCAGGCATTTTCAAGGGACTGGCATAGGCGTTTCATGCTTGTCTGAGAGCTTAAAAAGGCCTTTTACGGTCATTGATGCCGTAAAGCGGACGACTGAAACGCGTTAATTCAAGAGTGAAAAATTAGAATACCCAAGCATCTCTGTATTGAAACTTTTCCAGTTATTTTTGATGATCCAGTGAAATGATAATTTTTACCGGTTCAGCAGAGTTTGAAGAAAATGCTTCGGTTTCCTGGCCTGGTTCGGCGGCGAATTGAACGGAAAAATCATGGTTACTTTCATTTTCTGTTTTTCGGTTCAACGAGTTGAAATTTCCTTCAAGGCGTCCGCAGATCCTGTTTCCCTCATTAATAGATTCGATTAGGAACTTCGCATGGAAAGAAGAAAAACTATGTTTTTTATCTTCACCAACCATTACCGGTTCGAATTTCAAATGTTCCTTTAACTCTCCCCAGCGCCCAGCCTGTGCTTTGAAAGTTAAACTGTGAACCGCTTTGTCATTGTAGATTACCTTGATTTTTCCGGTAATAAATGATTCGGGAACATCAATGCTGGCAAGAATTTTCTCAGCCATTTCAATTCCTTTGGGGGAACCATTGAGAATAAGATTGCTACCGGTATGATCGGTGGCCACTTTCAGATCGGCCTTGACGCTTACTGCCACAATTCTTGCCGCATCTTCGATCGGGTAATATCTCAGTTTAACCGTTTTGGTCTGGTTTTCAATTCTTCGTTCATCGGTAACGAAAATAGTGCTGCCGTTGAGAACCCAGGTGAAGCCAACTGCCTGCGATACCATGTCAAGCGCTTCTTTAACCGAGGCATCCTTAATGGTCAGGGTGAGATTGCCGCGCACCGATTTTTCGGTCACCAAACCAAGTTCACCGGTTTTTGCAATGATTTTAAGAATGTCTCTAACATCTGTATCTCGAAAATCAAGGCTGATTTTGCTTTCAATGGCTGCAAAAAGGTTACCGGCAAAAAAAAGCATCAATACAATCAACAGATTTTTTTTCATAGCTGCCTCCTGGTTCATTTTCAGTATTCTAACTCTTTTATGGCGACAGAGCTAAACAAAAATTACATTACTTGCCAACATACCCTAAGGCGGTTATCTTAATCCGGAAAGTGTTAAAGAGGTGAAATGATGGGCAAGCAGACAAGAACTGAAAAAGATTTCATCGGAACCCTGGAGATTCCCGATGAAGCCTTGTTTGGAATCAACAGCCTGAGAGCTGCAGAAAATTTTTCGCTTAACCAGAGGCGACTGCCTTTCCAAATGATCAAGGCACTTGCAATGATCAAGAAATGTGCTGCCCGGGCCCACGTCAAACTTGATGAAATGGAAACGGAAAAAGCCAGTTCCATAGTTGCAGCCTGTGATGAAATCATTCAGGGGCTTCATCTTGACCAGTTTATCGTAAACCCTCTACAGGGCGGTGCCGGCACTTCGGCAAACATGAATATAAACGAAGTTGTGGCCAACCGAGCCAACCAGCTGCTTGGTTTCAAACCTGGCGATTATGATCGTATACATCCTCTTGATCATGTAAATAAAGGGCAAAGCACCAACGATGTTTTTCCATCAGCTTTAAAAATTGCTGCCATCTGGAAGCTGCGGGAAATGGTCGAAGAGGTAGCCCGCCTTCAGGAAGCTTTGCAGGCCAAGGAAAATGAATTTGCCGGAATAATCAAAATCGGCAGAACCCAGTTGCAGGATGCGGTTCCGCTTACTCTGGGTGCGGAATTCGGTGCATATGCTGAAGCCCTTTCCCGCGATCGCTGGCGCCTTTATCGGGTTGAAGAAAGGCTTAGAGTAATAAACCTTGGTGCGACCGCAATTGGTACCGGCATAGCCGCCACCAGAAAATTTCATTTTGAGCTGATCAAACTGCTGCGTGAAGAAACTGGAATCGGGCTTGCACGAGCCGACAATCTGGTAGAGGCAACGCAGAATGCTGATGTTTTCAGTGAAATTTCCGGGCTGATGAAACCGCTGGCGGTAAATCTGAGCAAAATGGCATCAGATTTAAGATTGCTGGCTTCCGGGCCCCGTTCCGGCATTGGAGAAATCATTCTTCCGCCGGTGCAGGAAGGAAGCACGGTAATGCCGGGCAAAGTGAACCCGGTAATGTGTGAAATGCTTAACCAGGTCTGCATGAAAGTAATGGGCAACGATCAGGTTATATCGCATGCTGCGAGCTCCGGGCAGCTTGAGTTGAATGCTTTTCTGCCGCTGATCATGGATGTTCTGCTCGAATCACTGGAATTGCTGAAAAATGGAATGTCGCTTTTCAACAGTCGCTGCTTAAAGGGAATCAGGGCCAATGAACAGCGCTGCCTCGATAATTTGAGAGGTTCGCTTGGATTGCTGACAATTTTAACCGGGAAAATCGGGCACGATCGGGCTTCAATGGTTTATCGCCGTCATCTGGAAAAGGGTGAACCGGTCGATAAAATCCTTATGGAAGAAGGCCTGGCGACTTCAGAAGAAATCAGCCAGGCCATAAAAAACTATCGTTTTGATTGAATTATTTTAAATTGAGTTTATACATCAGCTGCGGAACCCCGGAGGTTTCAATCAGTTTTTTGAATTCCATCAGCAGGGCTGGTGAGCCACTGTTCATTTCGGCCATGTCGGCGAGAACTTCTGAAAAGCTCTTTTTGGTATAGCGCTGAACAAGGGCGGCACTTTTTATTCCGGCTGATTTGCATGCTGCAGCGAGAGCGTCTTCCTGATAGCCAATTTCATCAATCAAGCCAAGTTCAAGGGCTTTTGCAGAATCGTAAATGCCCCCATCAGCAATTTTTTCAATCTCTTCGTGGCTTTTATTTCTGCTTTTGCTGACTATTTCTACGAAGCGATGGTAAATTCCGTCGATGATTCCGAGAAGCATGGTTTTTTCGCTTTCACTAAGCTCTCTGAATGGCGAAAGAATGTCTTTTTTCGGGGTTTTATCCGACTTAAGATAAACCGCTTTGATCCCGAGTTTCTCGGCCAGTTCTTCAATATTCATCGACTGCATCAAAACGCCGATTGAGCCGATAATCGAAGTAGGGTGGGCGAGAATGCGGTCAGCGGCGCAGGCAACGTAATAAGCCCCTGAAGCCCCCATGGAACCAATAATGGCGATCACCGGTTTGCCCGTTTCTTTTTTTACCTTGTTGATCTGGTGATAGACAATGTCGCTTGCAGTGACTTCTCCACCGGGAGAATTGATGTCGAGAAGAATTGCTTTTATGGCTTTTCGTTCTTTCACCAGAGCCAGATCTTTTTTCAAAGATTCCAGCATATCGCGACTCATTTTCAGCGGCATTTCATCTTCTTCGCCCTTTTCTTCGATTACGCCACGAATTTTTATCAGCAGAACTTCCTCTTCTGCATCATTGTCTCCGTCCACAAACTTAACCCGGAATTTTTTTTCGGGCTCAGAACCGCCGAACAGGCCCAAAAGCCCTTGTGCAAAAAGATTGGCACTAACAAAAACCAGAATCAATGAGACTGAAATTGTTTTTTTCATGATTTATTTTTTCCCTTCAAATATTTGTTTAAATTAAGATTCCAGATTGTGATGCCGTCAAAATCGGGGCATCCATGAGAAGCTGCAGAACAGACAATACAATGCAGACAGCGCCGTATTTTAATTGACTCGCTGTTCATTCTGGACTTGAAAAGCCAGTCCAGATCACGCAGAAGAGTGCGTCCAAGTATGACCGCATCCGCCTTTCCATCTTGAAGTATTTTTTCACCAATTTCGGGTGTTGAAATCTTTCCCGAAACCAGGATGGGAATATCAACGGAATTCTTTATAATTGCCGCATCATCGGCAAAAACTCCATCGGGAGAGTTCTTTCCAAGTGGTTGCTCCCGTTCGGGTTTTCCGAGAGGAAAGCCAGAAACAACGTGAATTGCATCGGCCCCGGAGTTGGCAACCAGTCTCGCAAGGAAAATCGAATTTTCTATGGATTTTCCGCCGGGCAGCAGATCGCGGGCGGCCATTTTAAAAATCAAAAGAAGGTCCGGGACAGCCTTGCGTATTGCTTTAAAAGTATCCTGAATGAATTTGCAGCCGAAATTGGCGAAAAATCCATAATCATCGCGGCGAAGATTGGTGATGGGTGATAAAAACTGCTGAAATAGAGAGCCATCGGCCGCAGAAATCTGCAGGCCTGAAAAACCTGCATTCCAGGCAGATACTGCTGATTCGATGAAGAAGCCTGAAATTTGCCGAATCTGGTTATAACTCAATTCATTGATTAAATTTTTAATTTTTGGTATCGAAACCGCTGATGGGCCAAAAACTTTACCGGTTCCGGGCTCAGGAATTGCGTTGATTCCAGGGTGGGTCAGATGGAGAATGGGCGTGGCCCCCTGTTGCCTGATTTTTTCTGCAATCTGCGAAAGCCCCTGAACCGAGTCGTTTTCATTGCCAAGCAGCTGAAGGCTGTGAAATTTGTTTCTGCTTACCGATGCGGATTCAGTGATAATCATGGCCGTATCGGAAGCGGCAATTCTTTCATAAAACTGAATCATTTCTGTCGAGCAGGAGCCATTTTCACGGGCAAGAAAAGAAACCGGCATTTCAGCAAAAACCCGGTTTTTGAGGCTTCGCCCCCCAAGTTGAAATTGTGAAAACAGCAATTGATGCATCCGGTGATAATACGCTGTCAAAGCCTTCCTGGTCAAGATTATGTTTTTGCTGCGAAATTTTAGCAATTATGATAAAATTGCCCCCTATGAATAATATTCCAGAGTTCCCGCAACAGATCAATCTTTCAATTGAACATAACAGTGAATTCATGGGCGCAGTGAGCGCCCAGGGTATCAGATCCGCCGAATTCTCAATCTACTACCTGACAAGCTGGTATTATAACCGGCCGGCCAGAATCAGTAGAATCGGCGAGCGACTATTACTTGATGTGGAAGGAAAGCACGGAGACAAAATCTACCTGGGCCCATTCGGAGCTGGCCCGATGAAGCCTGCTCTTGAGAAACTGCTTGGGCATCTGCACCCTGATCAGAATGGTGAGAAAGTTCTGCACTTTCTTCCTGGCCGCCTGGCAGAAGAAGTCAGGCAGGCGATCGAGCCGGTAAGAGTGGAAGAGCATCCTGATTTCTCTGATTATCTTTATCTGCGTAGCGAGCTGGCAGATCTTTCTGGTGGCAAGTTTCAGAAAAGACGCAATCAACTCAACAAAATTCAACGAACCCATAGTCCCCAGATTATTCCGCTCAAAGAAGGCGATCATGAGCAAATTTTCAAATGCATCGACAAATGGTATGAGCGTTTTGGCGATGCTGACCCTTTTCTGGAAATGGAGCGCCAGTCGATTCACCGGGCCTTACCGAATCTTTGGAAGCTTGGCGGAGTAGGAATCAGGGTTCGGCTTGAAGATGAAATGTGTGGTCTGAGCTGGGCGGTACCCATAACCGATGAAGTCTGGCTGGTTCCCGTAGAAAAGGCCGCCCGCGACATTCCCGGCATGTACCAGTTTGTTAACTGGGCTCTTTCCAACCATCTTCCTGAGTCGGCGAAAATTCTCAACCGTGAAGCTGATCTTGGCATCGAAGGCCTTCGCATTGCCAAGCAACGCTATAACCCCTGCGATTTCGAAAAAAAATACACCCTCTGGTTCAAATAACTTTTTTTGCCAGGCCAGATTGCCGATAGTTTTCTGGTGAGATATAGCAAAACAGGTACAACAAATCGCAAAGACTATTTTCAGGCAGCCCTGGCAGGGATCTTTGTCTGGATATTAGCTGTTTTTCTCGGGGGCTGTGCTGCCGAAAAACCTAATCCACTTGCCGTTGAAAATCTTAATGGAGAGCCGCCGAAGCAGGAAAGAGTTTCGATGGAGCTCGATGCACGCGGCATTATCAATGGAGTATATCAACCCGGTGATTTAACGCCCTATTCAAATGATTTTTATCCCGTCAGATATTCGGGAAACTGGAAGTTGATAGCGGCGGGCCCAAAATCGGATCTTTATATGATTACTTCTGATATTATCGGGGCCAGAGTAGATGTGGTTGCAACCTTGAGTCGGGTGGTTTTTGATTTCTGGGACTACGATTTTTACTCGAACCCTGGCAAGGTCAGCTTTTACATCGACGGGGAAAATCTTGGCACCTTTGATCTTGCCAGAGCCGCCACAGATGGCCGCAAGGTTCTTGATTATCAGGTGGCCACGAGAAAAAATACGGTGGCCACTGTTTCTATGGTGCTTGAAGAGGGCAGGGTTGTTATATCCGGCTACCTGTTCAACTACCTCGATGAGCGATTTCCCTATTAACCGCCGCCTACCATCAGCATAAGCTCGATTTTATCGCCATCTTTCAAACTCTGGTTTTGAGCAACCCGGCTGCCGTTTCTGACCACCTGAATGAAACTGAGATGCCCTTTATCAATGTGGGTCAGCTTTTCAAGCAGATCTTTAACCGTGGCCTTGTCATTGAGCTCAAAAGGCTGTTTTTTCTTGAACGGGCCGGAATTAATGGCGCCAACAAATTCAACCTGAACTTTCATCATTTTCTCCTTAACTTATCTGGCCGACAGAAATGGCAACTTTCTGCGGGCTCAACTTCGAATTTGCTGAATTGATGCACCCAGGCATCGTAAAATTTCACCGTACGGTCAATTTCGCGGTCAATCAAATATTTGATTCCAGTGATTGCGCTGATCGAGGCAATTATTGTTACGATCGAGGTTATGATTCCTGAATTATGAACGGTTGGAAAAGTTGCATCGAGATTTTGTTCATCGATGACGCAGCCAAGACAGGCTGTTTTTTCAGGAACGATCATCATCGATTGCCCCGAAGAAGCGGTGACTCCTGAAAAAATCCAGGGCAAGCCCATATCCTGAGTTGCCCGGTTCATCATAAATCGGGTTGGAAAATTGTCGGTTCCGTCAAAAATCAGGTCACAGCCCGAAAACAATTCATGAAAATTTTCATGGGTTATTTCCTGATGAAATCCCTCAATGATGATTTCAGAGTTTATTTTGGCCAGTCTTCTGGCAGCTCTTATCGCTTTTGGGTGTCCCACATCCTTTTCGGTGAACAGCATCTGGCGCTGAAGATTAGAAAGCTCAACCCGGTCGCGGTCAACCAGAAGAATATGACCAATGCCTGATCGGGTAAGAATATTGGCAAGATTACTGCCCAGAGCACCAGAACCAACAATTCCGATTTTGGCTTTTGCCAGTTTTTTTTGCCCGGCAAGCCCTATGGGTTTGAACAAAACCTGCTTTTCATAGCGGGCAAAGTCTTTCAGGTCGCCATTCATACGACTTCTATGGTTTCTTCGCCTTCGATTTCAACCCGCATACCCTTTTTAACTTTGCGGCGTTTTCGCGACTCGAGTTCGCCATCAACTTTGACCAGACCGTTTTCAACCATGAGCTTTGCCTGGCCACCGGTAGGGGTTATGCCCAGTAACTTGATCAATTTGATCAATTCAATATATTCACCATCGAGTTCAAATTTGATTGCCATTTTTTTTATCCTGTGGGGGAAGAAATTTCGGGCTTTTTGTCTTCCCGTTTAACCCCGATTTTTTTCATTATTTTCTGAAGAATCTGGGCGTTATAAACTTTCCATTTCATTTCGCGGAATTCGCTGTCTTCGCCGCCTGATAAAAAGCCGATGGGAATTTCGAAGCCCCCGGCGGTCTTTTTTCCGCCGCCAAAGTGGCGACCAGAAGGGTCTTTTCCGAATACTTCCTTGAGAAATTCGTCGGGATCAACGGTGATCTTTGAGGTTCGCATTGAGCCGGTAAGAAACTCACCTTCGCCATCATTGGTTGAAATTACCCCAAAAACTATGGCGGTATGTACGTTTTCTTCGGTCAGCAGAAAGTCGGCTGCCTGTGGAATAGCGTCGCGGTCTTCGCAGCGCAGATAGCCGATTCCTGCAATTGAATAGCCTTCTTTATTAACCCGGTTGGCAAGCGATTTTTGAATAATTTCCATCGTTTGTTTGGAACGGGCCTGACTGGTAATCTGCGCAAGCAGGTCACTGTCGATAAAGCGGCTCAGATAGGCCGCGGCCTGAAAATCTTCGGGGCCGGCGGTAACGAACCCCAGCGTATCTGTTTTAATGCCATGCATCAGGGCTGTTGCAACCATAACATGTTCTTTTTTTGATTTTTCGAGAGTGACCAGACCCTCTTCAAAATAACTGGCATAAATAGTTGCTGTTGCGCCAACCTTGCGAATGTCTTTGAATTTTGGGTTGAGCCTGTCCTGGAATTCGTGGTGGTCGATAACGATCAGCTCAGGTATTTTTTTTGCCTGAATGGCATCGACGATAGGTCCGGCCGTGGTTCCCTGGTTGTCGACAAACACGCAGCCCTGATATGGGGAAAGATCGAAGCTGTTTTCCCATTTTCGCATTTCTATGTCGAGAAGTTTCACCAGGGCAATGTTTTCCGGGTGACTGATCTGGCCGGCATAAACAATGTCGACTTCAATGGAGAAAGCGCTGGCAATGAGGCGGTGTGCGAAACCTGTAGAAATGGCATCGGGGTCAGGATAATTCTGAATTACGACGAGATGGCGCTGACCTTTACAATCTTCGAGAATCTGGCGCATCTGCTGCATCTGAATTTCCTGAATTGATACGTCTTCTACCCGTATTAACGGCTCATTGGCACTGCTTGTGATGTTTTCTTTCATCTTGAATTCCTGTGGGGTTGTTTCAGATTGATGATAACACAAAAGGTTCAATCTGTATAAGGTTCAAGGTGAACAAGCACATCAACTATTCCGGGTCCGTCTTCGAGAAGATGGCGTTTGGCGTGGCCCGCAATTTCATGCCCTTCAGCAACAGAAAGACTGCCATCAACCTGAATATGCAGATCTACCTGCAGGCCAGGCCCGAGAAAACGGGTGCGAACCGCATGAATCGATCTGACCCCCTCGACATCAAGAACGATCCTGTTTATTTCTTCAAGCTCCTGCAAGGTGGCACCCTTGTCGGCAAGCTCTTGCAGAGCCGGTTTTACAATACTGAAAGCTGCCTGAATAATAAACAGACCCACAACAAAAGC
>JBMOKV010000414.1:0-11941 GCA_049325495.1 Candidatus Rifleibacteriota bacterium | reverse complement strand
CACAGAAACCGGTGGCCAGCGCCAGTTTCAACTCCGGTGAAATGCCGGTACCCCTCGCAGCAAAAGCGACGATGATGCCGATGAAAAAACACCCCAGAACATTTGCGGCAAAGGTTCCGGTGGGCAAGGTAACCGAAAGCCGCTGACCAAGAACGCTCAACGAATATCGGCATATCGAGCCCACGAATCCGCCAAGCCCGACAAGAAGCGCCGCTATAAAAGGATTATTCAATTAGTTTTCCTGAATTGCTTTTACAGACTGAAACAATGCATCAGATACGGTACAAAACAAAATAGCCCAACCGGGCTATTTTTCAAAGATTTTTTTTGATCGGTCGAATCAGTTCTTTTCCCGGCCCGGCTTCAAAAGCTTCAGAGAGACGCTTTCAGGAACTTCGGCGTAGTGCATCACTTCCATGGAGAAACTGGCGCGACCCTGAGAAAGCGAACGCAGATGGGTAGAATAATTGAACATTTCGGCCAGTGGCACGTGACATTCAATAATCCGCAGGTCTGAACGCATTTCCATGTTCACTACCCTGCCCCGTCTTGAATTGATGTTTCCTATAATGTCGCCCATGTATTGGTCAGGAGTTTCGATTTCGACACGGGTATAGGGTTCAAGCATAACCGGTGATGCCTTGATCAGGCCGGTGCGCATGGCTTCAATCGCCGCGGTTTTAAAAGCGATGATGCTGCTGTCGACCTCATGGTAACTGCCATCGAGCAGAGTTACCTTAACGTCGGTAACCGGCTTTTTCGCCAGCGGGCCTTCGACCAGAGCTTCTTTTACTCCCTGTTCAACTGCGGGAAAGAAGGTTGAAGGCACCGTACCGCCCTTGACATTGGTCTCGAAAACAAAGCCGCTGCCCCTGGGCAGAGGTTCGATATCCATGATTACATGCCCGTATTGCCCGCGGCCGCCGGTCTGCTTGGCACATTTGCCTTCAGTGGGAACGGCACGCCTGATTCCTTCACGATAAGCGACCTGGGGTGCGCCCACCGACGCCTGAACGTTGAATTCACGCAGGATTCTATCGACGATAATCTCAAGGTGCAGTTCACCCATTCCTGAAATGATGGTTTCGCCGGTTTCTTCATCCATGCTTGCCCTGAAAGTTGGGTCTTCATCCATCAGCGTGTGCAGAACCGTGCTCAGGCGGGTCAGATCGGCCTTGGTTTTCGGTTCAATCGCCACCGAAATAACGGTTTCAGGAAAATTGATCACTTCCAGAACCGGTGAATTCTTTTCCAGAGCGAGGGTATCGCCGGTACCGATTTTTTTCAGCCCGACAAGCGCAACAATATCGCCGGCCTGGGCCATTTCCAGATCCTGGCGCTGGTTGGCGTGCATCTGCAGAATGCGCCCCACCCTTTCCCGGGTTCCCCGGGTTACGTTATAAATCTGATCGCCGACACAAAGAGTTCCGGCATAAATTCTGGTATAAACCAGTTTGCCGATATGGGGCATCGATGCAACCTTGAAAGCCATTGCCGCAAGTGGCAAAGAAGGGTCAGCGGGGATCTCGACGCTTTCAGAGGTTGTCTGGTCAAAAGCCAGCGACGCAGGAATATCCATCGGGGACGGCAGGAAATTTACCACGGCATCGAGCAGTGCCTGAACGCCCTTATTCTTGAAAGCCGACCCGCAAAGAACCGGAACTACTTTGCCCTCGATGGTTGCCCGGCGAAGTGCCTGGCTCATCAGTGAACCGTCGATCGGCTCATCGGCCATGTATTTTTCCAGCATTTCATCGGAAAAAGCCGTAAGGGTATCGATCAGTGCGGCCCTGGCCTGTTCGGCCGCAGCCCGCAATTCTTCCGGAATTTCGGCACTCTCGACCATTTTGCCCGCTGAATCTTCTTCTGAAGGCGCCCAGATTCGGCTGGTCATGCTGAGCAGATCGATGTGCCCGCCATAGCTTTCTTCATTGCCTATGGGCAGGGTAAGAAGAGCCGGCTGGCATTTCAAGCGTTCTTTTAATTGAAGCAAAACTCTGTTTAAATCCGCACCGGTGCGATCCATTTTATTTACGAAAACCAGTCTGGGCACCCGGTATTTGTCAGCCTGACGCCATACCGTTTCTGACTGCGGCTGAACCCCGGCCACGGCGCAAAGCAGAACCACGCAGCCATCGAGAACCCGCAGCGAACGTTCAACTTCGGCAGTAAAATCCACATGGCCCGGAGTATCGATGATGTTGATTGCGCAGTCTTTCCAGAGGCATTTGGTTGCGGCGCTGGTAATCGTGATGCCCCGCTCCTGCTCCTGGATCATCCAGTCCATGGTTGCGGTTCCATCGTGGGTTTCACCGATCTTGTAATTCTTTCCGGTGAAATATAAAATTCTTTCGGTAGTTGTGGTTTTTCCGGCGTCAATATGGGCGATAATGCCGATATTTCTAACCCGCCGCATGTTTTCTGTCTGCTGCATATATAACTGTGTCCTGTCTGTTGAAGCCGCGAGAAGTCCGGTATTCCTGCAATTCAACCGCGTCCTGCGGTTTTTGTTGAAATTTCCTGTAACTCCGGGAAAAGATCGAGTATTTTACCCCGTTTCGACAGCGTTAGTCAAGCACTTCCGTAACATTTTCTTTCAGAGCCTGTGGAAGCAGAGAATTGATAATCAGGCGTAAAATACAGTATAATCGCCTAAATTAACGAAAGGCCCGGAATCAAGTTGCTCAATAACAGTCGGCGTTTTTTCATCAGTCTGCTGCTGATTGTTTTTTCCTTTGTCATTCTGCTGGCAATCGCCTGGAACAGCCTTAAATTTCAACAGCAGTTCCTCGCCGAAAAGAACATTGAAGAGCGCAAAACCCGGCTTTCTCATATTGCCGCTGAATTTGTTGCAGGCCTTAAAAAATCACAACTGCCGCCCGACGCTGTTTCTTTGCCGATGGCGGTTTCCGCCTATCCTGACCTGAAGGCCCCCGAAAATGAAAGTGCCCGCCAGACTTTTTTGAAAATGGCGGTTCAGCCTGAAATGAAGCAGGCGTTTCTGATCGAAGCAGAGCTCAATGCCTTCGAAAATGAACGCGACTTCTGGAGAATGCTGCTGATTCAGGATTATTTCGAAAACTCCAGTTTCTTTGAAATGCGAAAAATCGCTACCCGGTTGACCGATTCAAATTTCGACTATCTGCTCGACAACGGCTTTACCCTGAAAACCTGGGCCGTTTTGAAAATCGCCGAGTCTTTCAATCTTGAAGGCAATTCGGAAGCGGAAAAACAATGGCTCTACCGACTGCGCAACCTGCCTGCGCCAACCGGGCTCATAAAAACAGATGTTTCTTCACTCCGGCTTTCCGACGAATTAAAAAGATGGTTTGAATTTCTGGTTGAATGTTATCAGTTGACCAATTCCCCTGCCCCCGCTACCGGATTCCATTCCAGAAGTCTTGTTCTGCCCTATGGTTCCGTTTGGGCTGCCTTTCAGGCAGAACAGTTTATGAACAGTCTGGCGGGTCGCTTTTCTGCCGCCGGGTTCGGTGATCTGGAAAAAATCAGCAGCCGCCAGTTCGACCGGGCCGTTCCTCTGAGCTTTGAAAACCTGACGGTCTGGATCAGTTTTAAAAATTCACTTGAAACCCAGACGCTTCCCGGGGGCTTTTTTCTGCTGCTTGGCCTGGCTTCTCTGGCAACCATAGGCTTTTTTGGCTTTGCCCTGCACGAATGGCGCATGCTGCAGCGAGCCCAGCTGCTCGACCAGGAAGAGCAATTTTTCCGGCAGACTGCCCACGATCTTAAAACCCCCATAACTATCGTCGGGTTTCTGGCCGAAACTCTGGCCCTGAAAAGGTACAAGAGCAGCGAGCAGCAGGAACGCTATTTGAACCAGCTGCTGCTTGAAACTCAGCGGGCCGCCGAACTTTTCGACCGCCTGCTGCTGTCGGTTAGACTGCGCAAGAAAACGGTGCAGGCTGAACTCAGACCTTTGTCGGCGGGAACAGCGCTCGAAGGCATTCTGGCCAGGTTCAAACCACGCCTCAGCGACTGGGAAATAGCTTTTGACATGCATGAAGAATTGGAGCTGACCGCTGATTCTGACATGTTCGAACGGGTGATTATCAACCTCATAGAAAACGTTATCAGACACGCCGGACAGGGCAAAAGCCTGCTCCTTGCCTGCAGGAAGATGCATGGCAAACCCGGTTTTGTTGAAATTTCCATTGGTGACCGGGGTTCGGGGTTGCCCGGTTCAGCCGGCAGCGACGAAAGAAACCTGCTCAGTGGCGACCTGCCTTACCAGCCCGAAAAGGGCGGCAGCGGCACCGGCCTTTTTCTGGTGCGCCAGATCATGCAGATTCATCAGGGCGACTTTTATGCAAAACCCCGACCTGACGGCGGCCTGCTCATGATTACAACCTGGAGGACAAAACAGTGACCACCATTCTGGTAGTTGAAGACGAACAGGTTATCCGCGAACTGCTTTGTGACAACCTGGAATTCGATGGTTTTGCTCCCATTTCTGCCGCCACCCTTTCAGATGCTGATAAGCAACTGAAATCTTCACAGCCTGAGATGATTCTTCTCGATTTGAATCTCCCTGACGGCAATGGTGCCGACCGTTTGAAAGAATGGCGAAAACAGGGAGTGAAAATTCCGGTTATCGTCTGCACCATACGCGATCGTGAGATTGACATAATCAAAGCGCTCGACTCGGGGGCCGACGACTACGTGACCAAGCCCTTTCGCATTCGCGAACTGATCGCACGAATCAAGGCGGTTCTCAGGCGGACCACCAGAACTGAAGAGCAGAACCGGGTTAAGATCGGCAATCTTGAGGTCGACTTTACGGCCCGTTCCGCTGGATGCGGTGAAGATTCGATCAGTTTAACGACCACCGAATGGCAGATTCTCGAATACCTCTGGAAAAACCGCAACCAGGTCTTGAGCCGCGAGCAGATTATCGAGCAGATCTGGGGTTTTGCCGATCTTGAAGACAGCCGCGCCGTGGATGTTCACATCGGCAGATTGCGACGCAAGCTCGAAAGCAGCCGAAGCCACGAAAATCTTCAAACGGTGCGGGGCTTCGGCTATTGTCTGAAAATTTAATGTTACGAAACTGTTACAATTTCGACATGAGATCGCCAAATTATCTGCAGATAATAGCAGTAACGAAAAAAACAAAAAGGAGACCGAACCCATGAAAAAATCCATCGTTTCGTTGCTGTTGTCCGTTTCACTGCTTCTCACTCTTGCTGTCTGCCAGGCAGTCAGTGTTGACCTCGAAGGTGCCATAATCAAATTATGGACATCCGGGCCATCTGGCGAAATAGAGCAGACGCTTCAGGCCGCCGCTTCAAGCGCCGACAAGGCAATTGCCGATCGGGCCGGCTTTCATCTTTCCTGCCTCAAAATTCTGCGCGGCGATGAAAAATCGCCGGAAATACTTGCCGAACTCGAAGCAAAAGCCTCGACCGATTCAGAAAAATCAGCGATTGCCACTCTCAAAAAAACATTTGAAGAACGCCTGAACAAACTGCCTTCAAGTTTTCAGAAAAAAGTCAGCCTCGATTTCAAAGATACCGATATAAAAGCCCTGGTGCAGATTATCGCCCAGCAGTCGCAAACCAACGTCGTTCTGCATGCCAGTGTTAAAAAGCTGGTCACCATTCGCCTTATCGATGCCACTATCGAGCAGGCCCTCGACTCGATCTGTGCAATCAGCGATCTGCGCTACGAAAATCGCAATGGCGTTTTCGTTCTGCTGCCCATCAAAAAAGATCAGGAAAACTATTCGCGCATGACCTACCAGCTGAAATCCATGTCGCCGGAAAAGGCTTTCAGCCTTCTGAATGCCCAGCGCACCACCCAGGCGGCCCCCAATGCACCCGAAAATTTCAAAAACGGCCAGCCGCAGCCTCCTGCAGCCCCTGCCCTGCCATCTGGAGTCACCATAAAAAATGAAGAAAACCTTCTGGTTTTCGAGGGCAAACCTGAATCGGTGGAAAAATATCTGACTCTGATCAGCAACCTCGATCAGGAGATCAAAGCCCACAAAATTTCATTCCGGATCTGGGAGCTGAATTCTGAAGCGGGAACCGACCTGAAAGCCTTTTCGGAAATGTCAGACAAGGAAAGAGCGGAAAAAGCGAAAATCGTTTCTGCCCCCCAGATAATCGCCCTGCCCCGTCAACCCGCCACCATCGAAGTGCAAAGCTCGGGAAAAGATAATGCCACCGAAGAAAAGGATTATCTTGAATACAAATTAAAAAGCTTTTTTAACGAAACCGAAGATGAAAACCAGCTGAGAATCAATCTTGAAATCAGTGTTACCGGCTCATCAACCCTCAACGGCAATCACACCAAAATCAAAAAGAATCATTCTTCCACTCTGCAGGTGGCCCGCAACAAATGGATCATGCTGCCGCTTTACGAAGGCGCCACCCGCTATTTCCTCGAATTTCAGATCAACCCTCACAGCTCATGAGTCTGATCATGTTTTTTCAGTAAAATAGAACCGGCTTCCCAGGCCAGAAACAGGGCCAGAAGAAGCAGAATCCCACTAAGCCCGGCCAGCAGGTACCCCTGACTGGCCAGGTTGCTTTCTATCATGTTTACCAGAGCAAAGCAGGTGACCAGAAACATGGTAACCATAGGTATGATGATGAACAGCGGCTTTTTGCCGAAATTATGAAAATACCAGACGGTGACGCTCAACAGGGCTATCGATGCAAGAAGCTGGTTGGCAGACCCGAAAACCGGCCAGATTGCTTTCCATTGGCCGCTGAACATCATTACTGCGGCTGGCAGAATGGTCATGACCGTGGCGACATGGCTGTTTTTAAAGGGTTTTTGCACATTCTCCGGAAAAAAATCAGCAAGCTCCTGAAATGCAAATCTTCCCAGGCGGGTAGCCGTATCAAGGCTGGTCAGCGCAAAAGCCGAAACGATTAAAGAAACCAGACTCACCAGCACGTCCTGATTCAGGTTCAATCCGGGTATAGAGCTGATCGCATTGGCCATTCCGGCAGCAAAAACACCCACCGGGCCCTTTGCCGCCAAATCTGCCGCATAGATGTCTGAAGTCAGCATTACCGCAGTTAACAGTGCAAGAATACCCAGAAGAGTTTCGATCAGCATTCCGCCAAAGGCGACGGGCTGGGCATCCGATTCGCGGTTGAGCTGTTTAGCCGTTGTACCTGAAGCAACCAGGGCATGAAATCCGCTTATGGCACCGCAGGCCACGGTTACAAAAAGCATCGGAAAAAGATAGCCCAGCGAATCGGCTTTAAAAGCCGTAAAAGCCGGAAATTTAAGTTCGGGGTTGTAGCACAGCATGCCGATGAATCCGGCGATCAGCAGCAGGTAAAGCAGAAAGGAATTGAGATAATCGCGGGGCTGCAGAAGCAGCCATACCGGAGCGACCGATGCCACATATACATAGAGAATAAGAATGTACAACCAGATGTTTTCTGAAGTTTGAAGTGGGTACACCTGGCCCAGCCAGATCATCAGAAAAAGAAGTGCAACGCCAACGATGGTCGATGAGGCCAGCGAGAACCTGAAGCGGTTCAAAGCCAGGCCAAAAACGATGGCCAGGCCGATAAACAAAACCGATGAGCTTGCTGCCGCCGGAACAGTGACGAAGGTTTTGGCTACGATGATTGAAAACGCGGCAATTACCAGAGCAAGGGCAAACCAGGTGAACAGCAGAAAAAGAATGCTTCCTTTACTGCCCACGTGTTTTTTGATGACTTCACCCATGGATCGACCATCGTTTCTGACCGAAACGAAAAGTGCGGCAAAGTCATGCATGGCTCCGAAAAAAATTCCGCCGAGCAATAACCAGAGCAGAACAGGAATCCAGCCGAAAACTGCGGCGCTGATTGGCCCGATTATTGGTGCGGCTCCGGCAATCGAGGCAAAGTGGTGCCCCAGCAAAACCGGTGCGGGTGCAGGAACATAATCAACATCATCTTTCAAGCGGTGGGCCGGAGTGACAATGCGGTCATCGATTCCGAATTTTCCCGCAACCCAGCGTCCGTAAAAAGCATAAGCCAGAATCAGCAGAACCAGTGAAGAAGCCAGAAGCAGTGCGCCGCTCATACCCCACCTCGACACAATGTTTTCGACAATATTACTCTTGTGTTACCGATTTTGCAGCAAAAAATTTACGGAAATTAAAAAGCCGTCGGAGAGAACCCCGACGGCTTTTGAGAGATTCTTGATCAGCGGAACTTGTTGCCGTTTGAAACTTCGTCTTCGAGGTCGAAGAATTCGATTCTATCCTGGCTGTCAGCAAGCTGGCGACCGTCGATTTTTCCCTTGCCCATGGGGTAGAGGCTGCGGATATTGCCGCCCATGGTGTAAAGCTGCCAGGTGAAGGTTTCGCCGTTGATATCGGCAAAAAAGGTCATGGCACCGGGGACGCTTCCGTGTCGGCGGGCGGTTTCGATGGCAATGTGGCCAACCGCGAGCAGAGCCTGAACTGAATTGCCATTGCAGAATCCGCCTTTTGGTTTGCGGGCTGCGGGCATGGGTCCGCTTCCGTCCGGATCCCAGTTGAAGGAGCCGGTGAAAATTGAGTCGTTATCGACATCGGAATAGGCAGAAAGCACTTCGGCCTGTCCCTGTCTTTCATCGCGGTAAAAGCGATACCACCAGTGGTAGCCGCTTACTTTCGAGCCTTTTACTTCGCCGGCGACCACATGTTCAAAACCGAGGCCAGAACCGAACCAGTTGGCTTTAAAATCTTCAATGGTGGTGTCGGTAGATTTAAGCGCATGTTTAATAACCGGGTCATTGGCCATTTGAGCGAGAAAGCGGTCGATGTCTTCATTAAGACGGCCGGCGTCGTTGGTTCCGGCTTTCGGGTTGAATTTTTCGCAGAGATCATAGGTCAGGTCGTAGCTTTTGGGAATTTCGCAGCCGATATTGATGAAAAGCTTCTGACCACGTTTTCCATCTTTGAAATTTTCATTTTTTTCAACATCGAGAGCATCGCGGTCGAGGCCATCGATGGGTTTGGTAAGTTCTTCGATTTCCCGGCGGATTGCGGCCAGGTCGTTGCTGCCTCTGGCAGAATAAAAAACCGGAGCCTGCTGATTAGCACGGCTTTCAGCATTCGCCACCGCAGCATCAAATTCCTGCTGATCGGCGATCAGACCAGATATTATGCTGTTTTCAAGGGTTTTTCGCAATTGCAGGTCGGTGATACTCTGAAGTTGATCCTGAAATTTTTCAACTTCGGGTGCACCTGCCCAGACTGCGGAGGTGAAGAGAAAAAAGGAAAAGGCCAAAAAGAAAAATCTGCGCATCTTATGCTCCTTACTCGATACACTATACTAACAGCGCAATACCAGAGAGACTTTGAGGACAAAAAGAACAAAATACATTTTGAATACTTGATACTTACATAAGTAAAACATACTTTAATTAAAAACTGCAAGGGGTAAAATTATTTTTTTGGGGAGTACGGGTCAGCGGGAAAAACTTTCTTCACAGAGCGTAATAATCGTGTTAACATCTGCAAAAATAAAACACGGGAAATCTAATGAAATATAAGGTACTGCTGATAAACCCAGATGAAACCTCCCTGAAAAAAGAGGTTAAAGATCTAAGCGCCCGCAATATGAATGTAATCGGGGTCACCAATGTTGAAGAGGCCTGCCAGCAGCTCAAGGACGATGGTCTCATTCACGCTGTTCTCACAGAGTGGGAGGTGCCGGTAACATCTGACGCCAACGTTTTTTTAAAGGGGTCAGAGCTTTTCAGTGAATTTCTGATGTTGCGTACAGAAATAAACCTTTTTCTTTTTTCGAATCGGGCCAATCTTCCTTATCATAATACCGGCGGCGAGCTGAACGGTTATTTTTACAAAAAAGAGCATGACTATGATGATATTGTCAGAAAGGTAAGATCTGAGGTCATCAACAGCAAGAATCGTGCACCTTTTTTTGAAAAGCTGGTTGAATATTCCAAGAAGGCCAAAGATTCGTGGCATACCCCGGGCCATGCTTCCGGGTACTCATTAAAAAATTCCATCTGGGCAAAAGATATTTATGAATTTTTCGGCCCGAATCTTTTCCGATCTGATATTTCGGTTTCGGTACCCATGCTTGATTCACTGCTGCACCCGACCGGAGTGATCAAAGAGGCTCAGGAAATGGCGAGCTGGGCTTTCGGTTCGCGCTACACTTTTTTTTCGACGAATGGTACCAGCACTTCGAACAAAATAGTTTTACAGACGGTTTTGAAGCCAGGCGATGCCATTCTGGTAGACCGCAACTGTCATAAATCGGTAAATTACGGAATAATTCTTGCGGGAGCAGAGCCGATTTATCTTTCTCCCTCGATTAATTCTGAATTTGGTATTTTCGGGCCGGTTCCCAAAAAGACCATTTTAACCACAATGGATAAAGCGCTGGCAGCGGGAAAGAAGCTCAAAGCCATAATTCTCACCAACTGCACTTATGATGGGCTGATCTATGACATTGCCCATATTGTCAAAGAGGCTCACAAACGGGGAATCAAGGTTATAGTCGATGAGGCCTGGTTTGGTTATGCGACTTTTCACCCGCAGTTTTACCCGAGTGCAATGGAGGCGGGGGCTGATTATGCGACCCAATCCACTCATAAAACCATGAGTGCTTTCAGTCAGGCTTCGATGATTCATGTAAAAGATCCGGAGTTTGAAGATCTCGAAGACATTTTCATGGAAAATTTCAACATGCACACCAGCACATCGCCCCAGTATCCCATGATCGCTTCTCTTGATATGGCGAGGAAGCAGATGGTCATGGAGGGGTACAGTCTTTTATCGACCTGCATCGAGCTTTCGCAGATGCTGAAAGATAATATCAACACTCTGGAAAAGTTCCGGGTTCTTGAGCTGGGCGACATGATTTCCGAGGAAGTGAAAAAGGACAAAATCAGGCTCGACCCGACCAAGCTCACTATTGATGTTTCCGCTACCGGCTTTACGGGCAAAGAGGTCGAGAGGTATCTGCTCGAGAAGCACAATATTCAGATCGAGAAGACGACTTTCAACACCCTGACTGTTTTGATCACGATCGGCGCGACTCATTCAAAGCTGAACCGCCTGTATCTGGCCCTGGAAAACATTGAAAAGATGTCAGGAACCCGGCGGCACAAGCCCAAACCCACCGAAAACACCGCATTTCTCAAGCTCTCCCCCATACGCTTCACACCTCGTTTTGCTTTTTATTCCGACGGCGAATTGATCACTCTGCGGGAAGCGGAAAACCGTGTTTCAGCGGCCACCGTCACCCCCTACCCTCCCGGCATTCCGCTGCTGGTGCCGGGCCAGCTGATCACCAGCGAAATAGTTGAGGCATTACTGCGCTACCGCGATTACCAGATCGAGATTCACGGTCTTCAGGATGGCCAGCTCAAAGTTCTGACCCACGAAGAAGAAGAAATCCTGACCCGCGACGGCTACGGCATCACCGAGATCTGACCAGAGCAGGCTTCGAAGCGATTGAAGTTCATCAGCTTTGCTGTTTCCTGCGTTACCGGTTTCCCAGGGTTGCCAATTTTGAAATAATTGATTAAAATTCTCCGGTAACAGAAAAAGCAAAACCGGGGAAATTCTATATTATTAGATATCAGCATATTCAGGCAATATCAATATCGCTCATTCTATATAGTATCTGTTATGCTAAAAAGAAAGAAAAAAACAGCCAAAAATAACCAGCCAAGCCGCTTTACAGTAAGTGCCGAGGCGGTCACAAAAATTGCAGAAGAGCAATTTTTGCGCCCAAATGGCCTCGCTGTTGGCTGCGAATAAGTTTAAAAATCAAATAAAAAATTAAAATTTGCCAGGACAAAGACCAAAAAAGAAAGAAAATTCAAAGAAGACAAAATTGCAAAATGCAAAGAATTAACCTAAAATCAAGCATAACCATGCGTCGACGCGGAACGTCGAAGCTGTCACAAAAAGTTGCGAAAATTCGCAACTTTTGCGCCAGCT
>JBMOKV010000413.1:0-1531 GCA_049325495.1 Candidatus Rifleibacteriota bacterium | reverse complement strand
AAACATTTCATGCAAATCACGGTTATCTGAAGTTTCAAATGATTGTATGACATAAGTTTCAGATGCGCCTTCTGCAATAACCATTTTGCTGTCACGCAGGCTTGCCAGAACCGGTCCGAGTTTGCCGATGTTATTCTGCACCTGTGTGAAAAAATTCTGCAGATAGCCAATAAATGCGGGCAGCTCTGAGCTTTTGAGTAATGAAACAGTTACCGCTGTTACGAGGGCACCATCAAGGTATCGCTCTTTATATGCCTCACAAAAAAGTCTTCCGAGCTTTTCACCATCCATTCCTGAAGATCCGGTGGCTTGAATTTTTTTCATGATCTGCCCATAGGGAAAGCCGCTGCCCGGAACAAAAGCCTGGGAAAAAACCATATAAGAACTGGTATCCTTGAATTCTCTGGCAATTTCAAGTGATGCCATGTTGCATGCATCAAAAACCAGAAGATCAAGGGGCCGGTAAAATCCGTCAAATTGTGTATTGGCACCTTTGACCCAGGCGGCAATCTCTATGGGGTTTCCCTTGGTTTCGCTGGTCTGGTCTGAAATCAATGAAGATCTCAGACTGCTGGCATTTTTCCAGCCATCGGCATGGGAACTGATTACCAGACAATAACGTGAAGCGGGAAAAGCCCGGCGCGACCAGGCGACAAAATCGGCCACAACGGCTCCGCTTGATGAATCTACATCGGCAACCGAAGCCAGTTCCACAAGCCTTCCGTCGTAAAAGAGCAGCCTTTTCATGCCATGCACCGCAATATCTGCCTGAATGATGACCTGGGTTCCGCCTGGCAGACCTGCCTCTTCAATATCTGCAATGTTACTGTTGATGAAACCGGCAAGATTGTTATCACCACCCATGTAAAGCAACAGAACCAGGTTGTTTGGAACGACGCCCGATTGTCCATTGTTCAACGATTCAGCCATAGCAGTATATGCAGCTTTTACCTCGGCGACCTGGTCAAGTGCAACCGAAGCGATTTTTTCAGGGTGGCTTTCAAGAACGTCAGCAATGGCCTTAACCGTACTGTCCAGGTGAGAAGCGCCAAGCGCCGAAGGGTTGATTCGTCGGCCATACCGGTCACGAAGGCATCTGGCAATCAAAGAAGCAGCGGTAGATCGAATAGAAATTTCGATTTTTTGCTCGCCATATAATCCGGAAGAATCGGCCGCCATGTATTCAAGCACAAAGCCCTTGTATTTGCTGTTTTTGGCAAAAATTACATACTGATCCCGGATACTCATCGGGGTGAGGTTAAACCGGCCTTCCTCGTCAGACTCACCTGAAATTGAAGAATCATCCTGAACTGACAGTTTGAAAGGCCGGTAATCGAGCAAAGACGGCGAAATCCCACCAAGGCTGCCATGAACCGCGACATCGGAAAGTTTAATCGCCCCCGAAACTTTGAGGTCGGTGGGAACTGGAAAGGGAAAAACCAGCGTCGGCCCGGATTCACCCGAACAACCGCAAAGCAGAATTGCCGCAATCATTACGGGCACAATTACCAGGCCGATGAAACGCTGCATT
>JBMOKV010000412.1:958-1535 GCA_049325495.1 Candidatus Rifleibacteriota bacterium | reverse complement strand
TATGAATGATGAAATGTCGAACCCCTGTAGAATCTGGGGCAACTGGGCAAAATGCCCGAAGGGATCGGGTAAATAGCCAATCTTCATCGGTTCTCCGAATTCCCGGGCGATGTTGAGCCCCAGCTGCAGATTTCGGATAACCGATTCGCCGCATGGTATGAAAAGGTCGGGCAGTGTATACCATGGCCCGATAAACAGGCGACTGGCCTGCACCAGCTTTTGCAGACGCACAAGATTCTGCGGCCTTATTTCCAGATAATCCTCAAGCAGAACGGTCTGACCGTCGAGAGTGAAACATTTGAAACTGTCATCGCTTTCAAGCAGTTCGAGCAGATCGTCGATCATTCTCACCAGTCGCAGGCGATAAGCCTGAAAAGGCAGATACCAGGCTCGATCCCAGTGGGTGTGTGATATGACGAAGCCGCGATTATTCATATTGTTTTTTCTGCAGCAACTCAAGGCATCAACAGAAGGGCTGATGAATTTTTTCGGTAGGAACCGCCATTGGAAGGATTGCTGGCGTTTTTGCCATCGATAACCAGCTGGGTTGAACCGCCGCCATCGAGGAATACGACAT
>JBMOKV010000412.1:0-948 GCA_049325495.1 Candidatus Rifleibacteriota bacterium | reverse complement strand
TGGTGGTGGCGGCAATGTATTCAGCAAGTTCAGGATGTGACATGGGAGTGGGTGAAGATGAGCCTTCTTCCTGGGCGAGCATGAATATGTGGCGTCCGCCGGCATCGACACCGACCAGAGACCTGGCCCGGCGCGAGGTTCGGCTGTAGAAGCTGGGGTCGAACTGCTTTCCGGCATAGGCCTTCCATGCCTGGGGATCACCATTCTTTACCAACCAGCCAAAGCCCCCACCAAAGGCCGCAATTCGCTCACTGCCAAATTTTGCGGAATCGAAAGACCCAGCCTGATTCAGGCGCAGAATTTCAGTGCCTTTCTGGTTGGTTTCTCCCACAATCAGCCTGCCGCCATTGGTAAAAGCCAGATATGAGCGGTTGAGAGCATTGAGACTCGGCGAATCAAGGCTGTGCAGCAGCTTTCCCGATGCGAAAAAGCTGCCAACCGGCCAGCCGTATAATTCACTGCCCGGGTCCATATTGAAAAAAGTTCCATTAATTGCTGCTTTTGCCCCCGCCCGTCGGGCGAGATCATCGACGAAAAGAGTTCGTGCGCTGCCAGGATTGATCTTGTCGTAGTAAGGGCTGACTGAGGTCGAAAAGCTGTGATATTTAAGGTCGGCTTCAACCATGTGAATGAGTGCGCCCTTGACCAGAAGCCGCCGATAGCGGAACGGGCCCGTATAAGATTCCTGACTGATTTCTGG
This sequence comes from Candidatus Rifleibacteriota bacterium, assembly GCA_049325495.1. Taxonomy (GTDB): domain Bacteria; phylum Muiribacteriota; class Ozemobacteria; order Ozemobacterales; family Ozemobacteraceae; genus DYKG01. The sequence continues at coordinate 248 of JBMOKV010000412.1, read as the reverse complement.
CTGATTATCCTTGCCGATCATTAATTCGACAACGTTCTCAGCGATGAATACAACTCTGCCATCTGAACGCATACAGGCCAGAAAGCCATCTATCCGGCGAACCAGTATTTCGACTATTTCATCGACCGGCATTACCCCGCCCAGAGAAAAGAGTCTCGATCCCGGATCATAGAGATAAAAGGGCGATGAAAATTTTACCTGCCCATTCTCGAAAATCATGCAATCGAAAAAGCGCTCCGGGCCGCACG
>JBMOKV010000411.1:0-1539 GCA_049325495.1 Candidatus Rifleibacteriota bacterium | reverse complement strand
ATTTTATCGAATAACCGTAGCTGCGGGCGGTTTCTTCGGTGACCGGGCCGATAACCGCAGCGGGCACGGATTCTACTTTTACCTGGCTGGTCATCTGGGCAAAACCATCTACCGTCGATGAGCTGGTGAAAGTTACCAGATCAACTTTGCCATTCTGAACCAGCTCGATTACCTCGGTGGCATCTGCAGATTCATATTCGGTGTGATAAACGGGAATGATTTCAACCGGGAAGCCCATTTTTTTCAAGGCTTCGGGTAGCACTTCTCTTGCTTTTTCAGCACGCAGAAAGGCAACCGAGCCTTTTTGCCGGCCCTCGAACCATGGAATAATGGCTTCAGCCACAAAGGTTTCGGGAACATGATCGGCCCTGATTCCGCATTTTAACAGGGCTTCTGCGGTAGCGGGGCCGATGCAGACGATTTTTTTGCCCGCCAGCGCACGCAGGTCGCTTCCACATTTCAATATCGCTTCTACAAATCCCTCGACTCCGTTTACCGATGTAAACACCAGATACGAGAAACTATCGATTCTTTCAAAAAACGATTTGATTTCCTTGCTGTCAGAATGCTGAACAATTTTGATAGTGGGAAATTCAATGGCATTTGCCCCGAGCTCTTTAAGCTGTGAAAGCAAAGAGCTCGCCTGATGCCTTGATCGGGTTACCACAATGGTCTTTCCGAACAACGGCCTTTTCTCAAACCACTGCAGCTGATCACGCAGGGCAACTACTTCCCCGACTATGGTTACGGCCGGGGCTTTAATCTGTGCTTTTTCTGCAACTTCTACAATATTGCCCAGTGTGGCGGTTATCGTTCTTTGAATTGGCAGGGTTCCGTGTTGAACCATGGCAACCGGAGTGTTTTTGCTTTTTCCGGCTTTTACGAGATTCTCAGCGATTTCAGCCAGCTTTTTTACGCCCATAAGAAAAACCAGGGTTCCGATTCTGGCAAGAGACGGCCAGTCGATGGCACTTCCCTCTTTGTCGGCCTCATGGCCGGTAATGACGGCAAACGACGAAGTACAGTCGCGATGAGTTACCGGAATTCCGGCATAGGCCGGTGCCGATATTGCAGAAGTAATGCCAGGAACCACCTCGAACTCGATTCCGGCTTCATGCAGAACCTGAAGCTCTTCGCCGCCCCGCCCGAAAACAAAAGGGTCGCCACCCTTGAGTCTTACGATAATTGCCTTTTCCTGAGCCTTCTGAACCAGAATTTCGTTGATTTTTTCCTGGGGCATGGTATGCCGCCCGGCGAATTTGCCCACATCGATCATTTCGCATTCGGGCCGGCAATGGCCGATGAAAGCAGCGGTTCCCAACTGGTCGTAAACCAGAACGTCGGCTCTTGAGATCAATTCAAAGCCTTTTCGCGTTATCAGACCGGGGTCACCTGGGCCAGCGCCGACCAAAAATACTTTTCCCGGCATTATTTATTCTCCTGTGGTGCTTTATTCAACATTTCAAGGCCTCCGTCGGCGATTACCGACATGGCGGCTCTAATTCCGAGTTGCTCTGGTTCGGTTGCCGATCCGCTGTC
>JBMOKV010000410.1:0-1543 GCA_049325495.1 Candidatus Rifleibacteriota bacterium | reverse complement strand
TCATAGCCTCTCTTTCCTGAACAAACTATTCAACCACAATGAAATTAAACTGTCAATCTGTTACAATTTCTAACGGAAAATAAACTTCACATTGTCGAGGCAAGTTATGCAAACTGCGATCAAAGTTGAAAACCTGCGCCGGACTTATGGTGAAACTACTGTAGTGAACAGTATTTCATTCGAAGTTGCAGAAGGCGAAATTTTCGGTTTTCTTGGACCGAATGGTGCAGGAAAAACGACCTCCATTCGCATGATGATCGGTGAAATTCCCAAAGATTCTGGCAACATCTCAATTCTCGATTGCCCCGTTCCCGACCATTCAGGACAATTGAAAAAATTGATCGGGGTTGTCCCTGATCACCAGAACCTTTATGATCGAATCACCGTCAGGCAGAACCTTGAATTTTTTGCCGACCTTAACAATGTAGATCATAAAAGAATCGATGAAGTTCTTGATCTGGTTTTTCTTACTGAGCATCAGCACAAAGCCGCTCTGGATCTCAGTCGCGGACTTCGCCAACGCACTCTTATTGCCCGTGGCCTGCTTCATCGCCCACGAGTTTTCTTTCTTGACGAGCCAACTTCTGCACTTGACCCCAATTCTGCTCTGTTGATCAGAAAGCTGGTTAAAGAATTACGTTCACAGGGTACAACAGTTTTTCTGACCACTCATTATATGGAAGAAGCCGACAGTCTTTGTGACCGACTCGCGATCATGCATCACGGCAATATTGTTGCCTGCGGCCGCTCAGCCGACCTGAAAAGCAAGTTTGGGCGGGCATCGGTTTATATAGAGTATTTTCATGACGATATTCCCAGAGAAATTGAATTGTCGCTGACCAACCAGGAAGAAAAAGATAAAATAGCCGAGATAATGAAAAAAGAAAAAGTCATCAAAATCCACTCTCAGGAAGCATCACTTGAAGAAGTATTTCTAAACCTTACCGGTTCTGCCTGGAGATCGAATGGAGAAAATGAAAATGAACTTTAAAGCCATTTTTGCCATTTTTACCAAAGATCTGCGCGATGGCAGCAAAAATTACCAGATAATTTTAATGGTGCTTACTCCCATAATTCTTTCTTTGCTTTTTTCAAACGTTATTACTAAATCCAAGGCCGAGGCAGCCCTTCCCGAAATTGGCATCATTACCAGCCCCAAACAGCCTCTGATTAATTCCATGACCGAAATGGGGCTAGGCAAGAAAATTCTGTTCTATAAGAATCGTAATGAGCTTGAATCGGCAATTCTTGAAGGGAAAGTGCGCTTCGGCATCATTCTTCCCGATGCAATTTCAACCAGAACTGAATTCGCCAGCCAAAGCCAGGTTATTCTCCTTTACCCCCCCCATATTCCCGAATTCGGTGTTGAATCATTAAAATCAGCTTTTGAAAGCGAAATCAGACAAAAACTGAATCTTACCCCACCCCCACTGCCGTTTGAGTTTGTTACCGCAGCGGTCAGCAGCAGCTCAACCCAGAGCGGCAGCGTTACTGAAGGCATGTTTCCAATGCTGATCGTAATGGCCATGGGAATGATCGGATT
>JBMOKV010000409.1:0-12055 GCA_049325495.1 Candidatus Rifleibacteriota bacterium | reverse complement strand
GCCTGATGTGAAGGCCCGAGTTGATCTTTATTTTGAACAGGAAGAACTGTTTAAAGAGCAGCTTCGACGTTGCTCGAAGGTTTATAAAAATCTTATCGTGCTCGATCTGCGTGATGAAGAGACCATTCATGCCGGAAATCGCTTCATGATTTATGCCCTTTACCCCCAATGCAATATTTCGATTCATATTCTCTGGGGTTTTCAAAAGCAGAATACGGTTTTTGCCACCGGCAAATCGATCGTTAACCGCAGCTCAAAAACCAATGTCGGTGAACTGATGCTCAAATACGGCGGTGGTGGACACCACGCAGCTGGAACCTGCCAGATCGACCATGACCGGGCTCCTATCGTTCTGAAAGAATTGATCGCTCAGATCAACAAAGACGGCTGAGTTTTTCCGTAAGTTTATCCCAGGCGTCATACCAGTCGGTGGGGCGCATGAAATGTTGTGACTCGGGGTAGTTCAAATACTGAACCCGCTCCGGGTCATAATTTTTTTGAGCTTTTAAACGGGTAAGAAGCTTTTCGCTGCCTGAACTGCTTACAACTGAGTCCTGGCCGGCGTTAACCATAAATAAACAAATGTTTGATTCAATTTCTGCCGCATCTAAAGGGCCACAAAGTTCGATTGCCGATTCGGGCAGGCCATCGATGCGCTCAGGGCAACGAAAATCGGGGGAAGCAAGCATCGGCGCCAGCAGATCCGGCAGAATTTTTCCTTTGAGCAAGGCAAAAGTGCTGAATCCTCCCATTGAGATGCCGATTACTGCCACTTTCTTACGTTGTTCTCGATAAAATCTTATAAGGGCTGCAACTTCAGAAGCCTGCTGCAAAACGATGGCCAGCATCATCAGGTGCTTTTCCAGAGGGCTGCTCATTCGGTTCATCTGTTGCAGATAGCCATCTTCGCGTGAGCCATGGTGAGGTGCATCTATTGCTACGGCGTGCAGTCCTGCAGCTTTGAGGCGTTGAATCTCAGGAATCTGAACCTCTTTGCTGACACCAAGGCCGTGCAGAACAATGGCTACGCATTGCGCCGCAGGGGAGCCGGAATAAATAGCTGGTAAAATCAGCCCGGGCACAGGTATTAGTGAAGTCGGCGTCGGCATTTTAGCGCTCTGGTTTCCAGGATGATAATCGTTTTTTGAGTTCTTTAATCTGATTTGAATTGAGCTTCAGCTCAAGTTCCTGGCGCAGTTGCTTTGCATCTTTATCACCGTTTTTTTCGGCGAGAGAATACCAGAAATATGCCTCCCCAATACTGCGATTGACTCCCTCGCCGTTTTCGTAAAGGGTTCCAAGGCTGAACTGGGCATTGGCATGGTTGCGTTTCGCCGCTTTCAGATACCATTCTGCCGCCTTCTTATGGTCTTTGGGAAAATGCATGCCGCAGTAATACATAAAAGCGATATTTACCTGGGCTTCAGCATCGCCCTGCTCTGCGGCGGGCATGAAAATCTCTGAGGCTTTGGCGAAATCACCGCTCTGGTAAGCCTTGCCCGCATCTTCCAGGGTTGGCTTTCTTCCGCAGCAGCCTGCCAATATCAGACAGCTGGTCAGCAGACAAACTGCTGCAACTTTGCGCATCAAATTTAACCAGGCTTTCATTTATACTCTCTTGAATCTTGATTTACATGAATTTACCGGTTTTTTCAAGATTTGTAAAGCTTGCCCAAAGATTCAGTGACAAAACGATATGTTTATGGAAATGAACTTCGATGTGTTGTAAAATCTTAGCTTGACCAACCAATCGGGGGGATACGATGCTGCGTCGGTTTAAAATGCTTTTGCCTTTGTTGTTTGCATTTGTCCTGACGATGCTGCCATTTCTTCTTCTCGAATATACCCAGTTACAGCGTTTGAAAGTCCAGAGAGAACGCGAACTCTACCTCTGGGAGCAGGAAGCGAACAACTATCTGCAGCTGTTTCTCAGCCTCTGGTCTTACGAATTTCAGCTTAACCGTCGCATGGTTGTTTTTCGCAAGCACCAGGGAGATTTGATTCTTTCTGACGAAAATCATGAAAGTGCTTTCGAATCAGAGTTGAAAAAACGACTGCCCGTCGGTTTGATGCCGGAAATTGTTTACGCTGCCCGTCAGGACAAAAAAAACGGGCAATTGAAAATGTTTTCCGGTGACTTTTTCTGCCGTAATCGACGACGGATTTTTCAGAATATTTTCGCTGCAATTCTTGCAAGAGAACCCACAAATTTCAGCTCGACCGACCCAGGAGACCGTTATTCTGAAGGTGCACTGGGAAAAGACATTACCATAGAATTTCTTGCAAGATTCCGCAGGGGTAAACTGAGCGGGGTTAAGCTTGATGGTAATAACTATCTGCTTTTCTGGGATTATCTGGAGGATAAGAATCAAAAGATTATTTATTTCTGTTTTTTCCCGAGAGAAAAGCTTTCCATGGATGATTCGATCAGGCAGGTTCAGAAGATTCTTTCCCATCGGTTTCCAGAGGTTCTTTCTGCAATGATTCCCCTCGAAGAAGCAGATAAAAAATTAAAACCAATTTTTGAAAACAGGGTTTCTCCAAAGCAGAGGGCATTTATTGAAGATATTGTCGAAAGAACCAGTGCTGATTCAACAAGGTCAGACCTTCTGCCGGTTGGAACCATGAAGGCAGTTCAAGGGCAGTATCTTTTGCGTGAATTCGTCGACTACCTTATGCCTTATGAAATCCTTCTGGTGCGAAGCGAAAAAGCCAGCTTTTCATCAGATTTTGACGCATTTATCTTTTGTTTGCGACTGGCCTTTTTTTCTTTGTGGGGCCTGGTTTTTGTCAGAGTTCTTATAACTGCAATGCCACTGGGATTCAGCATCGCCAGCTGGTTGACCATGATTTTTATGATGATTGGGGTTCTGCCGCTCGTGGTTCTTTACATCGCAGGCTCATTTCATCTTGAATCATCAGCTTTTCGCCAGGAACAGCAGTCTCTGAAAGAGATCATCAGGCAGTTTGAAGATGCCGATGTTTCCGGCGAGTCCATTGTTTCTAATTATCGTGAATTCTGTCGAAAACTTGAAAGCCGACCGTCATGGAACCGGGCTTTGCGGCAATGGGACAGTTCCGTCTGGGAAAAAGAGGTTAAAAGCCTGCGCCCATTGTTTGAAACAGCCGGTTTGAGCTTTTCTGCCGTTTATATTTATCCCCCGCCTGAATCAGGTATTCCTTATCTTCATTATTCATTCTACAAGGAAAATTCGGATCGCGATAAATCTCTTTCTGGATTTTACCAGAACTGGGTATTGAAAGCCTATTTCAAGATTGCTCCTGAAACCACCATGGGTAAAGATTACGAGATGCCGTTCTTCTCCGGGGAAGAGGGAGATCAGATTCTCAGGTTGTTTATGGGTAACAGGGCTGACAGTGACCTGGTTGACCTGGGCGATCAGAAGCAGTTTTTCTATCAAAATTACATTATTCAGGACCATAAGCCAAGAAACTGGTTTTTTCTCAGAGCTAACGTTCACGAATCCTATGCACGTTATCTGTCTGAAAGGGTAAGCGACTGGAACAATGTGTTTTCAAACAAATTTTTTGCTCTTTCACGCATTACTTATCCTGATCCGGAGATGCTGCTTCCCGAAAAAAAGAAGGAAGATAAAAAAAGGAACCTCATTCGAGCTCGGGCGCAAGGCCTTATTGAACTTGCTGCTGCAACCAGGGCGAGATTGTTCCGACAGACAGAGCATCAGATCGTTGTGGTTTATCCCTGTAGAAAAACTGGAAATTTTGTTTTAACTGCTCTTATGGATTTTCGCGATATGCATATGCGGGTTTTTGACCAGGAAATGCTGCTGGCAGTTGCCCTGATCTTTCTCTGCATTCCGGTTTTTTTTGTTTCAAGATTCATTGCCGGATATCTGGTGGTTCCGCTCAAACAGGTTGAGATCGGTTTGAAAAAAGTGGCGGAAGAAGATTTTTCGGTTCCGATCCGATTGAATCGAAACGACGAAATAGGGCGACTTTCTGACGCATTTGACAAAATGGTTGCAGGGATCATTGAGCGTCAGAATCTTGGAAGATTTGTTTCGGCGGGTCTGGAAAAGAAAATTGCCCGCGAAACCATTCTCAGTGAGGAACGCCTGGAAAAAAGCTTTGGTGCCGTTCTCTGTTCGGATATCCGATCATTTACCACTTTGAGTGAAACATATCCGGTAAGAGAAATTGTGAAAATGTTGAATGATCATTTGATTAAAATGTCGAGTGTTATTACGGGAAATGGTGGAATGATCGAACAGTTTATCGGTGATGCAATTCTTGCCGTATTTGTTGCCGATTCTGAAGAAAAGGCAGCAAGGGCGGCAATCAACGCGGCAATTGAAATGAAACGGGCGCATTCCTCGTTGATTAACGACAGAAAAAAACAGGGCAAATTTGAATATCATATTGGAATTGGAATAGAAGCGGGAAAAATGATTTCTGGCACTGTTAGAGCCGGTGAGAAAAATGAATACGTTCTGCTCGGGCATTGCCGAACCCAGTCAGAAATGCTTGAAGGGTTGTCAAAGCTTGGTAGATTTTCAAGGATTGTCTGCTCTGATCACGTTCGTTCGATGCTTGATGAATTCAGGTTTGCCAGGCTTTCTGATAATGAGAATTGGGAACTGGTGCTGAAGGGGCAGAATAAATGAAACTTGCCAGGTGTCTTGGGCTTCTGCTTTTTTTCTCGCTGGTTCTGTTCACGGTTCTTAAGCTTGAAAACCAGATAACAAGAAATGAAGAAAATTTTGAAGACAGTCTGATGACAGCCTTTCAATTGGTTAAAGAGATGCAGTTCAAAGCGAACCGGGATTATCAGATGCAAAACTGGTTCGGTCGTTTTCGCCAGGAATTGAGTGCCAACAACGATTCATTTTTCAAGAATCCTCGCGTTCCTGCTTATATCACTGCCAATCTGCCGCCGCACACCCTTGCCGTTGCCAAGTCAGACAAAAACAACAAGCTGATTCAGTTTGCCAATCTTTCAGGAAATTTCACTGAAAGGCTTGCCGGGTATTTTGTCGATCTGGCCGGTGAATTCAAAGAAGAATTTTCAGACTTCGGCTTGAAAAAAGAGAAAAAAGAAGTCCTTAAGATTTGTGACCAGCTGATGCAGGAATTTCTCGATGCCCCGATGGCCAGAGTCAATATGATTATGTTAAGGGCCACAAGATACTCTGTTTTCACTTCAGAACACAGATCCATCTGGTTCTTCTGGGATCGTTTTCTTGACGACAAGGGTGAAAATATCTACATTTTCAGCCGTATCGATGTGACCGGAATCGATGAAAAATTCAGCTTTCGCTCATATCTGCGAAGTTTGCCTGATTCCCCGCTGCTTTGCGGTTATTACGATGTTGGAGAAAATTCATTTATTGCTGAAATGAAATTCAAAAAAATACTTGATTTAAAAGCACATCAGACCATCGCCAGGGAATGTCGCAAAATTTATCGAGATAGAACTAGCTCCACAGATTATCTGGAAACCGTTACAAAATTGCCCTTGAAAAGACATCTTGCGGTTATCGGCCGCTTTATCGGTGATCCTGGTCTTTTCCCAGTTGTGGTTTTACCGGAAAAATCCGCCTTGTCTTCAAGAAAAGTTACCAGCCTACCTTCATTTATTCTGGTTTGTTGTCTTGTTTTGTTTGTGGTCAATGTAAGCGTTTTCGGGCGGGGTCCGGAAATGAAGGTTGATACGGTTTTGATCATGGCAATCATTTTTGTAATACTTATGCCTTTCATTCTTGGCAGATCGGTATTTAAGCTGATAATGCGCGAATCATATGAGAAAGAACGTTTGAAAATTGAAAGAGATCTCCACCAGTCGCTTAGCGGTATTGACAATAGTTATAAAACTGCCCAGTCGAATCTTAAGGAGCGCCTGAGCAATCTTTTTAAGAACCCTGAACTGATGGAAAAGATCAGAAAAGATGAGGAAACAAAAGATCAGGAGATTATTGAAAAATCCGTGGTTCTCGATATTGCCCATAAGGTTTTTGAAAAAGTGTCTGAGGGATTCGATTTTATTCCACTTAAATATAGAATCATAAATGCCATAATTATCAGCGGACCAAATGATTATCTACGCTACTTCAATAAATATCGTGGCCCAAAATTGTTTTCCAAAGAGACTCTTCATTCTCATGAATCGATGCTGATCATTCTGATGCTGATTCGAGACCAGTTGTTCAGATTTATTGACAGTTCAGAATTTGAATCTCAGCTTTTGCAGGCTCATGAAACAGAAAAAAATAATCAGAAGCAGATACTGATGAAGGAGGAAGCCGCAACTCGTCTAAAAAGTTCATTGGGACCAGATAAATATCATGAAATCATGTATAAAAATGCCTCTATTGCTGGTCTTAGAAGTAGCTTCGGCGAGGCTTTTGTGGTGAATTTTCCCGTCTATTACCAGGGTAAGATCAGGTATTTTGTCAGTACCGCCTGGGACGAATTTGCCTTTTGTCCTACTTTTCTGCGCCGGGCATTTATCTTGCGCCGAAAGAACGACGAAGCGGAAATAGCTGCCAACAGCTCAGAATTGTTGCAGAGATTTGACCCGTCAAGATTTATCCTGAGAAAGCGCATGGTTTTAATGGCTTATGACGGATTCAGGTTCGATAACTTTTCATCGGAAGAACAGGAACCCCAGACCTTGAGCAATCTGGTAAAAAATACCCATCGCAGCAAACTGCTGTTGAGACAGGAAACAACCGGAGAAAGCGCATCGATTTTCCAGGTTTATCCCTGTCGCAATATTTCCGTTTATCTCATTGGTGCCCAGCAGGATATTACCCATCTCAAGAGAATTGAAAATATTCGATCAATAATGTTTCTCGGAGGGGTGGTGCTTTTTCTTCTGTTTGCCCTGGCTGCGGCGAAAAACCTCAGCAGTTCGTTTACCAGCCCATTACAACATCTTCTCTGGGGTTTGCAGAGAGTTGAACAGAATGATTACAGCGTCAGACTCAAGGATACCAGGGAAGATGAATTCGGTTCCATTTCACGGGCATTCAATTTTATGACCCGACGCCTTCGTGAAAAGGATACTCTAGGAAAATTCGTTTCCGAATCGGTCAAAAAACTGGCCGCTGACCCTCAATTGCTAAAAAAAGCCATCGAAGGGGCTGAAGAAGACGTTACTATCGTATTTGCCGGCCTAGAGGGCTTTTCGCGACTCGCTCTGGAAGAAAATGAAGTTCAGGTGCAAAAACATCTTGAATTCAGCCTGAAAAGGTTCTTCAGCCTGGCAGCCGAACTTGGCGGAGAAGTGGATAAGGTTATCGGTGAAAAAATTCTTATCGTTTTTCATCATAACCGTATAGGTAAAGAGCGCTCGGTTGCCGCGGCAGTGGAACTGGCAAGAAGAATTCTCAGCGAATTTTCTGGCAATGAAAGTTTGAAACCGGTTTTTGGAATCAATATGGGTCGGGTAATTTCCGGAATTATCGGGGCTGCCGAAGTGAAAATGGACCTTACAATAATCGGTGATCCGGTAAATGTTGCTGCCCGACTCTGCTCTCTTGCAGAAAGCACCAATTGCCCTGTAGTAGTTTCCGGCCAGATAAAAGAATCACTCGATTCAGGTCTTGTGACGGAAAAAATTGATATTGCCAGAGTAAAGGGCAAGCGGCAGGAAGTTGATGTTTACAAGCTCTCAATTTAAAACAAAAAATTATTTGAAATTGGCAATGCCGTAAAGTGGGCTGTGATCTGAAAAAAATACCGGACTTTCGACCCGACGACTAAAAATAGCCGAACCCGGTCGCGGGTACAGCAAAATGTGATCGAGTTTCCATTTGCGTTTTGGAGAACCAGCGGTCGGAAGACGATCAGGGTCTGAACGGAAAATTTTTCCGGCGTATTCATTCACCTCTACGGGTTTTAAATTAAGATCGCCGGCAAGAATCGTCGGCTGACCGGTCGAAAAATCAACCATCTGCTTTAGAAAGATCAATTGGCCTGGATTCGGTCGATAATCCTGATCAGCCGAGGCTGAATACAAATGGCTGTTGATTACCCTTATTTCCCGGGTTCCACGTTTGATCATGGTTGTCAGAGCGCCTTTCTGCGCCAGAAGTTCTTCAGGATTATGCCTGATATCGAGGGGAAACATGATGAAATCAATTTTTGAAAATTCATTGCGGCTTAAGGTTACCAGACCTGAACGGTTGTAAAGCGAAGCGGGACTGAATGCCAGGTTGTAATCACGAAAAACATCGGCAATGATTATAAGACTGTTGTTGTCCCAGATTTCCTGTAGCAGTATCAGGTCAGGATTCAGCGGGCGAATGGTTTCGGCAAAAACTCTTATTCTTTCTTCCTGCTGCTCTCCCAATGGCGGTGGAAACAACATCAGATTTGCGGTCACTATTCTTATTTTTTCGTCTGCTGGTCCACTGCCGCACCGATTGAATACCTCAGGAGGTCTGCGCCACCAGAAAGCATGATACAAACCCGTTTTAAAAAAATAGCGGTTGAAAGCGCGGCCGAAAGCAGTTTCACGAAAGCGTTCAAACAGCCGGTCGAATTTCCTGAAAAAAGACCGATTCGGGGCTTTGATCTTAATTTCTTCTGCCTGAGCCGAAGCGGCAAGCAATGCGATGCTGAAAAACAACGCCAGAAAAGGTTTCAATTTATTTTGAAAAAAAATCATATTTATTAATTAAGGTAAATGTAATTGAAAAACCGAGAAAATTAAAGAAAAAAAGAAGAATATGGGTTTAAATGCTCAGAAAAGACGTTAAGACTAAAATTTTTCGCGTCGATAAATATATTAAGAGACTAAGACGAATCGGAAAGCCCGCCCTGCGGCCTGAAAAATAAGGAGCAAAAAAATGAGGAGTGCAGACAGATCCATCTATTTCCCGGGGAAAAACTATCCGTTTCTGGTTGAACCTTTGATCAAGACGGTTCAACGTCCTGAAAATCGCCCGCTTACCACTTTCGGGCGTTAAGACCAGGGGAGGTGTCGATATGGCCATCAGCCATGTGACCACAAAATTGTATGACGGTATTGAGGCGAAAGCCAGTAAAAAAGCTCCCTCAGCAAATGGATTTGATGTCCTGGTCAACAAAAAGGTTGAAGAAAAGGGCAGAGACAGGGAAGTCTGTGTTGCATGCGTTCATTCACATGATACGGTTGAGAAAGCATCAGATGGTGAAAAAGCTGTCGAAACTTCTGATTCGGCTGCGACAGAAGGGGTTACCCAGAACAAACCGGCTGATTCCGTTGAGATAGAAGAAAATGTTGCCCGTTCATCGGCTGCATACCGCTTCAGTATCTTTATCAGAACCACATCCGACGTTTCTTCCTTCGGGCAGACCATAGCCGACCGGTTTGTCGACGCAACGCGAGGTTTCGTTCAGGCTCTGCATCGTGATTCATCTTCAGGAATCAATCTGTTCGATTCATATATGGGCTCGGCTAACAAAGCGGTGAGCAAGGGTGAAAGCCAGACGGTCAGCTTCATCGACCAGATGATGCAGGCGGCAGACCAGGGATTAAAAGCGGTTACTGCTTCCATGAATTCTGCCAGCATGCTGGGAGGATTGAATCTTTCGATGAATTCTGCTCTGCCAGGCACCAGTGCCGCCGATATCGCCGGAATATATCTGCAGGATGCAGTTAGAACGGGATCAATAAGCAGTTCTGGTTCAGCCACAGTTAAATCGGTGAAAACTTCAGGGCTGCAGCTGATCAGAAGCGAAGACCTGCTTACGGCTCAGCCGGCCTTGAGTTCAGCTCAGCAAAGTTCACCGGCCGTAAAAAACAACATTCTGGAATATTTTCTGCAGATGCTCGAGGGCATGACTCACAGCCACGGAATCGGCAATCGCCCCGAAAATACGGAAATTCAACTGAAGCTTGAAGTAGATGGGCGCGGGGTCAACTTGAACCAGTCTGATGTTATTGAAAAAATGCCTGACAGTGAAGAGGCAGAGGATGTAGAAATAACAGCATAAAGACAGATTGAAAGGGTTAGGGATTAAAAATAAAAGTGCAAACCTGCTACGGCACGCTGACATGAGGTTAGCGTGCCTTTTTTGTACAATTGGTTTTACAGCGCCTGTAGCAGATTGTATTATACCGTTGAGATTTTTTTGGAGGTGGCAATGTGGCTGCTGAAATCGAGAATAGTGCAGATCTGGAATTCAAGAAGCTGTATAATCAGCGCTGGGGGTTGAATTACGGGGATACGGATCGCAAAGAAACACCCGAATTCTGGAACGAAAGGGCAGCAGATTTCGCTGCCAAGGCCCATTCGGAAAAAGCCCGCCGAGAAAGCGAAGAATTTTTGCAGCGGTTTACCTGGCGCCCCGATGAAACAGTTCTTGATGTGGCCGCTGGCCCCGGAACCTTCGCTGTGCCACTTGCACGCCAGGTTGCTTCGGTAACCGCCACCGATTTTTCAGGTGCAATGCTTGACCAGCTGCAGAAACAGGCAGAATCGGAGAAAATTTCCAATATTCGGGTTTGCCATGGTCGCTGGCTTGAAATGAAGCTCGACGAGGTATTTGATACGGTTCTTTGTTTGAACAGTCTGGGGGTTATAGCCACCGACGCCCAGCATCAGCCGCAACTTGAGGTTGCGTTGAAAAAGCTGGCGCAATGCACCGGAAAAAGGCTTATTCTGCTGATTCCCCATGCCGATTCGCCACTAGAGCCGGAATTGCGTGGTAAGCTTGGTCTTGAGCAGATTTCCCTTGAACGCCGCCGCATTGCCATTCTCTATCTCGCCATGATCGACTGCGGCATGCTGCCGAGTCTCAATATCATCCGGCGACCGTTTCGCTGGACTTTTGTGAACCTTGAAGAAGCGGTTGATACACTGCTTCTGAAGGCTGGAATTCAAAATGCCGATGCAAAAAGGAAAGATATGACCGACTACCTGCAGAACCGCCTGGTTGAAGACGATTCTGGCAGGTATTCTCTGGCATACGAGGTATCTCAGGCATTATATGTCTGGGAAAAAAGTCAGATCATTTCTTGAAGAGCTTCGCAACCGCCTGTTTAACCTTGTCCTCATCGGCAATAAAAGGCAGGGTGACGTGATAGCCGGGGTTGCTGCGATTGAATTGAGCGGTTACTTCAACTGCATTTTCGCAGCGGCCCCAAGCGCGCCTTGATACGCCGCACATTACATCCCAGGTCATCGACTGGCGAATGATTTCGTCAACTCTGGCGCTGCCATCGAGGACCAGGCCAAAACCGCCGTTGATTGATTTGCCGATTCCAACTCCGCCGCCGTTGTGCAGAGAGATAAGGCTCATGCCACGGGCCGCGTTGCCCGCATAACAATGCAACGCCATTTCTGCAGTGATGTTGCTGCCGTCTTTGATATTGGCGGTTTCGCGATAGGGCGAATCGGTGCCGCCGGTATCATGGTGATCGCGACCCAGCATTACCGGACCGATTTCTCCGTTACGCACCATTTCATTGAATTTCAGAGCAATCTTTACCCGTCCTTCTGTGTCCTGGTAAAGAATTCGCGCCTGAGTTCCCACTACCAGACTGTTTTTTTCCGCATCTTTTATCCAGACATAGTTGTCGCGATCCTGGGCCCGCCGTTCGGGGTCGATACAATTCATGGCTGCCTGATCGGTGCGGCGCAGATCTTCTTTTTTGCCGCTCAGGCAGATCCAGCGGAAAGGCCCATAGCCAAAATCAAACAGCATCGGCCCCATAATGTCTTCGACATAAGAGGGGAAAATGAAACCGTCACGAGGGTTTTCACCGTTTGCACAAATTTCTTTAACGCCCGCATCAAAAACCGAACGCATGAAGGCGTTGCCGTAATCAAAAAAGTAGGTGCCCCGTTCGCTTAGAGCTTTTATGGCTTTAAAATGATCTTTTAAAGACTGGTCAACCAGCTTTCTGAACTGCTGTGGGTCCTTGGCCAGCATTTCGGTGCGCTGCTCGAAAGTGAGCCCTTTGGGGCAGTAACCCCCGTCATAGACAGCGTGACATGAGGTCTGGTCAGAAAGCAGCTCGATCTCGATGTTTTCTTTGACCGCGTATTCGAGCAGATCGACGATATTGCCATGGAAGGCGATG
>JBMOKV010000408.1:0-12067 GCA_049325495.1 Candidatus Rifleibacteriota bacterium | reverse complement strand
CCCATGCTCGAACTCGGTGGTCACCAGCATTTTTTCGAGAGGAGTGTAGCGCAGTTCATAGGTTTTGCGATCGTTGGTCGCAACCCTTTTATCGGTTTTCTGGTCGATCAGTTCGCGACGGCGCCAGTCGAAATAGGCCTGCAGATAACGATTGATACGGTAATCGGTTAGAAAGTTGGCAGTGGTCTTCTGCACCGGGTTTTCAAAAGTCGAAACGATTTCTTCTTTATTGGTTTCAGAGTTCGGCAGACTAGGCGGCAGAATATACTTCTGCGGATCGAGCGAGGGGTCACGCAGAACTTTTGAAGTGTTCTCAACCTTGTATTTCAGCTGAGTTCGAAGATCGCGGGTCGGCTCATAACGGAATTGCGAATCAGCAATTTCGGTATCCATGCGGGAATTGGCATAAAAATCATCTTCGCGACGCCACTGGAAAAGGCCGCGGGCATTGAAAACCCTATTGGGCTCGTAATTCAGATCGAGATTGTAGTTGCGCGTTTCTGAACGCAGATCATTGGGGCTGAGTTCGTCGTTAATCGCTATTCTCGATGCCCCCACGTTCCAGGCAAAAGTGCGGTCAGCTTCGGCACCCATCGTCACACCCATTTCAAGAACCGACGAATCCGAAGCCAGATTGATGGCATCGTTATAAACCGTATTCTGCATCTTGGCCTGCGTCTTGAGTTTTCCGAAGTTTTTATCCCAGACGGCAGCGGCGCTGTTTCTCGTCATATCTGAAACCTTTGTCGGCCCCACTTCTTCATCGACCTGCCGGCCGCCACGGATTTCGATTCTTCCGGCGCGATCGCTGGTCCAGACAAAGCCGGCGCTGTTGTTGTCATAATCGACGCTTTGAAGGGCCGGGTCATCGGAAAGATTGGTCTGAGATTTTTCACTGTCGGCAAAAACCTTGAAGTTCTGCACAACCCGATATTCAAGCCGAGCCCGACCGCTGAGAATGTCATTGACCAGGCCTCTCTCGCCCAGTTCCATGACGCCGCCCTCGCGCCCCACAACTTTAAAGTCCTTGTCGATGCGCTTGAAGGTCAGATCACCGTCATACTTTTCGCCACCGGCTTTCAAAGCCAGTTTACTCGCATGGCCGGTCAAGCACTTATCGGTTGGTGCCAGTTCACTGTTTTTATTGGGATCCAGAAATGAAACTGCCGTTTCGCCGGTAACCGAATACCTTGGCGAAATTTTCCAGTTGATATCAGCCCCAAGAATGTCATGCTGCATGGGAGTCGCCGTTGATGAAGCGGTATCGCCCGATTTCGGGGTCGAGTTATCCACTTCCCTGAGCCAGCTCAAAGCGATTTCGCGGCCTTCAGAACGAGTATAAATGTGGCGGGTGCCAAAAAGATTACGGCTGAATGCCAGACTTTTATCGGAAACTTCATACTCGATGACGATCCAGCTGGTAACTTCGATCGGCAAAAGATGGGGCTGAAATTTGATCAGACCGTCTTCGTAATCAACAAGATAATCCACACCACGGGTGAGAAGCCGACCATCGATGCTGACCCGCTCAGAGTTCTGCACGACCGGGCTGCCCTGCATGCGAAATTCCTGCTGCTGGCCGGCACCGCGAAACTGTTCACGGCGGGCCTGGCCCTTGGACTGGGAAAACAGGAAAATGGATTTGAATTTTTCATGAAATGAGCCCTGAGCCATGATACCGCGCACCTCTTTGCGAAAGAGAGTAAACTCAGTGCCTTCAAGGGCAAGCGGAAAGTCGCCCATGACGAATTTCCAGACCGGGCCATCGATGTTAACGGTAAAGCGCCGGTCTTCGTCGTCTTTATCGTCGAGAATGGCATGAACCGTAGAATTTTCAGTAATGTTGCCGTCAATTTCGAGATGCAGGCTCTGATCAAGATGAAAACCCGGCATCGAATCGTAGTTTTCCGTTGAGAAATGTCCCACATCACCGGAAACTTCAGATTTTTTCATTTCGAAAGTCTTGGTTCCAGAGATGGAAATTTTATGCTTGTCGATTTGCTCATTGGCTTCATCCCAGAAGTTGCGTGCATATTCGACCACCTGGGCGGGTGGTGTGTCGATTTTTTGCGGTTCATTGAACGGCATCGCTTCGATAGCCGCATCTTCTGGCCCGATCTCGACCGCTTCATTTACCGGGGTAATGGCGTAGGCGGCTGGTTTTTCGGGTTCAGTCGCTGCGGCATCGGCAAGAGATTCGTCGACAAGAACATTATTCTGTTCGGTGCCGGTATTTACTTCAGCTGCGGGTCTGGCCGGCTTGAGCGGCACGGCTCTTTCAACCTTGATCTCGACTTCCCCGTCACGGTGAACCAGGGGCTGCACCGCTGGTTTTTCCGGGCGCAGAAGCTTGATCGCCATGGGTCTGAAAAGACTTCTCGGGCCCACTTCTTCGCCCCTCAGCAATTCACCGGGAAACAGACTTAAAATCAGAGAAAGCAGAAGAACGCGAGCGGTAAGTTCGCGTCTGGCACTGCTCTTTCCGATTGTTGATTTCATTTGCCTCTTGGGTGTGCCTGCCTGTGAATATTCTTCAGATCTTTACCGGTAAGATGGGTGTAGATCTGGGTTGTGGAAACATCTACGTGACCCAGCATCTCCTGAACAGCGATAATGCTGGCGCCGCCTTCGAGCATATGGGTTGCGCATGAATGACGAAAAACGTGGGGCGACACCTGGCGGCCAATTCCCGCCATTTGCGCGTATTTTTTCACGATTTTCCACAGACCCATGCGCGACATCTTTTTGCCATAGGGGTTAAGAAAGAGAACACGTTCGGTAATATCGCGACACAGTTCATTGCGGCCGCGATTCAAATAGTTGTTGATCGCCTGAATGGCGAAAGACCCGACCGGCACGATGCGTTCGCGCCCGCCTTTGCCGATAACCGTAAGAAATTCGGCATTGGCATTGAGATTACCGATTTCAAGATCGATCAGTTCTGATTCACGAATTCCGGTGGCGTATAAAACTTCGAGAATTGCCCGGTCACGCAGGCCAAAAGCCGTAGATACATCAGGTTGCGCCAGAATTTTTTCGACTTCAGGCAGCGAAAGCACCTTGGGAAGAGCGCGGCCGATTTTCGGTCGTTCGATGAGCTCGGTTGGGTCTTCGCTGATATGGCCCTCGCGCAACAAAAACTTATAAAACCCCTTGAGGGCTGAAGACTTGCGGGCCATGGAACGGGGTGACATGCCGCGATCGTGCAGGCTGACCATAAAAAGGCTCAGGGCGCTGTCGAGAGAAGTCGCGGTAACTTTGCGGCCCCGCTCATCGAGAAAGATGAGCCAGTCCTGCAGGTCACGGCGGTAGGCTTCCAGCGATTTGGGGCGCAGGCCTTTTTCAATGGCAAGATAGTTCAGAAACTGCTCGAGCAGATCTGCAGACATGTTTGCTCCTGTTTACCTATGTTTTTATTCTCTCTAAATATCGGTAAACAGCCATAAATTTCTGAAAGTTTTTTCATTTACCCGATCTCTGTTATAGTTAACTGGCGTTTAACCGATTGAGTCGGCATTAAGAAATTCATAAAAGTGACTGATCCCGAAATGAAACCAGTAAAACCCTCGGCCATACCGGCACTGATTCTTGCCTGGACAACCACGGCATTTTTTCTTTTCTTTGAGCTGGTGCAATTGATCAGACCAGGAGATTTTCATGGCGACAGTCTGCTGCTGCTTTTTTCCAACCCGGTTCTGGGGGCAATAACCTGCCTGCTGCTGATTCTTGGGCAACACAGTAAAACCGGTTACCATGGCATCAGAAAGCTTTTCTGGCTGGCTGGTCTGGCGCCGGCGGTACTTTATCCAATTTTGTTGATCAATGAAATTCGCCTCTCATGGTGGCTATGCCTGGTTGTTTATCTTTGTTTGTGGGCGGTTGCCTGGGTTGGCCTGCGTCTGTTCGAAAAACAGCGAAAATGGCTGCTTTCGCTCTGGTTTGCTGTTAGCGCGGGCATCATTTTTTATCTTTATCTCGATCGCATTTATTACCTGTTTTTCAAGATCCATCTGAACTATATGCATCTCTGGCGCCTGCAATATACCGCAGTTCAAGACGCCAATCTCAACCTCACCAATCTATTGCCCTATTTTATCGATGTGGGCGCTTTTGCACTGTTGTCGCTGCTGGTCGTTTTTCTCGCGCAGCCGGTTGAAGGCAGCATAGGGAAAAAGAAAGCGGTGGCGGCCGGTCTGCTTCAGCTTGTGATGATGCTCTTGCATTTCAACTTTATCGTTGAAAGCCGCCCATTTACCGAATATCTGATGACCAGATACGATGCGGCAGGCCTCGATTTGCCGCTTCCTGCAAAATTGCAACCGCTCAATCAGGCCGGGCTGGTAACCAGTACATTCAGACTTGACCCGGCCATTTTTTATCGAAACGCCCAATATTCCTGGGTGAAAGACACGAAACCAAATCTGATTTTCATAACTCTCGAAAGTCTGCGGGCCCATGAAATCGAAGTGAATATGCCGTTATTGATGAGCTGGGCGAAAAAAGGCCTGTTTTTCAAGCGCCATTTTTCGGCAAGCAACCTGACCGAAACGGCGATAAACAGCATTTATGGCAGCATGTACCCATTCTTTCTGACCCGGCAGTTCAAAAGCCTCAATTTCTGGGAGTTCCCGGCTTTTCTTAAAAAAGATGGTTATTCGCTTTTCAAGGTCTATTCAAAATGGACCGGAGTAGATGCGCTTTATCGCGATTTTACCATGATTCCGGTACCTGACCCGACGACTGAAGACCCTGAACTTACCGAGCTGCCATTTGAATGGTTCGTCGATGTTTCAGACCAGCAGCTGAAGTTGCTGGCAACATCAGGCGAAGATATTCTCAAAAGGGTTCTTGAGATCGCTGCTTCGCAAAAGCGTTACTTCATCGAAGGCTATGTTTTCAACGCCCATTTCAATTACAATTACCCGCCAGAATTCGCCATCAATCAACCAACTCTGCCCGAGCGTTTCATGATTCACCATCTCGACCCGGCCCCAGAAAACATGCTGATGTTGAAAAACCGTTACAAAAACGCCCAAGCTTACGTTGACCACTGTTTAAACAAATTTTTGACTGAATTTTATGCAAGAGGTCTCAACAAAAACTGCTTTGTGATTATCTATGGCGACCACGGCCAGTCATTGGGAGAAGCGGGATTTTTCGCCCACGTCAGTGGCCCCCACTTTTTTCAGTTCCAGGTTCCGCTGTTGATTCTAGGCCCGGGCGTCAGACCTGAAACATTCGAAAAACCTTCCCAGCACCCGGATATTGTTCCGACACTTGGTCAACTGGCAGGCTTCGATGTCAAAAATTCATTTGGAAAAAATCTTTTCAAAGAAGATCGTCTGGTGACCATCGAACAGGAAAACTCAATTCTTAACCGTTTCATCGTAAGAAGAGCAGATTTTATGAGCATTTACGACATCACCTCAGATTACCGGGTCAGATGGGCAATCACCATTGGCAACCAGTTTGAACTAACACCAGGATTGCAAAAAATTTACAGCCAGCCTGATCTTGCTGAACTGAAAGCCATTATCAGCGAAGATTTTGCCCTCATTGCCAGGGAATGCCGGGTTGAAAACTGATTCTGCTTAATTGCAGCGAAGTCTCTTAAGTGGTAATATCAGTGCAAAAATACGGGGAAACTTTATCCAGACAGATAAAAGGATTTCAAATGCGAAAAATAATCATTGCCCTTTTTTATGTTTTTGCCGGAGCCATCGTTTCGGTTGCTCAACCGGCAGGCTCTGCTGAAACTTTGCCAGTAGAACAACCGGTTCAGACAGCGGGCTCAGGCGAAATTTTACCGGCCGCCACCATCAATCAGACTGCGACCGCAACCGGCATACTGCCTATCGACCAAAACCTGGTCGAGCTGTTTTCCCGCACCATGGCAATTGCACAGGGCAAAGCCGCCTCGGCTACCGTTGCACTCGAAGATGACGAGAAATCTCCTGAGCAGGCAGAAAACCAGAGCGCTGCGATTGAAGCCATAAAAACAACTCTTCAGCTTGGCGGTCAGATACTCGATGCCGAAAAGCTTGCATGTGCTGAAACCGGAATGAGCGAAGCCGACTTCAACCTGGTAAAAACCCGGCTGATTCAGGTTATGATGTTTAAAAACCTGGAAAAAACAAAAAAAGCCATGATCGGCGAAACCAGTGGTAATCAAATGGCGGCCAGCGGCACTCTCAGCATTGAAGAACAACTGGCCCAGCTTGAGGCAAGAGTTGTGAAAAGTAAAGAAATGCTGGTAAGAGCCCAGAATGGTGAAGCCGAGTATTATGCCAAACATGACAAAAAAATCGCCGAGCAAAAGGAAAGAGTGGCCAAAATCGAAGCTGAACTCAGTTCTCCCGAAGTTGCCAAAAAGCGCAAACCAAAAGTAAAGCAGCTTGAAGTAGCCAGAAAAAAACTGGCAAAGCTCGAAACCGACCGGCAGAAGCCCTATAGAAAACTTGAAACCGCGAAAAAGCGGGTCGAAAAAGACGAGAAAAAACTGGCTCTTTTCCGTGAACACATGAATAAGGCAAAAGATCAGATTGCCAGTATGGGCCAGGAAATTCAGAAATTTCAGGACGAAGTGGAAACGGGCTTCGACAAGTTCGCCGATTCAAACGAAATGAAACAGGCAAAACTTGATCTGCCGGTATTTGAGCAGTTTCCCGGGCTGAAACCCTTTTTGGTTAAACCAGACAATACCGAAGCGGATGAAGATGAAGAAGAAACTGAAGAATAATCGGGCAAATAAATGAAATCCAAAAACCTGCAGATTTTTGAAATTTTTCGTTAAGAAAACTTCACTTTGGTTCGAAAAGGGTTATGGATTTGTTTGCCTCCTTATTTTTCAGTCCGGGATAGCTCCCGGATTCTTTTTTTTAGCCGTTTAACAGCTCAAAAAACTGGTAATTTTTTGATGCTTTGTTTATACAAAAGCGCATTGAATTTTTCACATTTTGTCATGCCCCGACTTGATCGGGGCATCCTCAATAATAGCGGCTAATTCTGGATCGCCCGATCAAGTCGGGCGATGACGGTAGTATAATTTTCAATGCGCTTTTTTATAATATTCGCGTCAGACTCTGTCTGTCGAATCTTTTGTTTCAATATTCAATCTGGGCGGTCCATCGCCGATCGCGGACTGTTTTCCCTGGTTCGTTAAAATTTCCTTCCAAAGTACGTCCATCGGCACTGATGGTGCCCACATAGGTCTGATTGTTATCACTTCGAATCAAAGTTACCTGGTTGTCACCAGGATTTGATTTAATCGTGAGGGTGCCTTTGTCTGGCTCACCAGTTCTAACACTTTTCCAGTTTGCCTGAAAATTCGCCGATTCACCAATTCGGGTTATAACACCGGTCCAGGCTGGAGTTGAATTATTGCGTTCATACTCAGTAACTCGAAAAGTTCTGATCTTACGGATTTCTGATTGAGGAGGTGTTTTTGGTTTGTTTTCTGTGGGAATAGAGGAGCTGAACTCTATACTTGAAATATCTGACTGATTAATTGGCAGACTCATAGTCTGGCCATTTTTAAGTTTGATTACAACTTCAGAAAAAACGGGAAGGGCTGCACAAAAAGAAAAAAGCGAAACAAGCATTAAACGCTTCATATCAACCTCTTGAATCAAATTTTAGAAAAGAATTTACTTTTTGCAGTGTATCACAGCTATTACCAAAGCAAAATTCCGTATCTGTAAAAGATTTGATTTTGAGGCTAAGCGATCATGTTTTCAGAATTTAATTACGATTCCCGGTGGATGGAATGGGAAAACTTTTTCAGGGCGGCGGCGAAGATTTCGGCGGGCAGGCGGTTTTTGCGTGATTCTTTCAGCAGGGGAATCAGGGCACGCATGTCGCCAAGTTCTGCGAGGGCTTCTACTGCATTTTTATAGACGATTTCTTCGGGGTCTGACAGCAGATTTAGCAGAATGTGGGCACCTTCACGATCCTTGATCTGGCCGAGTGCAAAAACGGCTGAAGATCTGACCCAGCGGCTTTTATCGCGCGACATTTTTTCAAGTTCGGCAAAAACCTCTTCGTGACCGCTTTTCCACAAAGCGATTGCGGCATTGACGCGAACGCGGTCATTGCGATCGTGCATCATTTTATGGCAGGCATCGGGAAGCCCGAGCCAGGCAAGATCAGCAAGAGCTTCAATGGCGTTGGCCCGCACTCTGGCATCTTCGTGGCTGAGCTGCGAAGCGACAACCTCTGCATAATCATGTTTTCTTGAGCGACCCAGGGCAGAAACAGCGGTGGCCCTTACCCAGACATCGGTATCGCGCTTCTTCAAAAGCTCGATCAGCTTCTGATACAGGCCGTCATCATGAATAGATGCAGCAGCTTCAACCGCATTGATTCTCAGCCATCTTTCTTTGGCCTGCAGGCTTTCTTCAACAATTTTAACGACTTTTTCCCCACCGATTTTACCCAGAACCAGAATCATCTGCTCACGCACCACCAAGGGCATGCGGTCAAAATCGATAATGATGCGATCGGCGATTTTTTCGCCCATTTCAGCGATAGCTTCGATTGCCAGTTTTTTCAAATCTTCATCGGAAGTCTGAAGGTTTCGATAAAATTCATCATAAAACAAGGTAGTATGCTCTTTAGAAGCCCTTGAAATCAGAAGCTTCTTGATCTTTTTATCCGCTTCCCGGTGCATCCAGTTGCGAATGATGGTAATGCGCTCATCAGCACCGAAAAGATCAATACCTCGCAAAGCCGCTTCTCGAACCGAGGAACGGCTGTCTTCAAAAAACATTTGAAAAATGTTGCGGTCTTCAATCAGCGGATATTCATTCAAAGCTTCGACAATCAGCTGGCGAATATCGGCATTGCCCGATTTGGCCAGCCTGCGGATCTGGGAAAAGGCACCCTCATCTTTCAGCCTTGAAAGAGCAAGATTTGCTGCCAATGCTACTTCCCAGTTGCTGTTCGTTGCCAGCATTTTGAGAACGGTATGACGTTCTGCCGAAGGACAGCGGACAAAATAGCGGATAGCCGCGACCAGAAGGCCGTGATCACGGGTCTGCCCAAGAATTTCGTTCATCAGAGAACTTACTCTGATATCTTCATAATTAGACAGTATATCGATGATTCTACGCCTGATTTCAGGCGGCTGGTCGGCACCGGCTGCTTTGATTGCAACAGGAAGAGCTGGGTTAAGATTTATTTCAGCCAGAACGTTGAAGGCAGAATTTGCCAGCCTTTGATTTTCAGAGGTGATAAATTCAATTAAATATTTGACTGAAGACGGATTGCCGATGCGGCCCATGGCAACCATAACCTGCTCAACCACTTCTTCATCAGGTGACGATAAAAGGTCGGCAAGCAGATCAGCATGCTGCGGGGCTCCAATAATGCCCAGGGCTGCGATCGATAAAAGTTTTTCCTCACGATCAGGGCTTTTGAGACCTTCAATCAAATGTTTAAATCGGCCTTTTTCGGCTTCTGGCATGATAAGCTCCTATTCGTCTATTTCAGGGTCTTCAATTCTCTCGATGTCGGCACCTATTTTCTTCAATCTGCCGACCAGGTCTTCATAGCCGCGATCAATGTGATAAACCTGACTGATTTCGGTACGACCTTCGGCAATCAGCCCGGCAAGCACCATAGCTGCACCGGCACGCAGGTCGGTTGCAGACACGGGCGCACCCTTCAACTGTTCAACCCCGTGAATCAAGGCAGTGCGGTCATGGGTATTAACGTTTGCGCCCATGCGTGCCAGTTCTGAAACATGCATGAAACGATTTTCAAAAATGGTTTCAGTTATGGAAGATGTGCCTCTGGCTACACACATGGCTACCATGAGCTGTGCCTGCATATCGGTTGGAAAACCGGGGAAGGGCAAAGTTTTCACTTCAACACCTTTCAACCCATCCAAAGCCGAAACTTCTACCATGTCTGAATGAATCTCAATTTTCGCACCCATTTCACGTAATTTGTTGATGAGGGCATGTTGATGTTCCGGTTCGCACTTTTCTACCTTTACCGTTCCACCACCAATAGCTCCCATGACCATAAATGTTCCTGCTTCGATGCGGTCTGGAATAATGCTATACTGGGCGCCGCCAAGGCGTTCAACCCCTTCGATTCTGATAACCGGGCTACCTGCGCCGGTTATTTTCGCACCGATAGCATTCAAAAAATTGGCAAGATCGACAATTTCCGGCTCCTGGGCGGCATTTTCTATGCTGCTGCTGCCTTCAGCCAGGGCAGCTGCCATCATCAGGTTTTCCGTGGCACCCACCGAAGGAAAATCAAGCATGATTTTATTTCCGATCAATCGGTCTGCTACCGCCACGGCACAGCCACCATCGATTGATACTTTTGCACCTAAAGCTTCGAAACCTTTCAAATGAATATTTACCGGACGCACGCCAATCGCACATCCACCCGGCAAAGGAACCCTTGCCTTTTTCAGTCTTGCCAGAAGCGGCCCCATGACAAAAAAGCTGGCGCGCATGGTTTTTACCAGTTCATAAGGCGCTTCTTCACTTATGTCGCCTGACGCGTCAAAAGAGTATTCACCGGGACCGATTTTCGACCATTTAACACCAAGGGCCTGCAATACTCTGGCCATGGTGTTAACATCGTTCAGATCGGGAACATTTTTCAGGATTACCGGTTCAGTGCTCAGCAAAGTCGCTGCCATTACCGGCAAAGCAGCATTTTTTGCACCACTAACCATGATTGAACCGTTAAGAGGTTTGCCACCCTGTATTAGAATTTTTGCCATGAATCAGTCTATTTCTTTCCTTTCAAGAACGATGTTTCCCTCTTTCAGAAGTTCAAGGGAAAGTTCGTCAGGGTAACTGCCGAGAAACACAACGCGTTTTACTCCGGCATTTATTAACATTTTAGCACAAGTTACGCACGGCTGGTGAGTACAATACAAAACGCTTTCTTTCAGGGAAACTCCAAAAGCGGCGGCCTGTAGAATGGCGTTCTGCTCTGCGTGAAGACCCCGACAGAGTTCCTGACGCTCACCGGATGGGATTCCCCTGGCTTCACGAAGACAGCCTTCGGGTTTCTGAAAACAATGGGGAACTCCGTTGGGAGCGCCGTTATAGCCGGTTGCCAGAATTCTTTTGTCTTTTACGATCACTGCACCAACCTGACGTCGAAGACAGGTTGAACGCTGAGATATCAGCTGGGTAATCCTCAGAAAATAAGTATCCCAGTCCGGGCGCTGGTCAATGTGGTCTGGTAGAGAATCGGGCTTATTTTGTTCCATAAAGTCTGTCTCCCGCATCACCCAAACCTGGCAGTATATAACCCCGCTCATTGAGCTTTTCATCAAGAACGCAGGTAAAAATATCTACGTCAGGGTGGGCTTTCTTAAGACATTCAACACCTTCGGGGCAGGCAACCACACAGAGAAAGCGAATTCTGGTCGCGCCCGTTTTTTTGACAATGCTGATCGAATGAGCAACCGAACCACCGGTAGCAAGCATCGGGTCGACGACAAAAACTTCCATATTCGCAATTCCATCAGGCAGTTTACAGTAATATTCAACTGGCTGCAGACTGTCGTGGTCGCGGTAAAGGCCAATATGTCCTACCCGGGCCATCGGCATAAAATTAAGCAGCCCGTCAACCATACCCAGCCCAGCTCTTAAAATGGGTACTATGGCGATTTTTCCGGGTGAAAGAAGGTGACCGGCTGTTTTCATCAATGGAGTTTCGCAGGTGGTTTCTTCAACATGCACCCCTCGAGTCGCTTCATAGGCAAGAAGCATCGACAATTCCTGCATCAGGGCACGAAATTGCTGCACTTCAGTAAATTTTGATCGAAGCAGAGTGATTTTATGCTTGACCAGAGGGTGATCAACGATAGTTAAACTGCTCATATTTCCCCCAATCGCTAAATTTCTTCAATTTTTCTGACTCTGATTTCGTGTCGGCTTCCTTCAAAACCGGCCGCCATGAACTTTTCCAGAATATCGATCGCCAGAGCTTCGCCGGTAATTCTTTCACCAAGCACCAGAACATTTGCATCATTGTGTTGACGGGAAAGCTCTGCCTCAAGACCGCTGCGGCAGAGAGCTGCCCTGATTCC
>JBMOKV010000407.1:0-1560 GCA_049325495.1 Candidatus Rifleibacteriota bacterium | reverse complement strand
CTGCAGCATTTTGCCTGCCGTGATCTTGAACCGGAAAGCACTGCGACCGCCATCTTCAATTTTTTTGAGAGACAGCCATGAAAACTCTTTTTATCGGCCTTAACTGGCTTGGCGATGTAATCATGTCGCTGCCGGCAATGCTTGCCGCCGCAGAAAAGCATGAAGTGCACGTTCTAACCCGCCCGCATCTGGTCGAGGCTTACCAGATCATCGACCGTTTCGCGGCAGTTCATGCAGTTGCGACCAATGGCCCGATCTTTGCCGGGTTGCAGAAAATGCGAAAACTGAGAAAGGAAGGGTTTGACCAGATCGTGGTCTTGCCCGATTCTTTGAGAGCGGCCCTGGTTTCGTGGGCCTGCGATGCCCCTTCGATCGGCTACAACACCCAGGGAAGAAAGCTCTTTCTCAGTCAGGCCATTGCCAAGCCCGTAAATTTCAAAGAAATACATGAATCGACCCTGCATTTCAATCTGGTAAAAGAAGCGGGCCTGGCTGACCAGCAGTCGCCATTGCCCGAAATCTGCCTTGACCAGTCGCGGGTTATCGAAACGCTTTGCCGGTTTACTCTTGAACCTGACGAACCCTTTATTATTCTAGCCCCCGGTGCCGCCTTCGGCGCAGCCAAACGCTGGCCCCCGGAAAAATTCGCTGAAGTCGCTGAAATCATCGCCGATCGTTACCCAGGGCTGAAAATTCTGGTCTCAGGCAGTGAAGCCGAGCATGAAATCGCGCAAAAAACGGCCGCCAGATGTAATTCAGTCAAATCTGTGGCGGGCAGAACCAGCCTGACCGAGCTGGCAGTTTTGTTGAGCAAGGCACGGGCACTTATCGCCAATGACTCAGGCACCATGCACCTTGCCGCACTTTTTCGACGGCCTGCCATCATTCCCGTAGGGCCTACCGATATGGCCAGAACCGGCGCTCTATCTGAGAAAACAATCTATGTTTACGGGTCAGAAAAATGTCCGCAGGCCCCCTGCCGCCTGAAAACCTGCCCCAGGCCCGATCATATCTGCATGAACAGCATTTCGGCAGAAAAAATTGCGGAAGTTTTTTCGCAAATGGTTGGTGAGAGCCTGTGAATATCATTGTTTCGCGCACCGACAAAGCGGGAGACCTGATTTTGACTACCCCGGTGTTTCGAGAGCTGCGCCGGCAATTTCCCGATGCGAGAATTTTTGCGCATGTGAAGCGCTATACAGCAGCTTTGACCAGGCTTTGCCCTGAGGTTGACGAAATGCTCGTCGACGACGATTATCCCTCTACTCTCGCCTTAAGCAAGGCATTTCGCGGTTGTGGTGCAGAATTGATCGTAATAGTTCACCCCGCTGCCCGTGTCATTCTTGCAGCTTTTATGGCAGGCATCGTTAGAAGAGTGGGTCGCGCTTCGAATATCTGGCAGTTTTTTCTCAGTGATCGCCGGGTACAGAAGCGTTCACGCAATGAAAAACATGAATTTCAATATAACCTGCAGCTGCTGGAAGGTCTGGTAAACAATATCGAACCGACCGGCCCGTCCTTTGCGCCGGGGGCCGCTGACCAGGCTGCAGCCAAAGATAT
>JBMOKV010000406.1:0-12168 GCA_049325495.1 Candidatus Rifleibacteriota bacterium | reverse complement strand
AAATTCAATACCTGAAATTTTTACCTTCGACTGGGCGCCGATTCGCCTGATAATATTGGCAGCCAGGAAATTTCCTATTTTAATACAGGTTTCAATGTCGAGATTCTTTGACAGCCCATAAAAGAAACCGGCCTGAAAGTTGTCACCTGCACCATTGGTGTCGCGTACATCATCGACTTTGTAACCTGCAACACAGGTTTTC
The DNA here is from genome assembly GCA_049325495.1 of Candidatus Rifleibacteriota bacterium. GTDB lineage: Bacteria > Muiribacteriota > Ozemobacteria > Ozemobacterales > Ozemobacteraceae > DYKG01. Next base: position 11,966 of record JBMOKV010000406.1, on the reverse strand, counting down.
TTACCTGGCGACAAAACCAGAGCTCCGCCAGGCCCTAATTTTACCACTGCCAGTTTTGCATAACGAAGCAATTTGTCGTAATCATGCCCACCACAAAGAGCACAGGCCTCATCCTCATTGGCAAAAAGCAGGTCGATCTTTTCTGCAAGAAAAGCCTCGATCTGGTCGCGGGAAGACTGAACTACATAACTGTCACCAAGGTCGAAGGAAATTTTGGTCGCGTGTTTGCGGGCAATTTCTGCCGCATGCCTGGTGGCAAAATTAATCGGGTTTTCACCACGGAATTCGTAAGCAGAAAAATGCAAAAATTCCGAATCTTTTATCAGGCTGTGAAGAATTTCATATTCATACAACTGCTTGGCCACTCCAAAATCAAGACCAAAAGTTCGCTGACCGTCAGGACTTATAAGGGTATAGCATAACCCGGAATTTCCGCGTTTGATAGAGACATAGGTATCAATATCATTTTCACGCAGGTTGTTGATGTAATCATAACCGTAATCATCACTGCCCACACAACCAATAAAGGCACAACGCAAACCAAGATTGCTCGCTCCATAAATTACATTGGTGGGTGAACCACCAGGAGCAACCTGAGGTTTATTGGTTCTGATAATCTGTTCGATTTTGGCAAGGTTTGCTTCGTCAAGCTGAATGCTGTTTCCCTTTGGTAACTCCAGGCGGCCAAGCAGATCATCGTTGACCTCGATCATGATATCGGTCAAAGCATCAGAAATCGCAGTAATTTGATATTTTCGCGGCTGCTCACAAATGGTCATGGCTTTTTCCTGCAAATGAATTGATGCTGCAAAGGTAATCTGACCCCGGCCCAAAGTCAAATCAAAATTCCATGGTTGCAGTTACAAAATGATTATCGCTATAATGGGGCATATCTCAATCAGGAGGATCAAAATGGGCACTCTGGTAACAGTTGGGGTAAATACCCTGGCATTTCTGATCATTTCAAAAATTCTGCCCGGTTTCAATGTCCGCAACGACAAGACAAATTTCATCATCGCCATCGCTTACAGCTTTTTAATGGTTATCGCCGGGCTTTTAGTTCTGCCTGTCAGCGTTATCATCGGCATAGTGCTTGCTGCAATTTCTTTCATTCCTGTTATCGGGCCTTTGCTCGCCGGCGCCGGTGGCCTGGTTACTGCTTTTGTTCTGGTATTCTGTATCACAGCAATTCTTCTGATGATCATCGACAAAGCAATGGATGATTTTGAAATGACCTCACCTGCCGTAGCCTTAATTGCATCATTTCTGCTGGCGGTTTTAAATGTGACTATAAGATGGGGACTGGGAATCTAGCGTTCACTTTTTTGAGCGAAATATCACGGCAGTCAAAGGCTCCATTTCGATCGAATCCGGTGTGAGGCTGAATCCTTCGGGTTTTGCCAAAGCACTGATTCCGGCAGCTTTCTGGTCAACCAGCACTTCCGCGTGGATTAGGTCGATTTTCAAGGTGAGCTTTCTTGCCACATTGTCTGCATTAACGAAAACGTGGTAAATGACGTCATCGGTTCCCTGGCAGCTATAGGCGATCAGAAGATCTTCTTCTGCTATCTCCGGGGCAGCAATCAGGCTGACACTTGAATCGATGGTGCGATAATCAGGAAGCCTGAAAGCGTCGGTCGACCGGCGAAGTTTGATTAAACCACTTGTATATTCACGGGTTGTTACATTGATCGGAAAAGCAGCTATGTCGGTGGCTTTTTTCCAGTTAAACCGGTTTATTGCATCGGAAGAATCATAAGAATCGTGGATAAAATAAGGGTATTTGAAAGGTTTTCCATCAACATCTGACAGCTCATGATACTTATGCTGTGGCTTTCCTTCAGCCCGCCATTGCTTGCTTCGGCCACATTCCTGCCCAGCATGCATGAAGGCAGTGCCCTGTGAGGTCATCAGTATAACGTTACCGAGCCTGACTCTCCGGTGAATTTCAATGAAATTTTCTTCAATATCCGGGTCCTTTTTTATCGACTGGGCGATTACGTCAAAAAGAGGCATATTGTCGTGAGCTTCTATGTATTGCACCACATCGCCAGGATGGGTAGAAGGAATATTGGCTGGCTGTGCCTTGATATTCTTGAAAAGAAACTGAATATTGCGTTTGCCACCGGTAAGAAACATCGGTTCACCTTCACAGCCAAAACCTGATTTGAGCTCATTTCGAAATTCATCACTGAATACCCCGACCGAGTCAGTAACTGCCATCCAGTCCTGGTCAGCTCCCTGCCCTTTCAGTGCCTGGTCTTCAAGGTGGCCCTTGAAAGTGCGCCAGCCTTCACCGATAAAAATTGCGGAAGGATTAATGGAAACTGCAGCATCAAATGCTTTTTGCACCGCATTTCCAGTCGCATCACCCATCATATCCCAGCGCATACCATCGATCTTATAAGTTTCAAACCAATATTTAACTGAATCAACAATCAGTTTTTCAGACATAAATCGGTTGGTAGCAAGGTTATTTCCGAAATCTCCAACCAGGCTCCCATCAGGACTGCGGAAAAAATAGTAATTGGGAACGAGATCTTCGAGAAAATCGGCACGGGCCATGTGAGTGTAAACCACATCGAGTATTACGCCCATTCCCGCCCGATGGATCGCATCTACCAGGTCCTTGAATTCGGCTATTCTTGCTGCCGGGTCCTGGGGTCTCTCAGAATAAGCCCCGTCGAGAGAAAAATAATTCTGTGGGTCATAACCCCAGTTATATTGGTTATTCTTTGCTGAATATTCAAGTTCAGGCTTATGCATCGCAGTCTCATCACCAAAATACCATGCCATCACGGGCAACAGTTGAATATGAGTAACACCCAGAGATTTTATGTAAGACAAACGGCTTTTAAATGCAGCGAAAGTCCCCCAACGGGCCTCGAGATCCTCTGAAATTTCGGGATCTGAGGTAAAATCACGCACATGAATTTCATAAATTATTGCGTCCTCCCGGCGGGAAAAATTCTGAATCGACGCAGAAGCAGGAACAGTACCAATCTCTGCTGGATCGACAAAGGCTGCTTTTCCAACAAAATCCTGGCTTGAACCAGCATCGGTTCCATCCGGGGAAATAGTTACCGGAGCCATTGACCGCGCATAGGGATCAAGAATGATTTTGGGCTCAAATCCATAGTTTTTGACTTCAAATTGATAGTAAAACCCGGCAAGCTCAGCAAGGCCGGGAAAATCTTCAGCCCTGAGCTCGCATGACCAGACACCTTTTTCACCACGAATCATGCTTTTTCGATCGATCATCCTGGTCTGGTCGTCGCGATCGAAAACAATAACCGAAACTTCATGAGCACGAGGAGCCCACAGCTTCAGAGACGCAGAACCAGAAGCATGCATTGTGCAGCCCAGATCGTTTCCATCATAGGCATAAAGCTTGTCTACCATCTGCCAGGTAAGGTCACACGATACCTTTGCCTCTGAAAAACTTAGATTCAGAGGAGTTTTGGCAAGGTCAAAAGAAAGGCTGATACGGGCGGTCTCATTTTCAATTTTTACCTGCTCGATCAGCAGCTCCTGATCATTTCGGTCAGTGAGATGCAACAAAGGCAACAAAGATGCCGGATCCAGGGTAATCTGAGACGAGAATCTCGCGATAATCTGTCCCTCTTCGACCACTGCCGCACTGAGTAATTCACATTCCGCCGCAAAATCACTGGTTACATAAACATTATCATCTTTTTCTCTGATCCAGAGTTCGTTATGAGTGCTGTTCATCTTAAAAACCTTGTTTCCTGCTTCTTTTTCCCCATTTTCACGATTAACCACGAGAAAGCTGACCTTTCTTGCATTTTCAGCCAGCTCTAAATCAACAGAAGCCCCAAATTCATCCTTTTCCAAAAAAGGAATTGCATCGAGCGGCCAGTTAACCGCAGGTTTCCTGCAATCATCCCAGGCCCAGAGGCCCAGGCCTGCATAATTATTATCCTGGCGTTGATAATGAATTCTCAGTGTTCCAGAACTGATTTCTGAATCAACTGAAGCATTGACTGGCCCTAGCAGCACGATCAGAGCGATAAAAACAATTTTCAATATTCTTTCATGCGCTGAACGAGAAAGCATTGAGAACTCTATCTGCCTCATTTTTTTATTAGCCCATCCAGCCATTCAACCAGAATTTTTGCCGCTGGCGAATCAGACTTCTGAGTAAAATCCCCGGTTTTAGACAATAAAACTTCTTTTAGCTGACCAGAATTTTTATCCTGCCGGTAGGCAAGCCATAAATTAGTGCCAGCGTCACAGGCGGTGTGAACATCTTCGCTGTAGGAGGCATTTTCAACCTGAGAAATCAGGCCTGCCATTTTTTCTACTTCTGCAGCCGGAATACTTTTGAGCAGACTTCTGCTTTTATTAAAATATTCTTTTAAACCGGCAATTGTATCTGGTTTTTCCGATGCAAAATCTGGCCCCAGCTCTTTTTCAGGAAAGCTGAAAGAAAAAACCTGACCTGCACCATCCACGATGATTCCCTTATATTCTGCGCCCCAGGCCCAATTCTGATAAGACTTAACGAAAAGAAACGAATCTGACAACAAAGAATCCTGGGCTGCCAGAAAATTACCGCAGGCAAGCAGAAAAACCAGCAAAATTGCAAACCGAGTCATTCTTTTTCTCCTTTTTGGGGCGGATCAATATGTTCATTTTTCGTCATAGCCAGCAAAACGGCCGATACCGATTCTTTGTGCTCGACCATGAGCATCTTGACCGATTTTCCTTCACCGAAAAAAAGTTGTCCAAGTTTTTCAGAATCCATATCTATCATTATCCCGAGAACTCTACCTCTATGTTCCTCCAGCAGATTCTCAACCTTGCGAAGATATCTATCTGCCCCGTCATTGCTGAACACAATCAGTCGTGAAATTCGCTGCCCCCGAACCTGACCGGATTTTTCATCAACCTGTTGCATACCTCTGGCCTGGTTTTCAAGGTTACGCTCGATCAGATCAAAACCCCTTACCAGTCTTCCGCGGCGGTGCTCAAGCTGCAGCGACCTTACAAAATTTAGATTGAAAGACAGGGTGGGCACTTTCAATCGTCCCCCCGACCAGATTTTTTTCTGTTGAGAGAGCAACTCGACAATCATGGGATAAGCCTGGTCTTCTTCTACCTGCTTTGGCAAACGAATTTTATCCATTTTCAAGCTCTTTATCAAAATGATTAAACTTTTCAATTTGTTACCCGTAAATATTAGCACATAATTAACAATGTTTTGAATTTTCACTTACGGCTTTGGCAAATTTCTGGTAAAATTCATCTTACTGTTCTCAAGATTATAGTTGTACCGTGTCAGGGAGCTTGAAGTTATGAATAAGGAAGCTGTTTCCTGTTCTTTTTTTCCCGGGGAACCGGTGTTTCTGCAGGGCGATAAAATTCCCGAATATTTCAAAGTAATGTCGGGGCGCTTCGCCAAAGTCAGGTCAGAAAAGCCGGTAAAAGAAGTAGGGGTTAAACGCATGCTTGCCGAAGCAGAAATGATCGGCATTGTGTCGCATCAGGAATTGTTTGGCGAGATTGAAGCCCTAATGGGCCAGCCACAGCCATTTTCGGTTTTTGCCCTTGATGAGTCCTCTGTATTTTCGATCCCTGCAGAAAACCACGACGACATGAAGTCGGTTTTTGCTGACAATCCGAATATTGGCGTCAAAACTTGCGTTTCATTTGCCGGTTTTTTAAACCAGTTTTTCAATCATTTTACTGCCATAGCACGTGAAGAAGTGGATATTGACTCTTTTACCCGCAGCACCGCCAGAGATTACCTCGCAGTGCTCAACGAACTCGATTCTTTTGTTTCCCCAGGAAGAACAGACAAAATTGTTGAAGCAGCCAAAGCTCATAAGGCATACGAAATAGCAAAAGAGCTTACCCAGTCAGGTTCCGTAAGACCCAACAGTACCTCGGTTACCTGCGGTGTCGTGAGAATAGCCGATAAAGAAATTGCACTGCAAAGGTTTAAAGCCGGTTCACTTCTATGCCGCAAAGGCGAAGTTGGCGATCGGTTGTATATCATCACTGAAGGAACCGCCGAAGTTATGATCGGTGGCAACAACGCCAACATTCCAATTAATGCCCCGGGCAGCATTATCGGTGAAATCGCGGTTTTTCTCAATATCGGCGCCGCATCGCCCAATATGCGAAGAACTGCAGATGTGGTTTGCGCCACCGATCTTTCTGCAGTTGTAGTGCAGCTTGATCAGGTTGAAGAATTCTTTGCCAAACAACCCGAACTGATGACCAAAATGCTTATGGCAATGGTTTCAAGGTCTGATAACACCAGAAGCCTTTGTCTGGCTGCCGAAAAAAGGCTGAATCATCTGCTTTTCGAAAAACTGGGAGTGCTTTTAGAAGCGATTAACAGCCTGGGTCATTCTCTAAGCCAGAGACAGCACCAGGCCAATTATGCCCGACCGCTAAACTTTTGCTCTCACAGATCAAGAGATGTTTATAACCGATTTAAACAATCTCTTGAAATTTTAAAAAGTCGCACAGGTTTAAAAACCTGATATAATACCGGCATCTCGGATATTGATTCAGGAAAAAAAATCGTGCCTGTCCTGCCAAAACAAAAATCGCCAAAGGCTTTATCATTAAAGTTACTGGCGATTTTTCTGTTTCTATTTCTTTCTTCTTTGAACGCCTCATCTCCCACAACCATAAGGGTCTGGATCATGGGAGGCGAGGCGGAACTTATTCCCGAACTGGTCAAACTTTTTGAAAAAGAAAACCCGCAGATTCGTGTAAGAGTCCAGGCACTTTCATGGGGAGGGTCATTCGAAAAACTGGTAGCTGCATTTCTTGGAGGAGCCCCACCGGACGTCTGTCAACTTGGCACTACCATGATGAGCGATTTTCATTCAATGAAAGCCATTGAAAGCATTCAGGACCTTTTTTCTTCAGGTCAGCTGAAAAACGAAGACTTTCTTTCTGAATCGTTGAAAACCAATCTTTTCGAAAACGAGTTATTTGGAGTGCCCTGGTATGTAGATACCCGAGTTGCCTATTACCAGCCACGAATACTTAAACAGCACGGTTGGAGCCATTTCCCTGCGACCTGGGATGATTTTCTCAAGCTTGGCAGACAAAGAACCCTTTTCCGCAAGCAGGTGCAGGATGAAATCGGCTACTTTGCGAGCCTTCAGGGTTTTACCTTTGAAATGTTTTACTGGCAGGCGGGCGGTGAATTCTCTCAGCCGGTCGGCGGCAAAGATTTTTTTATGATCGACCCCCTGGAAAAAGCTCTTGAATTCAGTCGCTCCATGAGACAGGAAGGATTTTACGGGAAACCGCGAGATTCTGGCCTGGATTACATCACAGAATTTGACATGGGCAACTATGATATTGCCGTTTCTGGGCCATGGATGGCCTCTGACCTTAAAAAAGCGGCAAACCGCCTGAAAAATGAATGGGCAGCAGCCGTTCTTCCGGCCGAGAAGAACAACAGTTCTTTCCTGGGCGGGTCAAACATGGTTATTTTCAAAGAATCACGAAATAAAGAGGCGGCACGAAAATTTATTGTTTTTCTAAGCCGCCCTGATATTCAGGCGAAATGGTATGAAATTTCCAGTGATCTGCCGGCCAACCTGAGAACCTATGAGCTCCCGGAAGTTGAGAAGGACCAGCTTCTCAAGGTTTTTAAGGAACAGATGAAAAGCGCAAAAGTCCCACCTTCAGGTCGTGAATGGACAATTTTCTGGGAAAAAACCTATACCAGGCTTGAGGAATTCGAAGAAAGCAATCAGCCGGTTCAGGAATTTGCATCGCAGATGAATTCGACAATGGCAGAGATAATCAGGCAATCACAGGCTTCTGCAAAGCCAGTTTTTAAAGGCTATTGGCCGATGGTTGCCCTGCTGCCCTTCATTGCGACTGTTTTCTATATTTTCAGAGGCAGGCAAAAAAAGCTGAAGAGCCAATCAGCCATATTGCAGGTTCTATTGTTTCTGGTTCCAGCCGTGCTGTTACTGCTGATTTTTCGGCTGCTGCCTTTAAGCCTTGCTTTTGCGGCAAGCTTGACCGATCTTGGAGCAACAAACATTTCCAGCCCTGAAATGGCGAACTTTCTTGGTATGGATAATTATTCACGACTACTGCAGGATTCAGTTCTACTAAAGAGTTTTAAAAACACCTTTTACTTCATGATAATTGGAATTCCACTGAATCTGATGATCGCCCTTTCGCTTGCCCTGTTGATCAATCGTTTCAGTGGCTGGAAAAAAAGTATTCTCGCCCTTTGTCTTTTCCTTCCTTCTGTAGTTACCACAGTCGCTTCTGCGGTAACCTGGAAATGGATATTCTGCCAGCAGAGTCCAATAAACATTTTTTTGAACTGGCTGGGTTTTGGACAGATAGGCTGGCTTGTTGAACCGGACCTTGCACTCCCTTCACTTATTGTTTTTTCGGTCTGGCGAAGTTTTGGAATGAGCATGATCATTATTCTGGCTGGTCTTACCACTATCGACAAAGAACTTTACGAATCAGTAAAAGTTGACGGTGGCAGCCCTTTCGATGAGTTTCTGCACGTAACTCTGCCGGGTCTGAAAAGAACGCTGTTCACCATTGCAGTTGGAGCTTTCGTTGCCAATGTTCAATTCTTTATCGAACCCTATGTTCTTACGGGCGGCGGTCCAAAATATTCGACACTTTCGGTGCTTTTGTATTCATATAACCAGGCCTTTGCATTTTTTCAGCTTGGTTATGCAAGCTCGATAATCAGTGTGCTTTTTGTATTTTTCTGTCTGTTCAATTTGTGGCAGAACAGAATGCGACGAAAATTCGAGGGGGCAGTCAGATGAAAAGACTGCTGTTAGCCGCTTATCTTTGTCTGGCCCTGATCATTTCAATGTTTCCATTTTTGCTGATGACAGCAGAATCCTTCGCACCCGCATCTCTTGAAATGACTCTCGGACAGAGATACAATCCCATAAACTGGTCACTCGATTCTTTCAAACAGTTGCTTGAAATTGGCGACTTTTATCGTTTCATTTTCAACAGCTCGGTTCATGCATTTGGCTACACCCTTTTATCCCTCCTGCTCAATTCAATGGCGGCTTTCGCTTTTGCAAGAATGGTTTTTCCAGGCCGCGACCGACTCTTCACCCTTCTTATAATGACAATGATGATCCCCAGTCAAGTCATCATGATACCGGTATTTATAATTGTAAAAACCCTGGGTCTGTTAAATTCATATCTTGGTTTAATCATACCAGGATGCGCACACGCTTTTGGAATTCTGGCAATGCGTCAGTTCATGCTTGATCTTCCCGATGAGATTTTTGAAGCGGCGAGAATCGACGGAGCCGGTGATCTGGATATTTTCGCCAGAATAGTCTGGCCACTTAGCAGACCAATCATGGCAAGTCTCGCGGTAACCAGCTTCATTTACACCTGGGATCAGTTTCTTTATCCACTGATCATCATGCAGGATGAGCCGATGTTTACTCTGCCGGTTGCCCTGGTATCACTTACATCAAAACATTTTGGAAGATGGGGTGTATTGTTAGCCGGAGGAATCGTAACCGCACTGCCGTCACTGATAGTTTTTTTTCTTGCCCAGAAAGCTTATGTTGCCGGAATAACCAGTGGCGCAGTCAAAAAATAATTAAATCTGGCTGAATAGCTTTAGAGAAACATTTTTGCCTTTCAGCTGAACATCGGCATAAAGTCTGAATTCGCTCTGATTATCGAGCTTTTCGATGAAAGATTCAGAGAAAAGGCCTCTTTTGAACCGTATTTTTTCCGCCTCTTTTTCAATTCGGGCGGCAATGTTTACCGCGTCTCCAATCACAGTAAAATCTCTCTTTTCGCCGACGCCAAGATAACCGCTGATTACTTCACCGAAATTAGCGCCGATTGCGACAGGAAATGGCAGTTTTCCACCCGTCTCCGCCATCAAAATTCGGTTAATTGCCTTAAAAGCCGACTTTACCGCTGATCTGGGATTATCTGCACTGAAAATTCCCAGCTGTTTGTCACCAATGAATTTATCGATATCCCCACCCTCTTCGAAAATAATGCGGCAGATTTCTGCGGTCTGCTTCTGCAGATCGGAAAAAAGATCTGCAACTGAGCCACTGCCAAGCCATGAAGTAAAACCCGGTATCCCGACAAAGACAAAGGCGTAACTCTGATGCGTGGGAACGTTTTTTCTCTCAGAGTCTTCATTAGAAATAGATCTGACCGCTGATTTCGAAAGCATTTTTCCCATCAGTTCTTTCTCAGCAAGGCCTTTTGCCATCTCGTCAAAAGAATGGCAAAGCTCACCAAGCTCATCATCGCGGTCAATCGATAATCTGATACCAAAATTCTGATTTTCTACCTCTTTCATGCTTTCTGCGAGTCTTCTTATTGGCACCGAAATCAGAAGCGGTTCGGTGGGCTACCAGAGTAATAATAAGCAAAGAACCGGCAAGAAAAATCTCAAGCCAGAACCGCATTTGCGCAACTTGCCTCAGAACCTGATTTTTCCCGGTTATACCAATCAGGAAATTGGTAAACTGTGCAACGCCGGGTCGTCCTTCAATCAGAATTTCCTGATCTCCAAACAGCCGTTCAGTTGAAACCGGCAGATTTGAGATCGAAATTCTGCCACCGATCTGATCAAGGTCAAGATTTCCACAGCTCTGGTCAGGTTCTGAAAGAATGCCATAACGATGGTTTTCCAATGAAAAAATGGCATACCTGTCTAGGCTGTGCCTGGCAAGCCGGGAAAGGTAACTGCCCGAACTGAGCATCGATATCCAGAAAACCAGATAATCCGGCTTGTCCAAAGAAGGCAAAACATCGAGATAAATTGCCGCCGCACCAGTAACTACTTCAAGCTCAATAAGCTCGCCTAAAAGATTGGCAAGTCTAATATATTCATCTTCGCCAAAGCTTGAACGAATGGTTTGCAGACCAGATTCAAAATAAATTTCACTTTTTACCAGTGCAGCACCGGACTTTTCGGTTTTACTGCCGGGTTGAAGCCGTCTGAGAATGTTTGCCCCCAGCTCTACCATGACCTGGCCAAGCTCTGAGCTCTTTTTGCCTTTGCCGCTGGTAAACGATAAATGCCAGCCCTTGGGGCTTACGATAAAGACTTCTCTCGGAGTAAAGTTCGATGCATAACCAAAGTCTTTTTCAAAACTGGAAAAATTGCTCTGGAAAAAATTATTCAGTTTTTTAATTGCGGCATCTGATTTCGGGTTCTGATCCAGTTCTTGAATACCTGAAGCCACTACCGGATTATGTGTCCACTTATACAGTAGATCGCGAGAAATGGTCTTGAAATAATGCTGGCGCATCTCGAAAGAATCAATAAACCTCTGAAGTTCAAGCTTTTCCTGAACGACCATTGTCTGTTCCTGTTCATATAACAGATGATCATTAACGAAAACAACTGTTATTATGGGCAATAGAACAATAATCAACATTGAAAACCACAATTGCCAGGTCAAACTGCTGCTTAAAAAGGTTTTATAAAAAATAGATTTGAAAAAAATCAGAATCGATGCCAATGCAATTGCAATAATAATTAATGCAACCGTTTCAATTCCGATTTTCTCAGTTTTCAACCAGACACCGGCAATAAGGCGAAACCGGTTATCTCTGGTTCTTATAACATCCTCTTTAACAAAAAAACCTGGTATTTCCGGCAAAGCAGAGTTGTAATCAAGCGAATCCTTGAGTATTGGGAAATTCTTAGTTCTGGCAGTTTTACCCTTTTCGCCAACCAGAGCAAATTCAATATCTTTCCCTTCGTATCCTGCAACAATAAATTCAGCAGAACGTTTTGCCCACTCTTCAGGAACAGAAATCATTACCAAACCAACTATCCGTGCATTTTTCTTGGGAGTCCTTTTAAGAAAACCGCTGCCGTAATCCAATGAGGAACGATATATTTCAGGGTCAAAAACCATAATGAAATCCCAGAAAAAGTATTCTGCCCGCCCCTGCCAGGTAATTTTCATCGCTGA
>JBMOKV010000405.1:0-1568 GCA_049325495.1 Candidatus Rifleibacteriota bacterium | reverse complement strand
TCATCTTTTATGCCGATCGTCACATGGCTGCCATCTGCGATACTGCCGGTAATTATGGCTCTGGCGATAAGTGTTTCAATTTCTTTCTGCAACAATCGTTTGAGCGGCCTGGCCCCATAAACCGGGCTGTATCCCCTGTGAATAAGCCAGTCACGGGATTCCTTGTCCAGGTCAATGGTGATTCTTCTTTCTTCGAGTCTTTTACCAATGCTGGTCAGCTGCAGATCGATAATTTTTTCAAGTTCGCCGCGCAGAAGCGGGGTGAACAAAATTATGTCGTCGACCCGGTTAAAAAACTCTGGTTTGAAGAATGCTTTTACTTCATTCATAACCGAACTACGGGTTTTTTCAGAAATTTCGCCCTGGTCGCCGATTTCATTGATCAGGGTCTGGGCTCCCAGGTTGCTGGTCATAATAACGACAACATTGCGAAAATCGACGGTTCGCCCGCGAGAGTCGGTGAGGCGACCGTCATCGAGAATCTGCAGCAGAACATTGAAAACCTCTGAATGAGCCTTTTCGATTTCGTCGAACAATACAACTGAATAGGGTTTTCGTCTTACCGCTTCGGTGAGTTGACCACCATCGTCATGCCCGATATAGCCCGGGGGAGCTCCGATAAGCCGTGATACCGAATGCTTTTCCATGTATTCGCTCATGTCGATTCTGACGATGTTTTCTTCAGTGTCGAATAGAGACTCTGCCAGTGCTTTAGCCAGTTCAGTTTTGCCGACCCCGGTTGGGCCAAGGAAGATAAACGAGCCAATCGGGCGTTTTGGATCTTTGATTCCTGCCCTGGAGCGTATAACTGCGTCTGTGACCAGCTGCACAGCTTCATGTTGGCCGACTACCCGTCGATGCAGGTGTTCATCAAGATGCAGAAGCTTTTCTTTTTCGCCTTCCATCAGACGGGTAACCGGAATACCAGTCCAGCGGCTGACAATGTCTGCGATTTCCTCTTCGGTAACCTCTTCTCTGACCAGTTTTCCGGTGCTCTGCTTCTGTTTGAGCTCATCTTCAAGATTTTTCAATTGCCGGTGGGCTTCGGGCAGTTTGCCATGTTTCAGTTCGGCGGCGAGATTGAGATCGTAAGCTCTTTCTGCTTCGCCGATTTCCTGGTTGAGTTTTTCAATCGATTCGCGTTGTGCCTGAACTTTTCTGATGACGCCTCTCTCGCTTTCCCATTGGGCTTTCATGGAATCGCCACGATTTTTCAGGTCTGCGAGTTCTTTTTTCAAGGTTTCAAGACGCTGTCGGCTGGCGTCATCTTTTTCTTTGATCAGGGCGGCTTCTTCAATCTCGAGCTGCATGATGCGCCGGGTAACCTCGTCGAGTTCAGCAGGCATCGATTCAATATCGGTTCGAATCATGGCGCAGGCTTCATCGACCAGGTCGATCGCCTTGTCTGGAAGAAAGCGGTCTGAGATGTAGCGATGCGACAGAATTGCTGCCGCGACCAGAGATCGGTCCTGAATTTTGACGCCGTGGAAAACTTCAAATCTTTCTTTGAGACCGCGCAAGATTGAAATAGTGTCCGAAACATCCGGCTGATCGACCATTACTGGCTG
>JBMOKV010000404.1:0-1573 GCA_049325495.1 Candidatus Rifleibacteriota bacterium | reverse complement strand
ATCAAGGTCGGGTTCGTTGGTCGAATTGTCTCGATCAAAGACGTGAAGACTCTGCTAAGGGCCTTTAAAATTGTCACTTTCAGTTCACCCAAGGCAGAATTACATCTAATCGGCCCACTAGATGAAGAGCAGGAATATGCTGCAGCAATGAGGCAAATGGCGGTTGAACTTGGGATTGCCGAGCAGACCAGGTTTCATGGAACCCAGAATGTCATCGAATTTTACCCTGAACTTGATGTTTGCGTTCTGACTTCAATCTCTGAAGGACAGCCTCTGATCATGCTCGAAGCCATGGCCGCCGGAATCCCAATAGTCGCAACCGATGTTGGTGGGTGCCAGGAACTGGTTTACGGACGCACCAGAGAGGACCAGCAGCTCGGCCAATGTGGAATTATCACAAATATCGCTTCTCCTGCAGAAACTGCCGAAGCAATTATTCGTATCTGCCAAAACCCCGAGACTTTCAATTCATTTGTCAAAACCGGGAAAGCTCGAGTAGAAAAATTTTACCAACAGAACGCGGTTATTGAAAAATATCGCCAAGCCTATGATTTCTGGTTAGACCCCAGTCAAAGAGGGGGCGCCTGATGGCTGGAATAGGTTTCCGCCTGCAAAAACTGGTAGACCATGGCTCATATACCTACAGCCTGCGCGGTTTTTTCTTTGCAACTTTTCTGGTAGCGGGCCCATGGATTACCACAATTACGATCATCAGCCTCTTTTCATGGTTCACCACCATTTCAGGCCATGATTACGATGTGTTTCGCACCAGCATAATTTACTTTTACGCCTTTTCCTTAATTTTGACCGGTCTTTACCAGATGCCACTCACCCGCTATCTGGCCGATGAACTCTACGATGAAAAACTCGACAGACTGGTGCCCGCATATCTTGCCATGATGCTCATTGTTTCGCTTTCTCAAGGCCTTTTTGCAACTGCTTACGCATCAATTATTCCCCTCTCACTTTTTTACAAAGCTCTATTTGTTTCGGGCACGGTAACCGTTGCTCTTCTATGGCTTGCCGGAATTTTTCTCAGCTGCCTGCGCGACTTTGAGTATATTGGCTATATTTACATAATCGGTGGTCTGGTGAGTCTTGCAGCGGGAATTCACCTTGAACCTTTCTGGGGACTTGAAGGCGCGTTAACCGGGTTTCTTGCCGGACAGGTTTTCACATTTATTGGCATTTCATGGCGAATCATTGCCGAACTGGGTGTTGGAGACATGAGGGCGGATTTTAAATGCCTTGGATCTCTACGCCAATATAAGACCCACCTTTTTGCGGGACTTTTCTTCAATCTGGCCATCTGGATCGACAAGTTCATTTTCTGGCTCTCTGACCTGGGCCAAACTGCAGTATATGGGCTTTATTACTTTCAGCCTTACGATGTGCCGATTTTTATTGCCTATGTTTTCATGATCCCAGGCCTGGGAATCTTTCTGACCAGAGTTGAAACCGATTTTTACCGGTCATATCGCGCATTCTACCGATCGATTCTTACCCGAAGAAATTTTCGCAGCATCGTCACCCGGTTTGAGGATATTGGGCGAACGATAAACTATACCACCTG
>JBMOKV010000403.1:0-12252 GCA_049325495.1 Candidatus Rifleibacteriota bacterium | reverse complement strand
TTGGGTGCAACGTCGGGGAAAAGTTCGAGAAGCATATCGCCTTTATCGGTCGTGATTTTAATCAGCGGGTTTGCGGGGTTTTCCATCTTAACTCCATCGGGAACCTGGGCCATGCACATCGGTGCAAGAATAACCATTACAATAACCAGAAATTCAAACATTGTCAGTCTCCTGTTTTGATAGATACATTTGTAAAGCAGAACCACAGAAGATTTTAACTTACCTGCACCCGTCTTTCAATCAATAATTTGCTGATCGAAAAACTTTCCGTCGAAAAGCAATGCATTTTTCGTGTAACGTAGATGGTTGAAAATCGGTCTGTGAATTATTTTAATTTGTTTCCGCACCAGGTTGACTTTCCAAACCAAAGCATTATACCCTGTCATAAGTCGGTTAGTACCAGTGGTATTATCTGACTGGCCCTTGAAAAATTTGGAAAAACGGGTTGATGGCCGGTGCCCTCGACTCTAACCGGTAGTATGAAGTAATGGAAAGGGGACTAGTAGTGAAAAGATTTTTTACGGTATTGATGATGGTGGTGTTGATGAGCCAGATGGCTTTTGCTGGCGAAATCATTCTTTCTGACGCCAAAAGCGCAGGGGTTGACAAAACCGGTGAAGTGCTCGATGAACAGGGCAACCTGGTGCTGAGCATGAACTGCTCGATTGACAAATTGAGCTATTATGATGCAGAAACTCCCAAAGGTGATTTTACCGTTCTGTACACTCCGCAGTTTTATTTTGGCGGCGCCTATGGTGCTCCGCAGATGCCGGTCATCAACAAGATCATTCAGATCCCGTTTGGTGCTGAATGCCGCGTAGAAGTAAAATCCTACGATTCCAAGGTTTACAATCTGGCTGATTATGGTATTTCAACTCCAGTTTATCCCCGCCAGCCATCAGCTCCCAAAGACGGTACTGAAGTTCCGTTCGTTTATGAAAAATCTTCATACATTTTCAAGGGTTTTCATGGCCAGCCCATCGCCACTCTCGAAGAAATCGGCGTAATGCGCCACATGAGACTGGCTCACCTGACCATTGCTCCGGTTAAATACAATCCCGTTGAAAACAAAATCATCGTGTACAACAACATTGATTTTGAAGTGGTTCTGACTAATTCAGACATGGAAACCAGCAAAGCCAAACACGAAACACTGTGGTCACCGGCTTTTGCTTCATTCGAATCTATGGTAACCATTCCCGATGCACTGCGCTTTGGCGAAAGAAACGCTCAGATGAGCTATGTAATCGTAGCTGATCCGATGTTCAAAGATGCCATTGCCCCGTTCGCAGCCTGGAAAACCCAGAAGGGTTTCATCGTTGATGTGGTTTATACCGACCAGTTCGGCACTGGCGCTGCTATCACTGAAAACCTGAAAAATTATCTGCACGGCCTTTACAACAATCCCGCAGCCGGCAAACCGGCTCCGAGTTATGTTCTGTTCGTTGGCGACAATGAGCAGATTCCCGCTTTCAAAGGCCAGACCAGCTCTCACTATACTGACATCTATTATGCTTCAGTAACTGGTGGCGATTGTCTGCCCGAATTCCTGACCGGCCGCTTCTCAGCCCAGAACGTTGACCAGCTGCTGCCTCAGGTTGAGAAAACCCTCGAATATGAAAAGTTTGCTTTCCCGGATCCAACCTATCTCGATGACGTAGTTTTGATCGCCGGTTGGGATGGCAGCTGGGCAAAAAGCCATGGCTGGCCGCACATCAACTATGCCAAGAAATACTACATCAACGAAGCCAACGGTTTCAAAACCGTAAGCACTTACCTTTCTTCCGGCTCACACCAGAACGAAGCCCAAATCCTTGCTGACGTTGCCAGAGGTGCAGGCTATGTGAATTACACCGCCCATGGCTCAAATACTTCATGGGCTGACCCCGGCTTCACCATCAGCAATATCAACAGCCTTGGCAACAAGGGTAAATATCCTTTCGTCATCGGCAACTGTTGTTTAACCAGCAGCTTTCAGGTTGCAACCTGCTTCGCCGAAGCCTGGCTGCGCGCCAAAGATTGTGGTGCAATCGGTTATGTTGGCGGCTCAAACAGCACCTACTGGGATGAAGATTTCTGGTGGGGCGTTGGTCTGCATTCAATCGTAAAACCCAATGACCAGGGCGTTCCTCCGCTTAAAGAAAATACCGGCCCCGGCGCTTTTGAAGCCATGTTTGAAAAACAGGCCACCAACGCTGCCTTCATGGTTGCCGGCAACCTGGCTGTTGAACAGTCAAGCTCAAGCCGCAAAAGATATTACTGGGAAGTTTATCATCTGATGGGTGATCCGGCTCTAAGAACTTACATGGGCCAGCCCAAGCCAATGGCAGTTAAACATACCGGTGCCATCGACAGCCGCGCCACTTCGATCAAGGTTCAGGCTCCCGCCGGTTCTTATGTCGGAATCAGCCACAATGGTCAGCTGCTTGGCTCTGGTTATGTAACCAGTGAAGGTTCTGTTGAAATCAGCCTTGATTCAGTTCCCGAATCAGGAAAAGCCGATGTGGTAGTAACTGCTGGAAACATGATTCCTTACATTGCAACCATCAATATCGGAAACGCCAACTGAACTGATTTCTCTTTCTAGTTGAAATCTGCTGCGTAAAGGGGTTGTGCCTCTTTACGCAGCTTTCATTTTTGCCAAGGTAATCATTTAATTGTTGAATACCCACAAGTCATCGAAAGAATATAGAAAAATTGAAGTTGAAAGGCCGGCAAATGGTTTGCTGGTAATTTTTTGGCTTGTGGTTTTCTTTTTTCCGCTGACAGGTATAAGGCTTGTTTTAAATATCTATTTGCAAAGAGAAATTAATCTGCAGTTTTCCAGGGATGCAAAAATACTGGAAGAAGAAGCGGGCCGGTTCAGTAAGGATCTTAATTTTGAGGAATACCTTTCTGAAGCTGTCAAAATGGCAGATCGCCAGTCCTGTGCAATGTTACCTTCAGTTGTTAATGAATCGGAGCTGGATGAATTTTGTCGGAATTTGAGGCTTCATTTTTCAGAAAAATCTGGTTTTGCTCCCTCGGCAATTGCAGTTTTATCGGCAAAAACTGGAATCGCAGGTTTTTATAATGCAAAAGAAAGTCTGGTGTCTTTTGGCAGAAGGTCGTCAAAAATTATTCTGCAGGGGCTTGGTAATGCAAAACGGGACGATCAAGGCGGCGAAAACCGGTTTTTTCGTCAGATTGTTTCTTCGATGTTCGGTTCTACGGTTGAAATTCCAGAAGCACCAGACCTGGCCAAAACAGGGCTTCTTGTCGGTAAGACTACTGAAAAGATTGTGTTGATTTACCGATTTCTTAAAGATGAAAAGCAGGAACAATTCAAAATCCTTTTTATTTTCAGAGAGGATGAAAAATCCGCGGCTTCGCTGTTAAAAAGGGCTTTAAAGAATGCTGGCCCCCATATGAGCCGCGAGCTGAGAATCCTTAGAACTTTTCCAGTCAATAATCTCTGGAAGTCCGCAAATCATTATCTTGTTTCAAGCAAGCCCGTCGACTCGAAATTTCTAAGAATGGGTTCGCATACCAGTTCCTCATGGTATAACCAGGCCCTGTCTGACCCCGCATATCTGAAATCTCCCGGCCGTTTGCCATTTATGGTGATAAAAAAATTGTCGGGCCGCAAAATGGTTAAGCTTTTTTCCTACAGCAGCGGTGTAAGCATGATTCTGCTGTTTCTTGGGTTTAGCGGCCTGGCTCTGATCAGGAAGATTCTTTCAGATAAGTTTCCAGGCTCGTCGGTTTCAGAAAGGCTGAGAATGTCTATTTTGGCAGCCTCAATTTTGCCTTTCACCGGTTTTTTCATTTTTTATTCACAGTTCAGTGAGAGCTTTAACGAAGCATTTTTGCGAAGTAGACTGCAGAACCTGGAAAACCGGTTGCTGGATCTGGAGTTGGCCTTAAAAAGCGTTGAAAGAAGTAATCGCCTGCAGATTTTAAAATTGGTAAACGAACTTAAGACTTTTAAAAATGCCGACATTCAGAAAATAGAAGCCCATCTAAGCCCTGCTTTTGGAAAACTGTATTACGGTTATTCATTTTTTCGCAATGATGGAAAGTATCTTGAAAGGCTGCCAGAAAAGGATCTCGCAGGAGAAGAGGATTACAAAAAATTTCTCCTTGGAAGAGATCTGATGAATGCACAGATTCTGAGAGTTTTTGATTTTGCCGGATGCATCGACGAAAAAGGCAGAAAAATGATGAGTGCTTTGCCTTCATACAAAACCTGGAAAGCTTTTGGATCTTATTTTGTTCCAATAGATTTAAATGCTTTTTGCAAACAGGATGGGGATTTTTATCCCGCCAAGCAGGCTGACAGCTCGCATTTTTTGATTTCCTCCCATAATCTCTTTCCAGAAAAAGAAGATGACAATATCTGGGCCTGTATGACTCTTGTAAGCAGTTCTAAGGAAAATGTGGAAGCTTTTCTTGATTCAAAGCTGAGCCAACCAGGTTTTTTCCTGCAGTCTGGAAATGATGAACTTGTAATCAGAGCGGTTTTCAGATGTCTTGATGATCGAATGAACAGTCTCGACCCTGCTCGTGCCTGGCCGCCAAATTCGCTGAGTGATAAAGAACTTCGAGATGCTGCAGCCAGAGTTAATTTCAATCATCGCTCTGAAAACTGGTTTGTTACCGACAGACACGGTTTAACTACGATTTATTCAGTTAAAGCTCTTCCCACAAGTCTTTCGATTCTTGTTGGAAAAAGTGAATTGTATCTCAACAGCCTGCGAAGTTCTTTTTTTCTGGCAACATTTCTTGGGATCATTCTTTATTCAATGATTTTGATCTTTTTGATCAGCCGGGTTCTCTCGGCAGGCTTTACTTATCCGGTAAAACGCCTGATTGGTGCCATTTCTCTAATTGATGAAGGAGAATACCCAGGACTTTCGGAAGTTTATGAGAATGAATTCAATCAATTATTTGATCAATTCAATCTTCTTTCGGAGAGTCTTAAGCAAAGGAAACTTTTAAATCGTTTCATTTCTGATGAACTCAGCGAAACGATTGAAAAAGAGGGGCGAACGCTTGTTGATTATGAGGTCGAAAAGGTATATCGAGTGGTACTGTTTATCAATTTAAGGAATTTTTCATCGATATGTGAAGCCTTTTCACCGGAAGATACCTTAAGGGTTCTAAATCGTTTTTTCAGTATTATTGAGCCCGAGCTGGTAAAAAATGGCGGGCAGATTGAAAAATTTATCGGAGATGCTGTTATGGTGAGCTTTTCCCGGGAAAAATGCTCAGGTAATCCCGAAAAGGCAGCATGCTCAGGCGCGTTAGCTTCTTTCAGCGCTGTTGAAGGGCTTCAGAGGATTTTAAAAGAAGAGAGTCTGCCTGAAATTATCCCCGGCTGCGGCATTGCATCAGGACAAGTAATTCGAGGCAGGGTGGGGGCAAGAAATCGGCGCCAGGATTTTACTTTGATTGGTGATACGGTGAATCTTGCCGCAAGACTCGAGGCTGCCTCACATCAACTTGAAATGCCTTCCATTCTGATTACCGAGGATACGCTTGCATTGGCTGGAGAAGGATTCAAAACGGAATTTTATGCAGAACAGCAGGTGCGGGGCAAAACGAGTATTACAAGAATCTTTTGTTTGAAAGGTGATAAGCAGGGTTGAAGATTACTGAAAAAAAGGAAAAAAAGACCGGTTGGGCGATCTTTTGTCTGATCTGGCTTTTTCTAATTTTTTTCCCCACTCTGGCTGCCCGTCACATTTTTGAGCAGTCTCTTGAAATGGAGCTCTGGGTGCAGAATTCCATGCTCAGACAAAAGCTCAATCTTGAGATGAAAAAATATGAAACTGCTTTGAAAGGACTGGATTCATATGTCTATTCAGTCCTTGATAAGGGTACGATAAACCAGAATATTATTGATGCTTATGGTAGTAAGAGTCTGAATGTTCTGGCCGGCCAGAGCAAACTTCTTGAAAAACTGGCCAGAATTCCCAATGAACCCCGGCAGACTGATATGATTGCAGAGGAGCTCGAAAAGCAGCTTCAGGGGAAGCTGGAATTTATTTATGTTTTTTCGCCCGAGCGTGAAAATTGTGGCTGGCGCTTTTTAAGCCCTTTAAAAGCATTGTTTGATGATGACAGTATGCGAAAAATGTTGAAAGCGGGCCATGCCAATCTTCTTGAAAGATTCCGCTCCGAAATTAGAAAAGATCATTTAAAAGTGACCAAATTGGTCGAATCTGAAGGCCTTTCCGAGAATCTTGGGATTTTTCAAGCTCTGGACAATTCTCTGACCATTCAGATTCATCGCTTTTCAGTTAAGATCAATCAGGTCCTTTATATCTGGAGCCTGCCCATAACTGGGGAAAATGGCGATTTGCGATTTGTAATTTGCGGAATTTCCAATCGAAGCATCAGGCCTGAGCTGGTTGTAAGGCATTTTGCCCAAAAATTTTCCAGCTCGCAGTTTCAGCATAAGGTGGTAATTTCCAATTCAGAAGAAAAAGATTGGTTTGTCGATGATCATGAAAATCTGAGCATGATTTCAGAGTTACCGGGAAGTTTTCTGAAAATCCAGACGTCACATTCAATTCCTGCCGAAAGAGATTTGAAACTGGTAATCAGCTGTCCCAGTCCAGTTAAGTATTTGAATGAACGTCGCGCTTCAATCAGGTTTTTTCTTCTGCTATACGCAACTTTGCTCAGCATTCTTTTCGTCGGCGGAGCGATGGGAAAAATCAGGCTGGGTTTGAGCCTGCGCAATACTATTCTATCAGGCTTTCTGGCCGGCGTTCTCTTGCCAGTCACAGGATTTATCTGGCTTTCATTTTGCTATCTCGGAATCTTCAGTCATCTTCAGGCCGAATCAGTTCTTGACCATATGGAACAAAGGATTTTTGAAAAGGAAAAGGAGATCGAACTGCAGGCCAGCCGCAGCATTTTTTTCCGTAACTATTTTGCCCAGAGCCTTTCCAGATTAGAAGAGGAAGAGCTGAAGAACATCAACCTGAGAACCGGTTTTATTCTTCCCGGCAATAAATCGAGCGAGGAAAACAGTCGCAAGCGTGTTCGCCTGGGTTCAAGATTTTTCGTTTACTCTTTCATTACCCCGGAAATCGACAACTATGTTGGAGTGGCGGGTAACGGAATTCTTGAACCTGAGGTTTTTCAGACGTTTTTTTCTGGAATTTCGAGAGAAGTACTTCTCAAGGGTGGGGCTTTTGCACATCTTGACCCGGACAACCTGAGGGCCAGGATGCAGCGCTCCCGATTGACCATGGGGCTTATCGATTCGTCGGCTGATTATCGTGTTGCGGCACGCACCTTTGCCGATGAGATGTCGCCGGTATTAAACCAGGTAGCGCTTGGTCGATCGTTTATCACAACCAGTTTCTGGCGACGGCCCAACGGAAAACTCAAGGGCTTGAGCTTTCTTCAGTCTGATCATGGGGCATGGGAATACGATATCTACAAACTTCTCAATAGCGGAAAAATTAAAAGAAAATTTGAATTTGAGGGTTTCAATATCAGCATTCATCATTACCTGACCCATTCCTATAGCTTGCGAGAGCTCAGTCTGATCGGTGAAGTTCCGGTAGATTTTACTAATCAGGGCCGTGGTGAATTCTTCTGGGAAATGGCGCGTGCCTCATTTCAACACGGCAACGAAATGCGAATAAACAACCTCGTATCGCAAAGCCCGCACCTGTTGAAAACGGGAACTGTTGCAGATGGGCATGTTTTCATCCTGGCTTATGCAACGCCATCAAAACAGCGCGGCCTGGCTGAGATTGAAGCTGTTTTTCTTATGATCATTCTGGCAGCGATTATTGTCTGCTTCGTTCTGGCACGTGCCTTGAGCTGGGCTCTGACGAGGCCTTTGCGGCCCTTTGTGGATTGCATCAAATTTCTTCAGAACCAGGATTATGAGTGGAAGCTTGACGTAAGAAGTGGCGATGAGTTCGATCAGCTTGGTGAAGCATTCGATCATCTATCTTTGAAGCTGCTGGAAAAAGAAAAAATAAGTCGCCTGGTTTCGCGTAATGTTCTAGATGTGGTGAATCAGGGCGATAATAAACAACTCTCTTCTGGAGGAAGCCGGGTTAAGGCTGCAATTCTTTTTTCCGACATCAGAAATTTCACAGGGATCACTGAAAGCTGTAAACCAGAAGAAGTTGTTGAAATGTTAAATGATTATTTGACAATAGTTAATGAAATTATCGAACGAAATGGCGGATTGATCGATAAGCTTATTGGCGATGCGGTGCAGGCAGTTTTTTACGAACACGAATGCGCCAATGCTGCCACTGCTGCAGTTAATGCGGCAGTGGAAATTCGCCGTAGCCTGCCTTTGTTTAATCTTGAAAGAAGAGAAAGAGGTCTTTTTGAAATAGAAAACGGCGTTGGCATTGCTACTGGCATGGTTGTTTGTGGAAGAATAGGAAGCCAGAGTGGTAAAATGGATGCAACCTTGATTGGTTTTCTCCTGAATAAGTCTCAACAGCTTGAATCAATGAGCAAACATGGCCGATTTTCCCGAATCTTTGTTGATGAGGCAACAAGACAGGAAATCGCCCATGAATTGGCTGTAACCGTTGTCAAGCAGCAGGGCTCGAATAGTTTTGAAATAAAATTTTAAAATGGATTAATCAATTCTATCCATTTGCATCATTTCAAGAATCTCAATGGAAGGTTCGAGAAATTTCTCAATGATTGCGGAAAAGATAAAATCGCTTAAATTCCCTTTCATGGCAGCTTTTTTATTTTTCATCAGGACAACAACCTCGTTCAACCATGAAACCTCATTTAAAACACAACGATGTTTTTTTGCCTGAAAAAATCGGTCTCGCAAAGCCTGTCCAAGAAGTAATCTTTTTTCTGGAGTGAGTAAAAACCAGGTCTTAATGAATTCTTCGGCGGGCAGATAGCTTAGAACTGGTTGATCGCTGATATCTTCAATTTTTGAAAACGAAAAAGAAAGCATTGCACAGAA
Source organism: Candidatus Rifleibacteriota bacterium (assembly GCA_049325495.1). Classification (GTDB taxonomy): domain Bacteria; phylum Muiribacteriota; class Ozemobacteria; order Ozemobacterales; family Ozemobacteraceae; genus DYKG01. The sequence continues at coordinate 3,293 of JBMOKV010000403.1, read as the reverse complement.
GCCTTCAGGGTCGGATTTAAGCATTTCTAAAAACTGGGTTGTTTTTGATAAGGCAGCCTGTTTTCGGCTTTGTTCAAAAATTCCATCAAGAAATTCACAGAATTTTTTAAACTCAGGCATTTCAATAGTAAAGAAGGGAATGTTCTGCCAGCTGTGGGATTCAAACTCATCTTGGGCCAGAACTTTCTGACATTCGATGAGATGGTTGCGGCAAAGTTCTTCAATATGTTTTCTGGTTTCTTCAAGAATCTCACCCTTCCCTTTACGCAGAAGCCCGTGTTCTGAGGCCCATAGCAGAAAGCTCACAGTCAGCTTTATCTGACCTGTTTCGGTGTGCTTTTTGCTGCTGAATTCTATGAGCACCTTCTTCATCAAATCGGAAAAATCCTTGTCGTTGAGTTGCCAGATTTGCGAAATTCTTACAATCGCCGGGGTATCTTCGTTGAAGAAAAAATGACAAAAAGCCAGCTCCTGCTCAATTTCCTTAGGCAAAAGCACGGCTGCAGAGAAAAAGTTTTCCCACCATTCTTCGCTGAATATTGAATCTTGAACATTGAACTTACGGTATTTTTCCAGAAGATAGGTTTGCGGTGATTTCTGGTCTATTTCAAGATTGCTGGCAAAGAGCTGGGCATGAAATTTAACCCTAACTCCTCGCAGATCCGATGGCTGTATTGAACTGGCTCTGATTTCCAGAGAAAAGATAAGAAAGACCGTAAGCAATTGTTTGAGAAACTCATGGTTTTTCAGGCTGAATTCGGGCAGACTTTTATACAGACGGTCAAAATCGAGCAGGCAGTGCTGCAAATGCCTCAAGTTCGCAGGAGAAGAAATGATAAACAGTTCTCGAATAAGGCGTCGATGATGCTCAAGTAATTCCCTCGACTCATTGTGGTTCAACAGGTCGAGAATGTGGGCAAAAGCCGCACCAAAATCTGGTTTCACTTCGAAAGTCCGGCTGATTACCTTGTCTTTCAGCTTCTGGTAGGTAAGCACTTGAATATGCCGGTTGTCCTGGCGGTCTTTAAGTGCTTCTTCATTGGCTACCAGAATGATTTTGAAGCCATGATGTTCGAGAAGAAAATTGAAAAAGCCAAAAATTTCGGGAAGGGGCAAGTAACAACGATCCAGATCGTCGATTATCAAAAGATATTTGTTGGCGTTTGCCAGAAAATCTGGAACAATTTCATCATCGCTGTCTTTAAGAGATAGTTTCTCTTTCTTCAATTCAAGATTGATGGTTGATTTGATCGAGTCTTTGAGAATCTTGGCTGAAAGCCCCATGCCGTGCTGAGAGAGGGTGGGATGAAGCTGTTCAAAAAAAGCATTCTCAATGTCGGTCAGTGAAGATATGCCATACAGGCTTACATAAAGGCTTTTCTGTTTTAAGCCTGCAAGCTTTTTTCGATATTCACCGATCAACCATGATTTCCCGACTCCGGGACCGCCGGTGAGCAAAACCGCAAATCCAGGGGCGTGTTCTATGGAACAGTAATAATCAAGAAAGGATTCAATATGGGCATTTTCACGATTCATAAGCACCTCTCTGCAATTCTTCTAATAAAAGAATTATAAAATGCCCGGCAGATAATGTCTAATACTTATAAAATAAATAGCCCGATGGAAACTGTTTTTCACAGAACCATCGGGCGAAGAGAAAGGTTTTTTTCAGTTGAGCTGATATTGCACAGTGATTTTGACCCAGGTTTCCTGAGGTTCGCCATTGCGCAGAACCGGAGTGAAAACCCAGCGTCGCAATGCCTGTGCGCCATTGATCGCAAGTTTAGGGTCAATGGTGGAACTCATGGTCACCACGTCGCCTACTGTTCCGCTGGGTTGAATGAGAACGCGGTAAACCGCGTTTCCATGCACGCCGCTTTTTCTGGCCCAGGCAGGATATTCGGGAAGAACTTTCTGCACGATACCGGGGGCAGAGAAGTTATCGCCATTGCCGCCGAAAGATTCGATTGAACCGATTTCAAATAATCCGGAACCCTCATTATTTTCAGGTTTTTCAATGCCAGTCGGTGCGGGCACGTAATCTTCAGGCATTGAGACTTCTCTTTCATCTTCCAGGAAAGAATCGGGCATTAGGCTTTCTGATGGGTTGCTCATTTCGAGGCCAGCGAATTCAGGGTCGATTTCGGTGCTTGCGCTTTCGCCGGGGGCAATATGACTGACTGCATCGAAAGTGGGGGTGTTGTGAACCGGTTTAATCGGAAGAATTTCCTTTTTTACTTCCTGAACTACGGCGGGGTCAGTCTTGGTTACTGCAGTTTCGCTCTGAATCGGGGTTTTATTTGTGTTTTCACTTACCGGTTCTTTGGTTTCTTCTTTTGCGACAGCGGTCTGCTTTTTTTCAACCGGTTTGGCAGCGGGTTTTGTTTCCTTTTTGGCCACGGTTTTCGCTACCGGTTTTTTTTCGGTTTTTTTTACGAGTTTTTTTGTTTTTCCTTCTGCTGTTCTGGCGCCTTCTTTTTTCTCGGCTTTTGGCCCTGAACCTATTCTTGGTTTGGCAACCGGCGAAATAAGCTTAACCGGCACCACTTCTTTTTTTAAAGGTTGTGCTGATGCCTGTCGCCAGACAAAGAATGCAGAGAGGGCAAGCAGAAGTGCAAGATGCAACATAAGCGAAAGCTTAAGTTCATCAGCCCCTTCAATTTCTCTGTGCTTAAGGAATTTTAAAATTTTCATTTTAATTCTGGTTTGGTTGCAAGACCGATATTAGCGGCACCAGCTTTGCGCATGCTGTCAAGAACCGCTATAATTTTTCCATAATTTGCTTCGGAATCTGCTTCGACCATTACCGGCCGGTCAGGTGAACGGGTTACCCAGGTTTTTACATTTTCGACCAGAACGGTTTCGCTGATTTCTTTTCCGGAAACGAAGATGCGGCCATTCTTGCTGATTTGCACGGTGAAGTTTTCGTTTTCCATGGACTGGGCAGTGGAAGCTTTGGGAACGTTGATCGGCAGTTTTTCGTTATTGCGGGCGAACGAACTGGTAATCATGAAGAAGAACACCAGCAGCAGAATGATGTCGATCAGGTTGGTGACCATGATCTGCGGACGACTTTTCTTTTTTTCAGGCAGCAGCTTTTTCAAGGCCGACCTCCATGGTGGTTACCTGGTTTGCCAGTTCGAGTGAATAAATTTCAACCTGTTCGGTGAATTCGAGGCTTTTTGATTCGCACCAGTTGTGGGCAATCAAGGCCGGGATGCCGATCATCAGACCAGCAGCGGTTGTGTAAAGAGCTTCAGAGATGCCGCCGGCAAGTGCTGTCGGGTCGCCAA
>JBMOKV010000402.1:0-12260 GCA_049325495.1 Candidatus Rifleibacteriota bacterium | reverse complement strand
TTGATGAGCCGGTGTTTATGGTGGTTAGCACTCAGCTGATCGATGGCAGTGTGAAGGTTAATGCGGAAAAGGTTCTTACTCTCGATGATTTCAACAGTGAAGAAGTGGGCAAGGTAACGCTCTTTGTGCCACCTGAAATGACGGGACGCGAGAATTACCAGAAACTGTTGACGATTCTTCAGAAAAATATCGGTCAGGCAGGTTTTGTCATGAAAATAAACACACCTGACCGCGAAAAGGTTACTCTAAAGCCAGGCACAAGGTTCAGACTGAATGTCAGCCCGCAATTCATCGCGGCCTGGGAAAAACTTTGCGGAGCTGGTTCGGTTAAGGTTGATTTCAGTCATCTCGACATTGACATGAAAAGACGCAACTGGAAAAGAAATGGTGCTAATGGTAACGGTTTAAAGGCGACAGGATAAACTAAGGGGAAATCAAGGCTGATGAAACATTCACAGATCAGATTATTTGCGGTTATGCTGATATTGGCTTGTGCTGCTGCAGCTGGTGCAGTAGAACTTAATGACGTCTATAAATATCTTGGAACTTATAGAGTAGCTACAGTCGATGGTTTGCGGGTTTATTATCCGGAATCAGCGGAATCAGCCATGCCAAGAATTGTTAAGCGCTTGAATGAAGTAAGACGTCAGTTCGATCAGAAATTTCCCGAGCAGGCAGGTTTCGAAGTCAAGGTCATTTTAACCGACCATGATGATCGGGTAAGCAGCTCAAGTGACCCGGAATTCGACTGGATCAACCTTGGCATGTTCGAAGAAATCGGCGCCCTTTCAACCCGGGCTTATTCTCTTGAGAAGCGATTTTCTCTGCGGCTTTCCAATATTCTTCTGCTGCGCACCCTGGCATCAGCCGACAATTCCTGGAAAAGAAAGCTCGGTACTCTTTCAGTGCCCCAGTGGTTTTTCGATGGTCTAACCCTTCACAACGCTTTTGCCCTTGATTCCATACATTACAGCCGCCTTCTCGACATGGCCCGCAGCAACCGTCTTTATGATCTTGAGCGCTTGAATACCATCGTCAGCCAGCCGACTCTGATCAAGGAAGAAATGCGTTTTCAGGCCCACAGCATGCTGTCTTTCTGGGATAAAACCTATAAAGAAAATGCCGGTCTTGAACTGATGCGACAGATTATGAAAAAACCTGGCCAGTTTAAAAGAATTTTTAAAAAGGTTTATGGTGTCAGTCTGGGTGAAGCTTTTGAAGCCTATCGAAAATTTGTGCAGCAGCGGTGTTCTGAATTCAAAGACCAGATAGACTGTGGGCCCGTTCTTCTTGACGAAAAAGAAATCGGCGGCGAATTTTTCCGTTCTTTGCGCCAGCTTTCATCCGAAGAAAAAATCTGGGTTTCGTCACAGCGTTATACAACCGAAACTTATGATCTTTACTATCAGAAAGCCGGCCAGAAGCCAAGGGTAATCATGAAAAACGTTCACCCTTCGCTTCTTGTCGATGAACACACCAGAGAGATTTACATAGGCCGCTACTGGGTTAATGGGCAGAAGCAAAGACGCCTGGGTTTGTATGTGGCGACCCCTGAGGGGCGAAATCGCTGTCTGGTCAATGAAGCGGGCAGTTTCAAGCCTCTCGGGAAAAAGTTTGGCCGGATTTTCTATACTTCGATCAAAAGTGGTATCACCAGAGTAATGTCTGTTGATCCTGAGTTCAAGAATTCTACTCAGGTTGAGTTCGCTTTCCCACCTTCTCTGCATCCGTTGGATCTGGCAATCGACAAGTCCTGCCGCGATCTTTATTATGTTTTTGAAACTCCTGATTTCAAGAAAAGGCTGGCGATTGTCTCGATCAGAAATGATGATCAGCCCCTGCAGCCAAAGGAAATATTCAGTTCAACCGGCGATATCAGGGCTTTGAATTTTATTGAAGATCGACTCTGGTTTGCTGCAGAAAAAGATTTTTTCACCACCCAGCTGATTTCTCTCGATAAAGAAGATAAAAAAATCCGCAAGCACTCGTCGCTTCCCGGGGGAGTATGGGATTTGCACCTTATCGATAACCATCCCCAGGTCGTAACCCTCGCCGATGGTGGATTCTGGGCGACAACCGTAGCCGGAAGTGATGAAATTGCAACGGTTGCCGATGAACTGCCAGTTGTTGAGATTGCCGAATTGAGCCCGCTCAAGAGCAGTGTTTACCGCTCTGAATTTAAAACTAGCTATTGGAAGCCGATTGTAAGCGAAGACGAAGAGGGCGCGGTTTTTGGGGTTTACAATTATCGAACCGACAAGCTCGATCGAAGCAACATTGTGGTTGCTCCCAAATATGGCTTTGAAAGCCAGAATTGGGGTTACGAAGGGGCTTACACCAGACGTTTTGGTCTTTTCAGAATCAGGGCTTCGATCGTTGACGAGGTAAAAGAAAAGTCTTATCTCGGCAATGAATATTTCGAAAGAACCAGAGCGAAAGTGCTCAATATCGATTACCCCTTCAGCCTTTCTACCACCCTGTCGCTGGGCATGGATCTTACCAAACGCGGTATAGCCAAAATTCCCCAGAATGGCAACCCTTTCCCGACTGTTGGCCGCGACCATTCTTTTTATGCCAGTATCAATCACCGGGCAATCAGAACCGAGCCTTACTGGGAAGTATTCCCACGCAAGGGTAGAACGGTTAACGCCTATTACAAACGGGGAAATGAATTTCTCGACGGTGAATTGAACTATGACAGTATCGGTATGCGATGGTCTGAGCATATCGCCCTCAACGATGCCTGGGTGCTTACCGGGCGTGCCTGGGTTGCAGAAGATGATAAGGAAAATAACATTCGAAGGCCTGATGATTTGAGTCTTGGTGGTGGTGATTATCTTCGTGCATTCGATTCAGGTTTTATCTCAGGCGATTCTTTGCGGGCATTCGCATTGCATCTCGGACGCCCGGTTAAATTCCAGTTTCCCAGATTCATGAGCTGGATTTATAATGAATTTCTGGTTGCTGAAATGTTTGCCGAAATGGGCGATGTTAGAAATTCAGGCCAGAGATTTGATTTCTTCTTTGATCGGGGTATTGAGCTGCGCATGCAGGCACTGCTGTTCAAACGCATTCCAATGCGCTTCCAGCTCGGATTCGCCTGGCAGAATGGCGGCGATGAGACCAATACTTTCTTTGCCGTCGATGTGACCGATCTTTCTGAGCTTTTCCAATGAAAGTATGAAAAAAACATTTGTTTTAATTTTTGCCTTTCTAACCTCCACGCTTGCCTGGTCAGCTGAAAATGTCGCTTCATCGCCATTATCGATTAACAGCAAAGACCTGAAGGTCGCATTTAAAGGTGAAGTGCGGCACCTGTTCGGCCAGATGGCCAAAAACCTTGATGCGGTTGATTTCGGTAAGATGCCCGAAGGCATTGAAATTATTTCAATTACTGGTTGTAAGGGGTTGAAAATAACTCAGGGCAAAATGGAAATCAGGGTCGATTCGTGGCTTGACGATAAAGGTCTGCTTGAGCGTTTCAAAGAATGTCGCGAATTGTATGGAAGAAATCTGATCGCTGCGATTAACGGTTCTTTTTATTCTTCAAGAGGCGTGCTCGGGCCACTGGTTTCTGATGGGACTCTGCCAGCGGATCTTCGTCAAATCCCCGGTTCTCTTTCCCGATGCTTTGTCGCCAGTTTTCGCGCCACAAAAAGTCGTCAGTACTGGTATATCGGCGAAACTTCGATCAAAGGAGCCGATCTGCTGCGTTACTCGTTCAAAGACCTGGCCTGGTTCAATGTTCCTGATATATATGGCAGTATCGATAATCTGCTCGGTGGCGGCGGCTGGATTTTGAGAGAAAAACATGATGTTCACCGGGAATCTTACGAGCGTCAGCGCTTTCTTTTCAGGCGTGAAGATCAGACAAGCAGGCATACGGTTATTGCCCAGGATACGGATCGTAATCTTTATCTTCTGGTTTTTGAAGAGGGTCAGAACCTTCACCAGATTGCCCGAACCCTTGCCAAAGAACCGGTTTTTGCCAAAGTTCGCGATGCTTTTTTTCTTGACGGCGGGTCTTCTTCATCGATTGTGCTGAAAGAAAAATATCTGGTTTCACCACTGTATCTGGTTGACAAGGCCAGGTTTTCGGCCATTCAGGTTTTTGTTCTCGATGCTCAATGGTAAAATTTAATGAAATGGCTTGATTACCCGGTATTGTCTTTTCGTGGTCAGGTCTTTCCCGAGCCTGCCAGGCGAAAGTCAAAATACGATGTTATTCTCGTTTCGGGCGATGCTTATGTCGATCATCCGGCATTTCCGGCTGCGGTAGTATGCCGTTGCCTTGAAAAACTCGGACTTTCTGTCGCAATAATTGCCCAGCCAGACTGGACTTCTGACCAGGATTTTCTTGTCTGGGGTGCGCCTGCAAAATTTTTTGCCGTGGTGCCTGGGGCCATGGACAGCATGGTGGCAAACTATACCGCAACTGGTATGCCGCGCTCGACTGATCGCCTGTCACCTGGAGGAAAGGCCGGGCTGAGGCCAAAAAGAGCTGCTCAGGTTTATGTTCAAAAAATCAAACAGCTTTTTAAAAATGTTCCTGTGGTTCTTGGTGGCGTAGAAGCTTCGATGCGGCGCTTCGTCCATTATGACTTCTGGGAAGACCGTCTACGCGACCCGATTTTATTCGATGCTCCCGCTGATATTCTTGTCTATGGAATGGCAGAAGCAGTCCTGGCAAGAGTGGTCGATTGGCTGATAACGCCTCAACGCCCGCCCATTCCCGCAATTCCACAGACCTGCGTAAGAATCAGGCATGAATCATGGCGGTCGGTTCTTCAGAAAGAGCCTCTTATCCTGCCTTCAGTGGCCGAATGCCGCAACGACAAAAATGCTTTCATGCAGATGTCGCTGACCATTGACCGGATCATCCGGCCAGATGGCCCTATATTGGTACAGCAGCACCCCAAAGGAGACATCCTTTCTTTTCCGCCCGACCGCGAAGATCTGCAGCGCGAAGCAGAATTGATGGGCGAAATTAAGTATAATCGTCGTGTTCACCCTCTTTACCAGGAACCAGTTCCAGCCCTTGAACCGGTTCAGTTTTCAATTCAGTCACATCGTGGCTGTGTCGGGGCCTGCACTTTCTGCGCGCTGTCATTGCACCAGGGGCGTGTAATCAGGTCAAGGTCCGCTAAAAGTATTCTCGACGAAGCCGCCGGTTTCGTCGGTCATCCCGATTTCAAAGGGGTTATACCAGATGTGGGCGGGCCTGCAGTTAATATGTATGGTTGGCAATGTACTGCGGAAGGCTGCTCAAATGGAATCTGTACCGAAGCAGAACTTTGCCGGGCGATGTCTGGAAGTCTAAAGCCTCTGGCAAACCTGCTTCAAAGCATTGCCGAAATAAATGGTGTCAGACATGTTTTCGTCGGTTCTGGCCTGCGTTATGATCTGATCAGGGAAGATGAATGGCAGATTTTTGAAAAAATCGTTTTCGGCCATGTTTCCGGGCAATTGAAGGTGGCTCCTGAACATTTCGACCGACGGGTTCTGCAATTGATGCGTAAAGGCGCCGGGGCGGACTTTGCCCAATTTGCCGCCAGGTTTTATCAGAGCTGCAGGCAGCATGGAAAAAAGCTGTTTCTGGTGCCTTACCTGATGAGTGCTTTTCCCGGTTGCGAGGATAACGATGCCATTCTTGCGCAAAAAGTTCGCGAACTCAAACTGGCACATGAGCAGATTCAGGAATTTACCCCGACTCCTGGCAGTCTGGCTACTGCAATGTATTATTGTCAAACCGATTTCAGGGGGAAGCCGGTCAAAATTTTGAAAAACCGAAATCAGCGTCTGGCAACGCGTAAACAGCTGCATCATAATAAAAACCAGCTGCCGCGCCGAAAAAAATGACCGCGAAACTTTTTGAAACGCTGATGAAGCAGGAAATTTTGTATGTCGAAGAAATCGACCGGCTTAACGCCTGCCCTGAATCATTGACCTTTTTTGGTGATGAAGAGCTTAACGGCTGGCTTTACCTGGCCGGAGAACCGGGCTCAGCGGACTGGAATCTTGCGAGAATGATCGGTGAACAACCCCGGGCATTTCCTTTTATCGGGCAGTTGAAGCGAAAAGATCTTCATCTGCTGGTTACCCGGGAAAACTTGGAAGATTTTCCGCAATGGATCCATGCCGGTTCAATTCTCTGGTTTGCATCCGGAAGCGATGTTTCCCCAGTCACAATTCCGACGCAAATAGAAGGCTGCGAGTTTCGTCAACGCTTCAACGGCAGGGCAGGGCGGCATTTTCCAACGGTCGGGCCCGAAATTTATGCTTTTTCATCAGGTCAGATCGTCGGTCTGGTAAAAACCGTGCGTGAAACCATCAAATTTGTTGAAGTTTACATTGAAGTCGAGGTTTCAAGACGCGGTCAGGGGCTTGGCCTTGCTTTGCTAAGGCAGATGATTGAACTTGTGAACCAGAGCAACAAAACCTTGACCTATGCTCTGAATGACGATAACCAGGCTTCGCTGGCACTGGCAAAAAGGGCAGGGCTGCAGCCATTTAACCGCCTTTTCCGACTGCTGCCGCCCGAGGGTTAAATCGACGTTTAATTTGCAGTTTTGATTGACTTCGTTTTAAAGCAATTCTACAATAATCTATGCCAGAAGATAAATGACTGGCAAATAGGAAACGAATGAGTAAGGAAAGAATAAGATGAAAGCAGTAATAATGGCCGGCGGCTTTGGCACACGTTTGCGACCGATTACCTGTAATATTCCCAAACCGATGGTTCCGGTGGCGAATATTCCGATGATGGAGCATATTGTTAACCTTCTGAAGCATTACGACCTCAAGCGCATCGTTTCAATTCTTTATTTTCAACCGGAAGTCATCACCAAGTATTTCGGTGAAGGCGATGAATTTGGAATAGAAATGGAATATCAGATGGCGACCGCAGATTTTGGAACTGCGGGCAGCGTAAAGAATACAGAAGAAAAGCTGAAAGACGAGCCTTTTATAATAATTTCCGGCGACGTTTTGACGGATTTTGATCTTTCGGAAGCCATTGCTTATCATAAAGAGAAAAAGGCCATGGCTACCATGGTTCTCACCCGGGTCACCAACCCCCTTGAATACGGGGTGGTAATTACCGCCGACGATGGCAAGATCATCAGGTTTCTTGAAAAACCAAGCTGGGGCGAAGTTTTCTCAGACACCATCAATACCGGCATTTACATTCTTGAACCGGAAATTTTCAAGTATATTCCCCCGAAAACAGAATTTGATTTCAGCAAGAATCTCTTTCCGCTCATGCTCAAAGAAGGGCTGCCGCTCTATGGCTATATCGCCCAGGGTTACTGGAAAGACATCGGCAACCTCGAAGAATACATGCTCGCGCATCAGAACGTGCTTTCCGGTGAAGTAAAAATCAAAATTCCCGGAGATCGCCTCAATGTAATCGGCCGTGACATCTGGGTCGGCAAAAATGCCAACATCGGTGCCAAGGTCAAATTCAAAGGCGGCGTAATTCTCGGCGACAACTGCGAAATCGAAGACGGTGCCGAACTGGAAAATTCAATTCTCGGTCATGGCTGCGTCGTTAAAAAGGGCGCCCGTCTGCGCAACGCCACACTGTGGGATAACGTGCACGTCGGCCGTGGTGCCGAGATCGAAGATGCAGTGGTAAGCTGGAGCACCCATCTGCAGAACGAGGTGGTTCTTGAAAAGAACGTGGTTATCGGCGAAGAATGCCGCATTGGGGCCAATGCCATCGTTCGTGAAAACGTGAAAATCTGGCCGCGAAAATCGGTTGAAGAAGGCTCTACCGTCTATACCAGCGTGGTCTGGTCAGATAAATGGACCAAAAACCTTTTCAACGATTACGGAATTTCTGGTCTGGCTAATGTTGAAATTACTCCGGAAATGGCTTCGAAGATTGGTGCTGCTTTCGGTTCGACACTGCAAAAGGGAGCCAGCATCATTACCTCGCGCGATTCTCATAAAATCAGCCGAATGATCAACCGTGCCATTATTTGCGGTCTGGCATCAGTCGGTATAAATGTGGCCGATCTTCGCGTAACACCGGCTCCCGTATCGCGCTTCAAACCCAACGCCTTTATGCGCGGTGGTGGCGTGCATGTAAAAATTGCCGGTGATGATCCCAATCAACTTGAAATTATTCTTTTCGACGTTGAAGGCCGGGATATTTCTGTGGCAACCAAGAAATCAATCGAACGTTTGTTTAATCGTGAAGATTTCAGGCGTGTGCCGATCAATGAAGTAGGCGAAATCACTTTCCCGCCACGTGTACCCGAAAATTACAGTGAAGAACTGCTGCGCTGTCTCGACATTCAGGCAATTCGTGACCGCAACCTTAAGATCGTTCTTGATTACAGCTACAGCGGTGCCAGTGGCATTTTTGCCACCTTCCTCGGCAGACTGAACTGCGAAGTCATCGCTCTTAATGCCTATCAGGATGAAGTCAAGCCCAATCGCATATCCACCGAAGGCTCTCATGCCAGCGTTGCATCAATAGTTAAATCTCTGGGTGCCGACCTTGGTATCATTCTCGGCGACGGTGCCGAAAGAATAACCTTCGTTGATGATCATGGCCGGGTTATTCTTGGCGAAGAAGCTTTGCTTACCTGGGTTCGCATGGTGCTTGAAGTGCTTCCCGGCGCACGCATTGCCGTGCCTATTTCTTCGACCCATGCTCTCGAAAAAATCGCTGGAAAATCCGGTGGAACCATAGTAAGAACCAAAACCAGCAGTCGGGCGCTGATGGATGCGGCGTTGAATGACAAGGTTGAGATTTGCGTCGACGATCGCGGCGGCATCATTTTCCCGGCTTTCCAGGCTGCTTTTGATGGCATGATGGCTTCGGCAAAACTGATCGAATTCATGGCCCACATGAACAAACCATTGTCTTCGGTTATCAACGATCTTCCTGCTTTTTATTTAAGGTCAACCCGGGTTCCCTGCCCCTGGGAAGACAAGGGCAAAGTAATGCGCTATGCCATGGAATTCGCCAAGGATAAAGAAACTCAGCTCGTGGATGGGGTAAAAATACTGTTGAATTCTGATGAATGGGTTCTGGTTCTGCCCGATCCAGACAAGCCATTTGTCAATATTACCGTTGAAAGCACCAGCGAAAAGAAGGTCGATGATCTGCTGCAAAAGATGGTTGACCGGGTAGAATCCTGGAAAAAACTCGAAGAGTAAAAATTCCATACAACCCCGACATAACCTGAGGTTTTGTCGGGGTTGTTTTTTTATTCCCCATAATTATTCCGGCGTTTAATGGTTGCTGATCATTTTAAGGGGAACACAGAAAAAATATGCGTAGGGGCCGGCCACTGTGCCGGCCCGGGAAATAGAATTAAAATTCAATCAAACCTTTAATTATGATTATAAAAAATAAATTTGACAGGTTTAAGATCGTTCGCCTACTGGCAGGCCGTTTATATAGGTCTGGCTGATTCTGATCGATTTTATTCGGGCTTCTGGAATCATGAAAGGGTCATCTTCCAGGCAGACAAAATCGGCTTTGTAGCCAACTTTCAAATGGCCCCTGGTTTTTTCTTTGCCGATAAACCTGAATGGCTCCACAATATGCAGAGAGAGTGCCGAATTCAGGTCGATCTGCTCGTCGGGGTTGCTGTGGTTTACCAGCGCATGGATGCTCAGCAATGGATCTACAGGCGTTACGGGGCTGTCTGAACCGGCAGCAAGAGGAATGCCGAAATCAAGAAGGGTTTTGAACGGGTTACAATTCATTGCCCGCTCTTTGCCGAGTCTTTGGGCATAAAGGCCGTTCGATCCTCCCCAGAAAAAATCAAAGGCGGGTTGAATGCAGATCATTGCGCCACTTTCCCGGGCAGCTTTTATTGCCTTTGGCCCTGGAAGGATGAAATGCTCGATCCGATCAGGAAGAGGCTGAATTCCAAGCTTTTGTGCTGCCCATAAATAACTGGAAGTAACCATATCGAGGGCCCGGTCGCCAATCGCATGCACAGCAAGCTGAAGGCGGCTGTTTCTTGACTTTTTCAGCAGGGTTTCAAGCTCTTCGGGCGACATGTAAAGTTTTCCGCTGCCGCCAGGTTCATCTGCATAGGGTTCATTAAGGGCTGCAGTTCTGGTGCCAATCGAACCGTCGATCAGCAGACATCCACCGAAACCAGGCCATTTATTCTTCTGGGCAAAAGACGGGTCGGTTGATTGATGGTAGATTATCCCATCAAGTGGTCCTTTTTTCAGGAAATTCCAGGCAAGAGACGGCTCTCTTGTAGAGCTTGAAGAGCCTTCCAGGGCATGTATGAAAACCACTCCTTTTTTTAGGCAGTGATCAGAAGCCAGTTTCATGCCTTCTTCGATCATTTCGTCTGGTAATTCGTTTACCAGAAGATAAGAAAGCTGGTTGTAGTCTTCACCGCAGATAAAGCCATTTTGGTGCTTAAAATCAGGCTTGATCCGCAGTGCCCATGCCAGAGCTTTTCCGTTAAGCACGGCAGAATGCAGGTCTTTGCGTGCCAGCCAGAGAATTCTGTCTTTCGCTGCCTGATCCAGTTCATTGCTCGTGGGAACACGGTTTTCCCTCAATGACTGTTCCTGGAGATTGAATCCCAGAATTACATGACCTTGAGCTTTTTTGAGCAGCTCAATAACCTCGCTGATGCTTCGCGCTTCTTCAACATCAACACCCAGCATACTTATGCCGGTCTGGGTGAAATGTACATGCGCATCGCTGAATCCACCGAACAGGGTCGCGCCTTTAAGGTCAATGGCTTTGACATTTGGCCCGGAGGGGTAGGGCAGCTGAAAACCGGTTTTCAAAATAGTGCCATTGAGAACCAGCATGCTGTCGAAATCGGTTCGGGAATAGTCAGGCAGATTTCGCCCGGAGAAATTGTAGAAAAACAGCTGCTCCATGCTTAAAAAGGCAGGTTTTTGTAAAAATTATGCAGGCCGGCCAGGCTGTAAGCCAGCCATTTGAACGGCGGGCGAAGAATCTGAAGGCCCAGCTCAGAAGCTTTTGAATTCTGGTTATTCGCAGAAACCAGAAAACAATGAAAAAAACTGTGGTAAAAGCCCCGGCAAAGGCTGCGTAAAAAAGCCAGACTCCCGTTTTATTGCAGGGTTTGCAGACAGGGTCAAGTGGGCATGGCTTTATCCGGTTACCCAGAATTCGACAGGCAGTCTGCGCAGGAATAGCGTGGGAAACCGGGCGCGATTTACAGGTTTTGTTCAACTCTTTCAATTTAACCATGAGCAGATTCTACCAGAAAAAATGTCTACAGGTAAAATAAAAAGCGTAGTTTGAGATCATGTAATTTTTTCCCGGTAAATAAGGAAAATTTCCCGATCATTTATTCCGATTGTTTTCAAAGCGTGATCTGGAGCTGATTGTTTCTTTGGCATCAGTTTTGCTTCTAAAATTTTCAGACGAAAGATTCGGAGGGAAGCCATGAAAACCATCGTTCTCAGACTGTTGACCTTCACATTGTGTGCCATGATACTCAGCTTCATTTCTCAGGCTGGTTTCAATGTTGAAGAGGGAAAAGTCATGGTTACCGGCCGTTGCCTGCTTACTTTCGAAGGCATAACTCCTGAATTTGTCGTTGATCCGAAAGCAAATTTCAAAGTCTGGCAGAGTAATGTGGGAATCGCTCAGGTAGAACTCCTTTCATGCAATGGTGAAAAGCCGGTATTTAAGGTAAACCGTATTTTTTCGGTCAAAACTGATGACCAGGGCTACTTTTTACTGCGGAATGTTTCAAATGAATATTCTTATGTCGTGCTTGGAATTCAGCACCAGAAAAATGTCCCGGTGCCCATAAGCTTCATTTCCATGGCCAATGCCGGGGAAAAGCAGGGCAAGATGGTTAATCTCGGGTATCATCAGATCGGTTTCTCTGTGGATAAATCGGGGCAAAAGCAGGCGCAGGCCAGAATCGATACTTCGGTGAAAAATGAAAATTTCATTGACTATTTTGTTGGAAAAAGCTCATTGCGCCGGTTTGTGAGCAAAATTAAATCAAATGAATTAAAAAATCATGTAATTATGTTCAATAGTAAAGCGATTAAGAATATATACAAATTAGGATTTTTTTCAATGTGGTTATGTAATCATTGGATATTAGCATGGTTTTATAGAACATATTGTCAAAATAAAAAATCATATGATTATGTATGGTCTATGGAATATGATGTTAGAATAAGTGGTGATAGTTCTATATTGTGGAAATATGAGGGAAATGAAGATTTTTTATATCCAATACCTACATTCCAGGATATGACATGGCCATGGAAGG
>JBMOKV010000401.1:0-1582 GCA_049325495.1 Candidatus Rifleibacteriota bacterium | reverse complement strand
AACCGGCCTGAAGGCCAGTCCGAGAAACCTGCACCCGGGCAAAAGACCGATGGCAACAACAATGCAGGAAACCGCCGCCGCCGCCGCCGACCAAGAAGACCTGGCGGGGCACCCGGCCATGGCAATGAAAATAGAAATCCGAACAAAAATGAAAGCCCGAAGCCTGATAGTGGAGGAGTAAAATGAAGTCTCTGAAAATCTCTCTTGCCCTTGTTCTTTTTATTGTTCTAACTGGTTGTGCTTTTGCTGCACCTTCTCTCGAAGCCGTTCAAAGAAACATTTTTAAAGCTTCGAATCTCTGGGAAAATGATCATGCAGGGGCGCAGAAGATTCTCAAAAATGCTTTTGCCGATGCAATTTCTTATACCAGACCTGAATTCATTGATAGAATAAGAGAAAAAGGCTTTCTGCTTGCGGTAAGCTGCTACAGCCCTGAACTGGCTGAAGAAGCCATGCTGGCTGCTGAAACCTATCTCAAGGTTTTTCCAAAGGGCAGATATATTGGTAATATCAAGCTTTTCAAGGCCATCGATGCTTTTGCCGGCAACCGGAATGAAGAAGCTATTTCGCTGGTTGATCAGGCCCGATCCGCCATGGGGCGTTCCCTCAACTACAAAGAGCAGACCCTTTTCATGGATGCTTACATCACCGCCAATCATCATCGCTCTGCCGAACAGTTCATCGAAGGACAGAGACTGGTGCGACCGTCTTCAAGATTGACCAGGGATCTGCGCAAATTTCACCGCGGCAACGACAGAATTGAAAATACTTTGACTCAGCTGAAGAATGGCAAAATTTCTGGTATCGCGGCTGCTGAAAGAATTGAAAAAGAGCTGCAGTATTCATATTTTGCCAAGAAGGCCCCTGAAGCTGCTTTAACCGCAGTTGCGATTAAAGACACTCAGAAGCTGGCTTATAACCCGGTGGGACTTGAATGGTGCGGGCTGACCCGTGCGGTAAAACATAGCTCTTCTCCCCAACTGCGGGAAAAGAAATATCGTGAATTTCTCAGCAATTATCCACAGGCGGCTCCCGCTGAAACTTACCAGGCTTTGCAGAATCTGAAAAATATCTATCTCTATGAAATGCGGGATAAAATTCAGGCAATCAAAACCATCGAAGCCATGAAAAAAGTGCCCGGTTTTGCTGAACGTGCTGAAATCGAAGAGACTTTTTCAAGCTTTGAACCCCGAGATCTTCTCACCGAAAGTGGTTTGAAGTTTATCAAAAAAATGTTTGAAACCCCCGCACTGCTTCCTTATGACAATGGTGCGCTTCCGGTTCTTGAAAAGGACTATGCCAATTATCTGCTGATGATTGCCGAAATGGCCAATGGCCAGAATTACCGTGGCAAAATTCATGAAGGCAAGGGCTGGGGTGGGCTGCCGATTTCTTTGCTCTACTCTGCGGCCACCAATAACAAAGACCGCTCATGGGAAGTTTATCAGCAGATTAAGGCTTCTTTGACCCCTCAGGTTGATAGAATGCTCGAAGATGTAATTTTCCCCCTTTATCTGAATACTGACCCTGGCGAAAGATATTTTCTTGCCGGCCTGGCCGCAGTTGAACGAATGCCCGACCT
>JBMOKV010000400.1:0-1582 GCA_049325495.1 Candidatus Rifleibacteriota bacterium | reverse complement strand
AAGGTAAAAAAGCCGATCTTGATTCACCCTGGCCACGGCGGTTCGGCTTACAACATTACGCCTGAAAGATACGCAGAAATAGCCCGGCGACTGATTTGCGAAGGCTTTGAAGTGCTGATCAGTCTTGGCCCGGGAGAAGAAAAACTGAGCGGGGCGTTTGCCTGCTGCCCGGAAGAAAAGCTGGATTTTCTTAAAAATGTACCTGATTTTGCAATTCTGGCAGCAGTTATGCAATTGTGCCGTGCTTTCGTCGGTGGCTCGACGGGCCCGATGCATCTGGCTGCCGCCGTTGGCCTGCCGGTTGTCGCTTTTTTCCCGCCGGTTCCTGCCATGACCCCAAAAAGATGGGGCCCGGTCGCCCAAAAGAATCTGGTACTGATGCCATCGGTTGATAGTTGCATAGGTCGCTGTAATCAATGTAAACTGATGCCATGCATGAGCACAATTGATTTGACTCAGGCACATGCCTGGCTGGTCGAGGTTTTAAAATTATGAATCTGCCTTTACAGGTAAATTATGAAATAGTTATTCCCGCAGAACTGATCGAAGTCAGTGCTGTCAGATCATCCGGGCCAGGTGGCCAGAACGTTAACAAGGTTGCAACCTGCATTGAATTGCGTTTTAACCCGGCTCTCTGCCCGCAACTTTCAGCCGACGTTGTATCCCGCATGCTTGAAGCGGCTGGAAACCGGATCGACGCAGATGGGTGGATAATTATTACCAGCCAGAAACATCGTGAACAATACCGCAATCTGCTCGACGCCTACGACAAGCTTAAATCAATGATTGAAAAAGCTCTTAAACCTCCGAAAATTCGCCGTCCTACCAAGCCTACCAAGGCAGCAAAAGCAAAAAGAGTTGCCACTAAAAGACAGAACAGCAGCAAAAAAGCCAATCGACGCCGCCCGACCGATTACGATGACGATGATTAAAAAAAAGCCCCGGCGCTGTAACAGCGGCCGGGGCTTTTTTATTTCAAATGTTTATTTGCTTTTCTTCTTGGCTGCTTCAAGAGTCTTGAGAGCTTCAGAAGTTCTCGGATCTTCATCACCGTATTCATACTTGAGATTCAGGTAATTAATGAAAAGCTTGTTGATATCGCTGACTGAGCCGGCGCAATTCCATTCATCGGCCTTCCATTCAGCATTTTTCTTATCAAGATTGAATTTGTAAGCTTCGACCAGTTCATCGCCCGGTTCGCAATGAGTGGCAAAACCAGGTTTCAGCACCAGAGATTTTTTTCCGGCCCGGCCTTTAACGGCAACCGCGCCTTCAAGAACAGAAACCGATGCCTTTTTTCTAGATGTGACGGCAACTTCAAATTCGGTACCGCGAATACCGGCAACCAGTGTTGGGGTTTCGATGCGAAATTCAGTACCGCGCTTGGTAAATTTATACCAGGTCTGACCTTTGAAAACCTTGATGCTCAAAGGCTGAACTTCAACCAGAGTGCGGGGCTTGATGCGCATCACGGTACCATCAGTGTAATTGAGCACCGCTTTTGATTCACGCAGGGTTTCAAGCAGATCGCCGGCGTAGAGCTCTACACCATTGCTGATTATATCGGTTTTGGCGCTGCCAA
>JBMOKV010000399.1:778-1582 GCA_049325495.1 Candidatus Rifleibacteriota bacterium | reverse complement strand
TGGTCATATTACGAGTCGCTCGCCATCCTGCGGTGACTCTATATTAGCGCATTTTGCGCATAAGACCGGAAATTCTGACTCAATGACCTTATTTTGTCGGTCACTGAGCCCGTTTAACGGGTCGAAGTGACAATGAGGCTCAATAAATTTTGGTGCGTTTTTTAATTAATGTGAATTACCCGTGAAGAAAATAAAAGGGCCTCAAAGACCAGTTGTCTTTGAGGCCGGGTCGTTGCTTTTCTCTTAAAAAATTACATTGATAAACTGGGTCATCAGACCGGGTTTGTTAACCCGTCCGACCGAACCGTTGCCGTCAAATTTAATCTGGGCATCGGCAAGAAGTTTTGAATTAACCGTGTTGCTGGCATCGATGTCACGAGGTCTGGCAACGCCACGAACTCGCATGATCTGATTTTCTTTGTTTACTCTGATTGACCGACTGCCTTCGAGAAGCAAGTTGCCGTTTTGCATGACTTCAAGCACGGTGGCGGTTATTGTTCCAGATAACTTGCCTGATCTTGTCGTGGTTCCCTGGCCGTCAAATTCATTTTTGAATTCATTTTTCCCGATGAACTGGTTAACTATTTTTTTGAAAAATGGAATCTGTGGTGCAGCCTTGATTTCAGTTGTGCTGTCTTTCTGTGTTTGAGTGGTTGCCTTGGACTGGGCATTCGATTCTTCAGAAATCACAATGGTGATGATGTCCCCGGGTCTGAATTCGCGGGCGCCCTTGGCAGAATAAAGATCATTGCCGCCAAGCCAGAGAGATGCTGCTGAGGCCGTAAAAGCTGCAGACATCAGGGC
>JBMOKV010000399.1:0-768 GCA_049325495.1 Candidatus Rifleibacteriota bacterium | reverse complement strand
ATTTTAATTCTTTGCATATTCGACCCGTCCTTTTTCTGCGATGAAACCCTGAACTTTTTTCTGATTCTTCAGATTGATCAGATTGATCTGATCGCCAACCTTGCCGCCCTCCATTGCCCTGGCGGGAAAATTGAGATTCAGAGTGCCGTTGGTAAAATGAAATTCGACTTCTTCACCCGGTTTGACCACCCAGTTTTCGCGATTGTTACCTGAATTGGAGGTCTTGCGAGGCCCGTTTCTGCTTTTTGTTTTACAGATATTTTCTGCATCGTCTGAGAGGTCAGTGCTGCGGAGAATGGTGCCTGCAGATTTGTAGCGGGCCAGGCATTTTCCAACCACATCTTCATAGCGCATTGGCAGGTTGGCCTGCTCACTTTTGAGCTCAACCCGCTTTTTTCCGACCATGTCTGAAGAAATCAGCTCTCCCGGTTTTGCAAGTCTGGTTAATTCGGCAGCTTCAATGATTTTTACGACGCTGACCTGAACCAGCTGCCGAAACTTTCCACCATCCGTTTCAGCGGTCAGGGAAAACAGCCGCATTCCCAGGCGATTGTCCGAGTTTGCACTCAGTTCCCAGCTCTGCAGATTTCCCGGAAGAATTATATTGCCGGGAATCCTCGATGTGTCAATTTCAACATTGGGGTCCTGATCAGGGTTACAGATTGTTTTTATCTTTGCGATTACATCTGAGCTTTTGAGAAATGCTCCCTGACGCTTGATAACCACCTTTTTGGGCAAATCGAGTCGGCCGGCCATTTTCCCCAGTTT
>JBMOKV010000398.1:0-12299 GCA_049325495.1 Candidatus Rifleibacteriota bacterium | reverse complement strand
AGCAGGGCCAGAGACCAGCGGGTCAGACGCTCTTCTTCCGGAAGTTTCAAACTGTAATAGGCGATGATAACGATCATGGTCAGGGCCATGACAATCGGCGGCAGGCGCCAGTCTGGAAACCAGCCGAAGGCGACGCCGGGGTTTTTTACATAAGTAATCGTGAAGAATTCGTCAACCACCTTAACGGGCAGAAGATGGGAGTTGTTGAGAATGATCAGCTTGGTGAAGCGGTCGAGCACGAAGAAAATTGCGGCGTAGAGCAAAACTGACGGCGATCGCAGATGATAACCAAGATTTCTGATCAGGTGCAATGGATAAACCACAACCGTGAAGATTCCTGACATCAGGATTGTGATTGTCCATGCCATAAGGTTTTTCAAAGATTTCATAGTTTTCCCGTTAGTTGGATTGATGGTGGTAAATCTTCAACCTTTTCGACAGCTTTCATTTATTTTTGAACAAAAACTGAAATTTTTTCAAAAACTTTTTTTGGAAGTTGTCGCGCAATATTGTTAAAAAGTCTAACTGTTCCGGTAAAAAATGCCGATACAACCCAGAGACCTGTATTAGCAGGAACCAGTTTGGAGGTCACAAATCATCTATGAAGTCTTATCGTCAGATTCGGCTGAACTCATGGCTGCTGGTGCTAACCATCGCAGCGGTGGCGTTCATGTCGGCAGGATGTTCGTCTTCGTCAACTTCGAACAGCAATGTTAACCCTCTCGGAGCCTACCAGAGCACCAGTCCATCGACTACACTGGTAACTGACGGTTCTATTCAGAACCCCGGAGCGATCGATTCTCCGATCATTTCAACTCCGGCCGATGGTTCGGGCAGCATCAACGGCCATGCAAACGCACCCCTGCTCGACAATATGCATCCGGGCTGGCAGCAGGCTGATTGCCTTTCATGTCACAGCGATACTTCGCGCAATCCTGATCATTACTATACCGATTCGAGTCAGTGCTACCTTTGCCACGGCACTAACGGCCTGCCCGGATTCGGTGATAACATTCCCCCGATCATCAGCGGCGTGGTTTCAACGCCGACCAGTAAGTCAGTACAGATCAACTGGAAAACCGATGAACTTTGTCTGAGCCGTCTGGTTCTGCGAACAACCGGTGGCGACCGCCTTGAATTTCCGGTCAGCATGACTTATTCAACCGGTCACAAATACCAGGTCAGTGGTTTGCTGGCTCAGACCCAGTATACTTATGAAATCATCTGCACTGACAAGAGTGGCAATCGCACAACCACCGCCACTTTCGGTGTTCTTTCATTCACCACTACTGCCACAGAAATCGATATCAATTCGGTCGGCACCGGTGATGACACTGAAACCACCGCGTTTTTCAGCAATGTCGAAATCAAGAGCGATGGCTCGTTCAAGGCTTCGGTTAAGTTTACCGCTGCCGACCCGAGCACCGTGTTCATCTATTTCGTTTACAAAGATACCAACCAGCTGGCAACCCAGATGCGCTTGAACGATCTGGTAGGCAACCAGCCGATCACCACTTTCGATGGTTTCGTAACCGGCCTGCAGGCAGGCACCGAATACAAAACCTATCTTGAAGCTACCGACACCTCTTTTACCACCCACAAGAGTAATATTTACAACATCAAAACCGCCGCTTTCGGCAGCTGACCAAACCTCGACCCTCAAACTGCAAAACCCCCGCCGGGTCTCCCGGCGGGTTTTTTGTTTGCCCAAACGATTTTTGCCAGGATGGTTTCCATTGCAAAAATTGAATAAAATTTTTAAAAATTTCAAAAACCCGTTTTAACCGATGCATTGTTTGCCCAACCGTTTCGCGTTGTCCCAACGTTTCGAATGGTTCCCTGTTTCGCATTTTTTCAAACGTTTCGAACGATTCCCCGTTTCGTATGTTTCACCGTTCCGTATTGTCCCAACGTTTCGAACGGTTCACCGTTCCGCATTGTTCCAACGTTTCGTAGGGGTTCAACATGTTGAACCCCTACGTTTTGCCCCGCACGGTTTACACCGTATTGTTCGCCCCGTATGGTTTTTCACCACGGGTTGGAAAAAAAAACGTATTTGAAAAATGATTACGAAAAATCAGATCATCCAGGGTTCCGAATAAAAAACCGTATCCGGTTCACCGGCAATATTTTTGGAATCCCTGTTCTGCCGGTCAAAATGCCATTTTGCGGGGTTTTGAATGATATACGATCTGATACGGTTCAATTCATTTTCGCCACGCACAATGTGATCGTAAAAATTGCGTTGCCAGACAACCTTGATTCCGGTGTTTGCACGAAACCACCTGGTAACCGCCGATTTAAACCCACGAACAATTACCCCGATTCATCGTTTTGCATTTTTTCAACCGTTTCGCATGGTTCCAATGTTTTGTATGGTTCACCGTTCCGTATTGTCCCAACGTTTCGTAGGGGTTCAACATGTTGAACCCCTACGATTTGCCCCGCACATTTTGCCCCCGCGTGTTGTCCCGCACGGGTTGAACCCCCGTGGGGTTGAAAAATACGGGTTGGAAAAATGCGCGAAAAATCAAATCATCCATGGTTCCGAATAAAAAACTGTATCCGGTTCGCGGGCAATATTTCGGGAATCCCTGTTTTGCCGGTCAAAATGCCATTTGGCGGGATTTTGAATAATATACGACCTGATACGATCCAATTCATTTTCGTCACGCACAATGTGATCGTAAAAATTGCGTTGCCAGACAACATTAATCTTCGTATTCGCACGAAACCACCTGGTAACCGCCGATTTAAACCCACGAACAATTACCCCGATCGACCCCGGAATCGAATGTTGAAATTTCGCCAGATTCTCGGAATCATCATTTTTCATTAAGCCAGGGGTCTGGCTGAGATCAGCTGGTTCAGTTCCTTGCCCCTGCAACCATTCACCCTTTATCATTATTAACCCATGAACATGGTTGGGCATAATCACATATTCATCCAGAATTACACTGGGAAAATGCGAAGGTATCTGCTGCCAGCAGTTCTGGGCGAAAACCCCCGCCTCATTTAAATGCATCTGTTTATCCGTTATTTCACCAAAACAATGCTGCCGATCATTGGTACTAATGGTCAAAAAATAAAACCCCGGCAGGGAATAGTCGTATCCGCCCAGTCTATATGATTTTTTTCTTGAATGCTGCACCATAACCAGCATTATATCAAAACGACAAAACCATTAAAAACCTCATTCTGTTTTCATGGAAAAACCGGTATTTTGTTCTAACGGTCCTCAAAAAAAACTGTTGCATTATTAACCGTTGAATCAGCAAATGGTGGCTTTTTACGTTGGACCAAAAAGCTGAGACGACTGAACGCCTAAGAAATTTAAAGAAAATTAAATGATGAAAAAAATTTGGGGGTTAAAATCCTTCAAAAATTATGATATAACTTTTTAAAATAAAAAATCTTTTGGATGATTACGTGGAAAATGGGCGTGAATAACTGTAATAGTCTTATTGCGCATGTAAAACGTGATGAAAACGGGGAATGGGCCAGCCCGCATCTTCTGCTCGACCATGTTCAGAAAACCGCCGAGCTGGCCAAAAAATTTGCTTCTGCTTTCAATTCCGCCGAATGGGCCTATGCCGCCGGTATTCTGCACGATGCCGGAAAAGGCACTGACAAATGGCAGGAATACATTCGCGCAAAAAGTGGTTATGGTTGTGATGCGCATCTCGAAGGGAAAGTAGGAAAACTCGATCATTCAACTCCTGGCAGTAAGCTTGCTGAAGAAATGTTTGGCTCATGTATTGGCCGGGTAATTGCTTATTGCATAGCAGGCCATCATGGTGGTCTTCCTGATTTTTTTCCATCAGAAGCTCACGGTGGAAGCGCTTTGAAAATCAGATTGAATGAAGCAAAAACTGCGACAATTTGTCCTGAAATCAGGTCTTTCGCTGAAAATAAAAGGCCCAGCGCACTGCCTTTTAAATTTGGCGACGACATGGGTATGTCCTTATGGATTCGCATGCTATTTTCCTGTCTAGTAGATGCCGACTTTCTCGACACAGAGGCCTACATGGATGCAGAAAAAGGCTCACGGCGAGGAAAGTTTGATAGTCTCGCCGTAATTCGTAAGAAATTCTGGAATTACATGGAAAAAAAAGTTAATGAGGCCAAAAAATCCAGAGTTAATGATATCAGGCAACAGATACTGGGCGATTGCAGAGCTGCCGGTTCTTCAGATCGGGGCATATTTTCTCTTACTGTGCCAACTGGCGGCGGTAAAACTCTTTCCAGCCTAGCCTTTGCCCTGGAGCATGCCCATAAACATGGCCTGCAGAGAATCATTTATGTGATACCCTATACCAGTATCATCGAGCAGAACGCCGACGTTTTTCGTGATGCCCTCGGCACCGAAAATGTTATTGAGCACCACTCAAGTATCGGCGAAGAAGACAGCACACCACAAATGCGGCTGGCATCAGAGAACTGGGATGCGCCACTGATTGTAACTACGACGGTTCAATTTTACGAATCGCTGTTTTCAAACAAGCCTTCCCGGTGCCGAAAACTTCATAATATTGCTAATTCTGTTGTTATTCTTGATGAGGCTCAGCTACTGCCAACCGATTATTTGAATCCAATTCTGGAGGCGCTTCAGATATTGGTAAATTTTTATTCTGTTTCCCTGGTTGTTTCAACTGCTACACAACCGGCTCTTGAAAGCCGTAGCGAAGGGCAATATAACTTTAATGGCCTGCGACAGGGGTCGATAAAAGAAATTGTAAAAGACGTTGATGGCATTTATGAGCAGTTAAACCGGGTTGAGGTTGAATTGCCGGCAGATCTTGGGGCGAGTATGACCTGGCAGGAAATTGCTGACGAATGCTCCCAGTATGAGCAGGTTCTGGTAGTTGTTTCTGATCGTAAGAGCTGTAAAGAGCTTTATAAATTGATGCCCAAGGGCACGATTCACCTATCTGCACTGATGTGTGGGCAACACCGCAGTAATACGATCGCTGCTGTCAAAGAACGATTGAAAGCCGGTGCTATCACCAGAGTTATAAGCACTCAGTTAGTTGAAGCCGGTGTCGATCTTGATTTTCCGGTTGTTTACCGGGCATTGGCTGGTCTTGATTCAATTGCTCAGGCGGCCGGGCGTTGCAACCGCGAAGGGTTGCTTGAAAAGGGGCTTGTAAAAGTTTTTGTTGCTGAGAAGAAGTCGCCGCCCGGTATTCTGCGTAAGGCTGCTGAAACCACGAAAAATATTTTGCATGGCTGCAATGATGACCCACTTGAAAGGGCCAATTTTACCAGGTTTTTCAGTGATCTTTACTGGAAAGTTAATTCTCTTGATGTGAAGGATATTATTTGCTCTCTAACGCCTGATCGCAGCACTTTGGGCATTCAGTTCAGAACTGCGGCAGAAAAATTCAAACTGATCGATGATTCTATGCAACGCAGCGTTCTTGTTCGATATCTGCAGGGTGAAGAACTGATTGATCAGCTTAAGCATATTGGACCTGAGCCTTGGCTGATGCGCAAATTGCAGCGATATTCGGTAAACATTTATTTGAATGATTTTTTTTCCATGCAGCAAAGAAAATCGATCGAAGAGGTTCATCCTGGTATTTGGGCTTTAACTACCAGCATGGAATACTCAGAAGAAACGGGGCTCGGTGTTGAAGATAACTCGATTGCCCCAGAGGCTTTTGTTCTATAAGGAGGAAAGATGCATAACTGGTGTCTTGAAGTCTGGGGCGATTATGCCTGTTTCACTCGCCCTGAAATGAAGGTTGAGCGCGTAAGTTACGATGTTATTACCCCATCATCCGCCCGTGCCATTTTTGAATCAATACTCTGGAAACCAGCCATCAGATGGCACATTACCAGGGTTGAAGTGCTAAACCCGATCAAATGGGTTTCTGTGCGCCGCAATGAGGTTGGAAAAGTATTTTCCGGCCCATCAGGAGATATGTTGAAAGGTGTTCCCGGCAAACCAATCGGAATCAACATTGAAGACGAACGCCAACAAAGGGCCGGGCTGTTTCTGATCGACGTAAAATACAGAATTCATGGTTACTTTGAGTTTTTCCCACCTGAAAAACGTCAGAAACCACTACGTGCCGGTAATGAGGTTTGGGCAGATGGTGAAGAAACCCGAGAATTTGCCGCTTCTGACGAATCAGAAGCTAAGTATGCGGCCATGTTCGAACGCCGGGCAAAAAGGGGCCAGTGTTTTAACCGCCCATATTTAGGTTGTCGCGAGTTTTCCTGTCATTTTCGCCTGGTAAAACCTGAAGCAGAGCCATGCAATCCGATTGACGAAACCAGAGACCTTGGCTGGATGCTCTATGATATGGACTTTTCCAACCCTGCAGAACCGATGCCGGCTTTCTTCAAAGCCAGAATCGAAAAAGGCGTTATTAATACTGATCGTCGCCAGATTGAGGTGCGCCAATGATTCTACAGGCACTGACTGATTTTTATGACAGGGTTTCAACAACAGGCGAGGAAGTCGCCAAAGAAGGCTGGGAACGTAAGGAAATACCATTTGTAGTTGTTCTAGATGAACAAGGTGGTCTTGTTCAGATTGAAGATACAAGAGAAGGATCAGGTAAAAATCGTCGAGCAAAGGCCTTTTTGGTTCCTTTGGGTGTAAAGAAAACAATTGCGATTGCTGCAAATTTGCTTTGGGATGCGTCTGGTTATGTTTTTGGCATTGTTTCAAACAAGAAGCTTAAAGGGAAAGATGCTGAAAGTGCAGAGAAATTAAGGGCCCGCGCTTCGGCTCAAAAGGCTGCCTTCATTGAGCGTATTGAAAAAGAGCTTGGCAAAAATCATCGCGTACAGAGGGTTCTCCAATTTTTGAAAAATATTTCTGAGAGCGAATTAGCAAAACAGGAGCATTGGCCAGAAATTTGTGAGACCGACCCGGTTGTTAGCTTTCGCTTTGCAGAAAATGCTCAGAAGCTTGTATGCAATTACGAAGATGTTATGGCGCTTTTGAAAAATGACAATGTTTCTGAAAAAAATGAGCGTTGTCTTATAACTGGGGAACATGATGAAATTGAGAGACTGCATAAATCCATTCAAGGCGTTTGGGGTGCTCAAAGCTCTGGTGCTAACATTGTGTCTTTCAATCTTTCATCTTTTGAATCTTATGGAAAAAAACAGGGCTTCAATGCTTCAATAGGTAAAAGCGCGGCTTTTGCGTATACAACAGCGGTAAACATGCTTTTGGCAAAGGATTCAAGACAGCGCATGCAGGTCGGCGATGCTTCAACGGTTTTCTGGTCTGCAAAAAAAACAAAATTCGAATCTGAATTTTCATTTTTCTTCTCTGAGCCACCAAAAGATAATCCAGCCGAAGGAACGCAGAAAATTAAAGAATTGTTTGCGTCCTTTAAAAACGGTGTCTATGTTGAAGATGACAAAGATACTGATTTCTACATTCTTGGCCTTTCCCCAAACGCTGCCAGGATTTCTGTGAGGTTCTGGCACCATGGAAAGATTGCTGAGTTTGCGGGTCGAATCAGGCAGCATTTTGAAGATTTGAAAATTATCAAACCGGCTCACGACCCTGAATTCTTCTCTATCTGGAGATTGTTAGTTAACATTGCTTCTCAGGATAAGAGTGAAAACATTCCACCTAATCTTGCAGGCGAGTTCATGCGATCAATCATGTCAGGAGCTCCATATCCGGCAACTGTTTTACAGGCAGCATTAAGGAGAATTCACAGTGACACTGGCAGCAGGGTAAAACCCGTTCGCGCAGCCTTGATAAAGGCTTATTTGAATCGTTATCACCGCATTTACGATAAAAATCAAAAGGAGATAAGTATGGCACTGGATATCAACCAACCTTCAATTGGTTATCAGCTAGGCAGATTATTTGCAACTCTGGCAAAAATCCAGGATGAGGCTCAACCTGGAATTAATGCCACCATTCGTGAAAGATTTTATGGAGCCGCCTGCGCTTCTCCGGTAACGGTTTTTGCAAATCTGCTGAAATTGATGAAGCACCATCTGGCTAAATTGCCTAATAAAGGCAGGGCTATAAACTTTGAAAGACTTGTCGGTGAGATCATGAGCCATCTTTCCGATTTTCCTGCTCATCTTGACTTACATGAGCAAGGGAGATTTGCCATCGGTTATTATCACCAGTGGCAGGATTTTTTCAGTAAGACTGACACAAAAGAAAATTCAGAAAAAACTTTAGAGGCAGGAGCAAACTAAATGACTACTTTAAATAAACGTTACGATTTCGTTCTTTTCTTCGATGTTCAGGATGGCAATCCAAATGGCGACCCAGATGCAGGCAACCTGCCCCGTGTCGATGCCGAAACCGGGCACGGTCTGGTAACCGATGTCTGCCTCAAAAGAAAGGTCAGAAACTTTGTTGGATTGAGTAAGGGAGAGCAGCCGCCTTATGACATCTATGTAAAAGAAAAAGCTGTTTTAAATTCTCAGCATGAAAGAGCCTACAAAGCTCTTGGTGTGGATCTGTCCAGTGATGATAAAAAGCGGAAAGGCGGAGATAATGTTGACAAGGCCAGAAAGTGGATGTGTGAGAATTTTTATGATGTAAGAACTTTTGGTGCAGTAATGTCAACCGGGGTAAATTGCGGACAAGTTCGTGGCCCAATACAAGTAACCTTTGCAAGATCGGTTGAGCCAGTTGTTTCTCTCGAACACTGCATAACCAGAATGGCTGTCACAACTCCTGAAGAGGCCGAAAAACAAGGCGGCGATAACCGCACAATGGGCCGGAAATTTTCCGTTCCTTACGGCCTCTACCGCGCCCATGGTTTCATTTCAGCACCATTGGCAGAACAGACGGGCTTTTCTGAAGATGATCTCGCACTTTTCTGGGAAGCCCTTAAAAACATGTTTGAACATGATCGCTCGGCTGCCCGTGGCATGATGGCAACCCGCGCTTTGATTGCCTTTGAACATTCCTCGAAAATGGGTAATGCTTCTGCCCATGAGCTATTTGACCGTGTTACCGTGACTCGTGCCAATACAGAAAATGGGGCCGCAAGAAAATTTGGTGATTATCTGATTAACGTAAAAGGCGACAATCTACCGAATGGTATCACCATTAAACGTCTAGTCTGAATTAAACAGTGGGCGGCTTAAGCTGCCCATTGTTTTAAAATTAAAAGCTGATGTTTAATATTGAGGACTGCCTGCAAATTTCTGGTATTCAGCATCTGGCCT
The DNA here is from genome assembly GCA_049325495.1 of Candidatus Rifleibacteriota bacterium. Taxonomy (GTDB): domain Bacteria; phylum Muiribacteriota; class Ozemobacteria; order Ozemobacterales; family Ozemobacteraceae; genus DYKG01. Next base: position 3,125 of record JBMOKV010000398.1, on the reverse strand, counting down.
TTTGCAAGAGGCAATGGGGCCTGATTCACATTGACCAGGAATGGGAAGAAAACCAATTCACCGCCGAAGGCAAAAATCTTCACGAGCGGGTTGATGAGGGCTATCAGGAGTTCCGTCGTGGTTTGCGGCAATACTCCGGGCTTTATGTCAGAAGTCTGATACTTGGCATTTATGGGCGAACCGATCTGGTAGAAGCAATTCAAACTTCTGGCCCAGACTGCCAGATCGGTTTGCTTGGTCTCAAGGGCAATTGGGCATTGTATCCAGTTGAGTTCAAACGCGGCAAGCCTAAAGATCACAGTTCCGACCTTATTCAGCTCTGCGCTCAGGCTCTTTGCCTTGAAGAAATGACCGGCACAAAAATACCCGAAGGAGCAATATTTTACGGTCAGATTCGAAAACGCCAGGAAGTAACCTTTGATGCCAATCTTAGAAAGACCACCCATGATTTTATCTCTCTCGCTCACGAATTGATTGCTTGCGGAAAATTGCCCGAACCTGAGTATGGCAAGCATTGCAGGGTTTGTTCTTTGTTCGATGTCTGTATGCCGAGAAGCTGCGAAAACAAAAGAATTTCAGGCTACAGAAAGGAATTGCTCGGATGAAACACTTTCGCAACACTCTTTACGTCACCATCGAAGATGCCTGGGTTCACAAAGATGGCGAAACCATAACCGTTCACAAAGATAAAAAAAAGATCGGCCAGTTTCCGGTTCATCAGATCGGTGAATTGGTTTGTATGGGTTTCGGAATCGGCGTTTCACCCCAATTGGTAGAGTTCTGTGCGCAGGAAAAAATTACCGTTTCTTATCTGGATGGCCGGGGAAAATTTCTGGCCCGCCTTCAAGGCCCGGTGCAGGGAAATGTTCTTTTGCGGCGTGCCCAGTATCGCGATGCCGATAATCCGGAGCGGGCTCTGATGCTTGCTAAATGTTGTGTGGTAGCCAAAATTCAAAATCAGCGCACAGTTCTGTTGCGGCATTTGCGCAACCATCAAGATAGTGCAGGTGAAAATGAGATTCGATCGGCTCTTTCAACAATGGAGATATCACTCAATTCCGCGAGAAATTGCAGTGATCTTGGCGTTTTGAGAGGCATTGAAGGTGCAGCAGCGGAAGAATACTTTTCCGTTTTCGATTTCATGGTATTAGTGCCAGGTCCGGATTTCCGGTTTCATAGCAGAAGCAGAAGGCCGCCTATGGACAGAATTAATGCCTTGCTTTCTTATGCCTATTCCATTCTTGCACTTGATATGCGTTCTGCGCTCGAAGCCGTAGGGCTTGACCCCTATGTCGGCTATCTTCATGCGGAAAGGCCAGGTAGGCCAAGTCTCGCCCTTGACCTGATGGAAGAATTCCGCGCCCCGATTGCCGACCGGCTGGTTTTGAGCCTGGTGAACATGCGGCAGGTTTCCGCTTCTGGTTTCAAGATTAAGCCAAGTGGTGAAGTTGAAATGGATGATGAAACAAGAAAATCGCTGCTTGCTGCATGGCAGAAACGGAAACGTGAAGAGATTTATCACCCTTTCTTTGAAGAAAACATGGAAACCGGGATCGTTTATATTTCTCAGGCCCGCCTGCTGGCTCGATTTTTTCGCGGCGAACTTGATTTTTACCCTGCTTTTATCTGGAGGTAAAATGCTGGTTCTCGTAACTTACGACGTCTCAACGGTTACTCCTGCTGGAAGAAAGCGCTTGAACAAAGTTGCCAAAGCCTGCAAGGATTTTGGGATCAGGGCACAGAAATCCATTTTTGAATGTGAGATCGATCCGGCCCAGTGGGCTCATTTAAAAAACAAGCTTTTAGAAATCATTAACGAAACCGAAGACAGCCTTCGTTTCTATTATCTGGGCTCAAACTGGGAACGAAAAGTTGAACACCATGGTGCAAATCCACCCCCTGATATGAAAGGTCTTTTATTGCTGTAATTTTTTTTGCTTGACAAGCCGTCAACTTCTATGAGCTTGACAGCAGATTTGACCTGATGGTTAATTTTGTGTGTCTTTATTGTAGATACGCTAGAAGGCTTGCATGAAAGGAAAAGTTCAAATGTGGGGTAATAGCCTTGCTATTAGGATTCCAAGAGCTTTTGCAAATGAGATTCATTTGACCAGCAATTCGGCGGTGGAAATTTCACTGAAGAATGGGGTGCTTCAAGTTGAGCCGGTTTTAAAAGAAGTTGATATTGAAAAGCTTCTGGAAAGGGTTACCGAAAATAATTTGCATGAACTGGTCGATTTCGGCATGCCGCGTGGGAAAGAGGTCTGGTAAAAATGGCCGTAAATGTTCCAGATCGCGGAGATATTGTCTGGATTGATTTCGACCCATCATTGGGCCATGAACTGGCTGGCCGAAGGCCTGGCTTGATTCTTTCTTCCTGCAGGTACAATCAAAAGGTTGGTCTAGCTAGTGTCTGCCCAATAACTTCAAGAGTCAAAGGCTATCCTTTTGAAGTCCCAATTCCGGAAGGTTTCAAGATAAAGGGTGTTATTCTTGCCGACCAGTTGAAGTCTATTGATCTGGCCATGCGAAATGTGGAATTGATTTTTTAAGTGCCAAACACAGTAATTGAGGCTGTTCAAAGCCTGGTGATTACAATTTTAACAAAATAGTCTCAGTTATTTTTTTCGCTGACTTTGTGTTCCATTTTTTTCCCATAAAGGTTAGCGATAAGCATGGGATGCGGTCAAAGTAGAAATTTTCTGTTACCATTCTTTTCCTGGAAAGTGTTATCCTTCAAATTAGCGAAATTAAAGTCTGAAACAGTTTTGTTTTCTGATTCTAAGAGTAGCGGTGTCGCGCCCAGCGCGGGCGCGTGGGTTGAAACGATGCGCCTGGTGGAGATTTCATTCTGGACCTGTCGCGCCCAGCGCGGGCGCGTGGGTTGAAACGAAGAGGGAACGGCTGCTACGGTTTGGACCGCGTCGCGCCCAGCGCGGGCGCGTGGGTTGAAACTGTTCAAAGGTGGTGGTGCTCGTGGCAACGTAGTCGCGCCCAGCGCGGGCGCGTGGGTTGAAACTTTTTTTATCAGCTTGTCGAAGACTGCATTTTGTCGCGCCCAGCGCGGGCGCGTGGGTTGAAACGACGGCACTCAGCCAGACAGAAGCCAAAAACATGTCGCGCCC
>JBMOKV010000397.1:0-1590 GCA_049325495.1 Candidatus Rifleibacteriota bacterium | reverse complement strand
GCTTTTTTGGCTTCTTCTGCTTTTTTCGCATCTTCAGCCTTTTTGTCGTCTTTTTTCGGTTCTTCGGCGGCCTTGGCCTTGCTGTCTATCTTGGCTATCTGATCGTTGGTCAGCGGTTTGTTGTCGCTGCCAACCAGTTCAACCTTGCCAAGCTTGTCGAGACGATAGGTGTAGCCTGCAGGCGGGTTCATGGCCATCCATTCTTCGTCGGTCATGAAGCCATTGTCGATCAGGAATTTGACCGTCTGGGTATTGAGGGCAGCGATGCGTTTTCCCTGTGAAAGAAGCTTGCGGTTTGCAGTGTCAACAGCACTCTGAAGCTTGGCAATCTTTTCTTTGGTTGACCACTGAGGAATCTGGGTAACCTGAGTTGAAGATGAGCTGTTATCATTATCTACCGCCGGATTCGGGGTAGTTTCATTGTCGTTGCCGGAATCGGTAACCGAATTGGTGTTATCGGTTTCGGGGGCGGCTGCGGTACCTTCCTGGGGGATTTCCAGTTCCCAGCCGGTAAGAATCAGATCCGGGTTCTTTTCGAGAGATGGGTATTTATCTTTGTTGGCTTCGATGATTTCGCGGTAGCGGCTGCCGTCGCCGAGCAGGCGCTGGGCTATGACCCAGAGAGAATCACCGGCCTTAACCGTATGTTTTACGATCTTTTTGACAGATTCTGTTTTTTCTTCAGTCGTATCTTTGTTATCGTCGAACAGCTTTTTAATTTCTTCATTTACCGCTTCGACTTCTTTGACAATAGCAGGAATATCGGTTTTGATATTAAACGGGTCATCGCCACCCGCTGCAGGGTTCAATACCACCGTATTCTCATCGAAGGGTTGAGTTGAGGCGTCAGCAGCGGGTACCCACTGCAGCGCGAGAAGCATCAGAACAACAGCTAGTTTCTGTCCTTTCATACCGTCACCTCACGAAAGAAATTGGTTTACTGTCAATTATACAGATAATACGAAAAAACGGTAAAAAAAGTTTTTACATTTTTCCCGGTTATGCATAAGATATTGTTGTACAAAAGATATTTTCGTTAACTGGAGGAAACAGAATTATGTGGCCAAGATGGCTTAGAGCTATAGCAACAATTTGGGTCGCCTGGGACAGCAAAAACCGCAAGACCCTCGACTGGTTCTGGATTCTGGTAGTGTTTCTGCTTGGCCCCCTGCTCCTGCCGGTTTATATGGCCGTTCGCCCCCTTCTCCCCAAGGAAAAGCGCAATGGTGGCCTGTTATGGAATATTTTTGTCAATTGCGAAAAATTTCTGGTCTGGATCGCTGGAATTGCCGCTGCAGCAGTTTTTGCCGAAAATCTGATGCTGCCCCATGACAAAAACCTGGCCGAAGTTAAGCGTGCTGAAATCAAAGCCGGGTCTATTATTGGTGCGGTTTTTGTCATTCTTCTTCTCGGAATCGAACGCATGGTTTTCGATCATATCAGGGAAAAAATCGAGGGCTGAGTGAAAAAGCTCCTGGTTCTATGTTTTCTTCTGCTGGTGCCCCGGCTTTTTTCTGTCGCCGTTGCGCGAGAACTCCCTGCCGGCCCGGTTCAGCCCGCCATGGGCCTGGGCAGCAGCCAATATGCCCA
>JBMOKV010000396.1:0-1592 GCA_049325495.1 Candidatus Rifleibacteriota bacterium | reverse complement strand
AATCCGTCTCAATAGACCTGCCACACTCATATCTGGCCCTGATTCATGAAGAAAAAATAGACCCCGATCATGCCCTGAAAAACACGATCAAATGGGTCAATAACCGCTATCCCCACCTGAAAGCCGGCTTTCTCGACATCGAAAAAAAGGAACGGGATGTTTATCCTTCACAATTAGGCGTTCTTGAGGATCTGCGGCTCAATTTCATCAAATCTGAAGCCGAATACGAAAACTTTTTCAGAAGCCGTCAGTATTTCTGCACTTTTATCAAAAAATCAGTAAGCAAATTTATCTTCATTTCACAGAAAAACCCGGTCTTTTTCAGCCATGGCAGCAATCTTGCGCTGAACTTTCTCTGCCTTGCCTGGCTGATTTTCGTTTTTCGTAATCTCCCGGTTGCCAACCGCCAGATTCAGGGCGGCATTACGGCAAAACTGGTTTTTCTCTTCCTGTTCTCTATAGGTAGCCCGTCTTTTCTCCTGATGATCGGCGGCTACTACGCCCTGAAAGACCATGGAAACGTTCGACAACAGGAACTGGAAAAAAAGATGGTCAGCAAGCTGAACCATTTTGATGAAAAATACCCTCTCGATCTGAAAAGCATCGGCGATTTTCTTCGTCAGATAATCGTAAAAGCCCAACAGCATGAAACTCTCGATCAGATTATTGAAGAACTGAAAATAACCCGTTCGCGAAAAGACATATTCATGCAGGGCTATCTTCTTAATGAAAAGGGCCAGGAACTATTTTCCCTTCACGAACAGCAAACAAGTGTTCAGGTCAAAAACAAAAAGATTGTTATTCTTGTGGCACGTGAACTGCTCTCACGACTAAATAAATCCATGAAGGTAGATTCTGGAACCTTGATGATGGAAGCAACCGAAGATTTTTTCACTTCAGTTATCGATTCAAATTTTGATTTTAATGTTTTAATTAAAAGTATGGGCGAATTTATTCCGATGACTTTTGGAACCGAAGGCTCATACCTGTTTTCTGAAGCAATTCTCAACAAAGATGGCGAAGCCCGATACGCCGTAATTTTTGTTGCTAATCGACCGGTAGTTGCCCGCAAATACATTCGCCGAAATATTTCTTCCCTCGCAAACCAGTCAGAGTTTTCATGGAAAGTTAATGCCTACGGGGTTAACCGACTTGCTGGCCATGAGCTGACCACCCCCAAATTACGTGCAAAGATAATGCAGCTTTCAGAAACAATGATGGCCAGAAACGCCCCGGTAAGAGAAATTCAGGCTTCGGGCACCGAAGAAATTCTCTGGTATGCCCAGCGCGGCGCCAATCTTTTCGACTATGCGCTGGTGGCTATGACTTCACTGCAGCCTCTGAAAGACGAGATCAACCTCAAATGGTTTTATCTCATCCTTCTCGCCGCTACCCTCTTCATTATCGCGGCCCTTATCGGTTTCACCCTTTCGACGCAATTTCTGATTCCCATCGAAAACCTCACCAATGGAGTAAAGGCCATAGACCGCCGCCAGTTCGATGTTAAAGTTCCGGTTCTGTCGCACGACGAGCTCGGTCAGCTTTCTTCGCTGCTCAATTCGGTGCTCGAAGGCATGAAAGACCTGGAGGTG
>JBMOKV010000395.1:0-1597 GCA_049325495.1 Candidatus Rifleibacteriota bacterium | reverse complement strand
TGAACCGCATCAAAATTGAAATGCAGCAGAGTGCCTGAGCCGGAATGAAAAAATGGGTGGCAACCTGTGTTCTGGCTATGCTCGTGGCAGCCAAACTTCTGGCGGTCAGCTATTGCCCGGGCTGTGACTTTCGCCTTTCTGAAAATGCTTTTCAGTGCCCGAAATGTCTCAGGATGGTCGAATGGCCTTATGCTCCACCGCGCAGCGAAAAAGCCCGAGTAATTGTAAGGACCGGAAAAGATGCCTTTATTCGGCATCCCCGGTCACAGAACCGGGCCTGGAAATCTGCGGCCAATGCCGGTGGCGATCTTTCCGGTCAGATTGGCAGCTGGGGCTTTGTGACCGGTCTGCGTTATCTTATCTGCTTCGATATTCCGCGGGCTTTTGCCCAAGCTGGTTTGAACCTTTCTGAATTCAAGCTCAGGCAGGCAAGATTGAGGCTGGTTATTGCCGACGAAGAAATCAATCAGCAGATTCCAGTTCGGGTTTATCCGCTTACCCGGCCATTCCTCGAAGGAAACAGCAGATTTCATATCCGTCGACGCAAGGCAGACGGGTGCAACTGGGAATTGAGTGATCCGCTGATTTCGTGGCATGTTCCCGGCGGCGACTATCTCGAATCTCTTTCCGCATCGGGAATTATGGGGTTGAACTCGAAACATGAAGTTTTTATCGATGTCACTGAAATTTTCGCCATGCGTTTCGCCGACTTTAAAACTACCGGTGTCTGGAACGACCCGGGCATGATCATTATGCGTGACCACCAGATACCCTGCAGCTGCACTTTCTTAAGTATTTTCAGCCTTGAAACGAAACCCAGGGGTCAGCAGGTGTTCTCACCTCAATTATTTCTTTATTGACTGTCGCCTGATGCGTAGCAGCGACGTTGCAACTTCGTCGCGCGACAATGCGGTGAAAAAGAAATATCCGCATCAAAAGCGGATTTTGCGAGTTGGCACGTGCTTTGCTCTAAATAAAAATGTAATCAATCTTAAACCAAGATTCAAAGGAGGATTTGAATATGTCTATATGGAATCTGTTAAAGGAAATGGAAACGCTGCAGTCACAACTCGGTGATCTTTCAAAACTTAGTGGTTTTGGCAGCTGGCCAAAAATGGCTTTTCTGCCCGGAGTTTCGGCCAGACATTTCCCTCTGATGAATGTTTCCAGCGATGACCAGAATATCTACGTCGAAGCTCTGGCACCTGGCCTTGCCACCGAATCTCTCAAGGTTTCGGCAATGCGTGACAAGCTGACCATCAGTGGTGAAAAAGCCCAGTCAAAGATCGCCGAAGACAAGTTCCACCGCAGTGAACGCGCTGCCGGCCGGTTCACCCGAACCATTGAACTTCCGGTTCCCATTGATCCAGACAAGGTTGGCGCCGAATACAAACTTGGCATTCTCACCATCACACTGCCCAAAGTAGAAGAAGCCAAGCCGCGCCAGATCGAAATCAAACTCGACTAATCCGATGGTTCAAATGAAAGGAGAGACTACCATGGCTGAAAAAACTGTTCCCGAAACCAACAATAATGAAAATGCTGTTGTTAAAAGAGAAATTACCCGACATCCCCAGGCTTTCATAACCCCGTTGAC
>JBMOKV010000394.1:0-1605 GCA_049325495.1 Candidatus Rifleibacteriota bacterium | reverse complement strand
TTTTCATGAAGGCGGCGGCATTGTTCTGGTTCCTGTAGTAGAACCGGATTCTTTCAATGAGGATTGCCAGCCCGATTACCGAACACAGCATAATCGGAATCATTACCGGGCCACCGCTTACAAACAGGTCGATCAGGAAAATTTTCTGCATGATTTTGCCTCCTAGAAATGGGCTTCGAGTCCGGCCAGAGTTACTCTGCCTTCTTCGGGAACGTTATATCTGATTTCGTTTGCTTCGTCGTAAAGGTCTTTGATTTTAAGATAGGTGCTGAATCTGTCGTTCAGGCGATAGCGCACAGCCAGATCAGATCTTGAATAATCTTCGGCACCAAATGAAAGGTTTGCCGTTCGGGCAGTGCGGTCAAATTCAGCTCTTCTGGTAAAATCAATCATAAATTTACCTTCGGTATAATTGACCCCGACGTCCAGTATTCTTTCGGGTTCGTAAGAAATTCTTCTGCCTGTTGCACTGTCTTCGGGAGTCTGATAGGTGGTTGCAACATTGAAGGTAAAATTCTTTTCAAGTTTAAATGAACCTTTAAGAGTAGTGCCTTTGCGTTTTGCTTCGTTGAGAAAGCGGAAAGTCGAGGTCAGCATTGCTTTGCCAGGATCGTAAGCATCCAGGTATTCGATGGCGTCATTTTCAGTCTGGCTGAAAAATTCGATTCCCAGAGTGTCGCCTTTATTGGTGCGATAATTCAGGCCGCCTTTCCAGGTTTTCTGAAGCGAAGCATCGAGGGCGTTGCCGATGACGTAGCGTGAAGGCATGAATATTCTTTCGAGATCATCGTTGCCAAGGTCTTCGTCATAGGAAAAAACCAGCTGCCAGGGCTTATCCCAGCGATAATTCAAGGTAAAATATGGAGCAGTTCGATCTTCGTCCATCATGCTCATCAGCTTCAGGCCGAACAGCATCTGGGCCTTATCGGTCGCTTCATAATCGCCGCCCAGGTCAAGAACAGTTTTGGTCAGATTGCGGTCTGCTCCGCCACTGACGGTGAATCGCTCAGATCTTAGTTCGAGCCCTGCTTTTCCACGCAGCTTGTCGCCCAGTTTTTTGATGTAACTGGCACTGCCGTTTGCCGAAAAAACTGTCTGCTCTTCAGAAAAAGCGGTGCTTTTGTTGGTGACATCGCGACTGAGTGAATTGATGGCTGCAAAGCCTTTGAAAAAGGAACCATCTTCAAGAGTTGAATGGCCTTTTACTGATATGCGGCTGGTTGAATCTTCAAACCCGGCATTTGGAGTCGGAATTGCCCGGGTGCCCCGTTCAGCCTGCTTGGAGAAGGAGTATTCACCAGCTCCGGAAAGAACGTAACTGCCTTCGCCTGATGAGGTTACAACAGCATTGAGCGCAGTTTTGCTGGTATCGTAGTTTGATTTGTAACCATCCAGGGCTTCACGTCTGATGATCAAATCACCGGTGTAGCCTTCTTTAATGCCTTTACCGTTGACGATAAGCTCATTTGAACCTCTGGTGCCCACCCCGGCCGAAACCGAGATTTCTTCACGGCTTTCCCGATGAAAATTGTTGAGCAGAGGTTTTTCGGTCATCGGCTTGTATTCATTAGAACCAGCTTCCGGAATCAATTCGGGCATTGGGGC
>JBMOKV010000393.1:0-12512 GCA_049325495.1 Candidatus Rifleibacteriota bacterium | reverse complement strand
GGCAAAGATTGACAAAGTTTTCTTTGACTTGTATGGAAACAAGCACACCCAAAGCGCGCGAGATTCTGGGGAAACAGCGGCAGGTAACCTATGCCGAGACGGTAGCCAATGTGGGCCGGGTGAGATTTTCGGTCTTTCTCGACAAAGGTCATTTTGCGCTGGCAATGAGAATTCTGGCCAACAAAATCTATGAGCTCGAAGAGCTTGGTTTTGCGGAAGGGGTTCGCAGGGTGCTTTCCATGCCTAATGGCCTGATTCTGGTGGGGAGCCCATCGGGTGAGGGCAAGTCAACCACCATTGCTGCAATTTTGAATTTCATCAACAAGCATTTTGAAAAGAGCATTTTTACTATTGAGAATCCGGTTGAATTCGTGTTTAAAGATGAAAAATCGGCGTTTATTCAACGCAGTATTCCGGTAGATATTTCTAACTTTTACGCGGGCATGTGCGAAGCTTATAGAGTTGATCCAGATATTGTGGTTTCAGATTCGATCAACTATCCCGATGCGATGGATCAGGCGCTTACTTTAAGTGAGTCGGGCAGTCTGGTAATCGGCTCGACGGAAGGTGGCGATTGTCAGCAGATTCTCGACCGTCTGATCAACTTTCGCGAGCCCCATGAGCGTGATGCCTTGCGCAGCAAACTGGCGGCTCAACTCAACATGATCATCAGTCAGCGACTGGTGCCGACTGACGATGGCGGGCGGGTGGCCATTTTTGATATCATGATCAATACTCCTCAGCTGAAAACCCTGATTAAAAGCAGCAATATGAGCATGTTCAGGGCCCTTCAGAGCCAGGGCGACATTGCAGGAATGAAAACCTTCGATAATCAGCTGAGCCAGCTGGTAAGGAAGAGAACTGTGAACCAGAAAACTGCAATTGAATTTGCCATCGACAAAAGCCGCCTGAGCGGTCAGGCTTGATTGGAGCGGAAATGATGGATACCAGAAAATTGATAATCGATGTTCAGAAGGCCGGGGGTACTGAGTTGCATCTGAAAATCGGCTCTCACCCATTGATGCGCAAGAATAAATTTCTGCGCAAAATCGATGCGCCGGTTCTACAGGCCGATGATATGCAGAATCTGATCAAGCAGTTACTTTCTGCCGAAGACCAGAAAAAGTTTGAAAAGCTCAGTTCCTTTGAAGCAAACTTTTTCGGTAAACCGCCGTGTAATTTCAGACTGACTCTGTATCATTCACAGCAGAAACCCGTTGCCATAATCAAGATTATCTCAAGCAACATTCCGACTCTAAAAGATATTCGTTTTCCAGAACACATGGCAGGTTTTGCCAATGCCCGCCGAGGGCTTTTCATTCTGGCAGGTCCGGCCCGATCAGGAATTTCCACTTCACTGGCCGCGCTGATTGAATTGATAAACCGCAATCAGCAAAAGCACATACTGGTAATCGAAGACCCGATCGAATTTATCTATGAGCCGAAAGGCTGTCGTATTTCTCAGCGCCAGTTCGGCAAAGACATAAACATGATCGAGCAGGGCATCAATTTTGCCAAGCGAATGAACGTCGATACGCTGGTAATAGGTGATCTCAAGCGGGAGATTCCATTCAAAAGTATACTTGAATATGTGGCCGGCGGTCATTTTGTAATTCTTTCAATGCAGACTCTTGGCATGGTTAATACGCTTGAAAAATTCATTTTCGCCTTTCCTGAAAAAGATCGGGAATATGTCTGCCAGGTTTTGTCTGAAAACCTTCTTGGAGTGGTATCGCAGGCTTTGATTGCTGACCTTGCAGGACAAAAAGTGGTTCCGGTTCATGAAACTCTGGTTATGAACGCAACTGCGGCCAGCATAATTCTCAAAGGGAAAATTTCGCAGCTTGAGCCCAATATTACCAGTGTGGGCGAGGGCAGCATGCTGTTTGCCCAGACAATTCAGAAGCTTTATATGAAGTCTGAGCTCGACCGTAATGCGGGCGAGAATTTTCAGGAATTCTATCGTGGAATGAGGGTTTGATCATGAAAAGCAGGGGCTTTACCTTGATCGAAATGAGTGTGGTAGTTGCGATTATCGGCATGCTTTATGCTGCTGTTGTTCCCATGTATGGCAAAACGATCATTCGCAGCAAAGAAACGGCTTTAAAGCAGGATCTTCACATTTTTCGCAAAACCATCGATGGTTATTTCAAGGATCGGGGTTATTATCCCGCAAGTCTGCAGAGTCTCGTAGAAGAGGGTTATCTGCGGGCGATCCCGGTTGACCCGTTTACTGAGAGTGCCGAGAGCTGGGTTCCTGTACCATCGGAGCCAGGGAAAATCGATGTTTACGACGTAAAATCCGGATCTGAAAAAATCGGCCTTGATGGGCAGAAGTATTCGGAGTTCTGATCAGGTGAGGATAAAAAGAACAGCGAAAAATGGGGCCGCTCTTCTGGCTGTAACCATTTTCGCCATTCTTCTTGCAATTGGTCTTTCGGTTGCAATGCCAATGGCAACGCGTGAATACACCAGAGAAAAAGAAGAAACTCTGCGCTTTGCTCTGGGTGAATTCAGACGAGCCGTAGAAAAATTTCAACGATGCAATCAGCGTCTGCCGGCGAATATTGAAGAGCTTCTTCTGGATGCCAATGGCAACCGGTTTTTGCGTCGGCGTTATTCAGACCCGATGACAGGAAAATTTGACTGGCAGTTTGAAATCTCTTCGCAGACTTTCGTGGTGCACTCTTCATCTAAAGAACCGAGTCTTGCAGGAATTCCCTATTCAGATTTCCGCTGAAATATATTTTGCAGCTTTGAATCTGATCTGCAGCCCGGCTTTAACGCGGGTTTCCCGGCCAAAAAGCATGATTTGCCGAGCTTTCAGCCTGTGGCAGTTGAACCGGCCAAATTGATGAATGCTGACCGAATCATGATCTTTCATGGTTTCGGCGACAACCTCGACAAATGCCTTATAAAAGGCCGCGGCTTCGACGTTGGTAATTCTTGCTCTGATTCTAATCTCTTTAAGCAGCTGGTTTCTGGTCAATTTTCATGCTCCGGCCGATAGATTTTTCTGAAGAAGATTTCGGGCAAACGCTATGCCTTCCGGGTCCGTTTGTCCCAGCATTCTGGCAATTTCTGCGATTCGCTCGTCGTTAACGACCTGGTTGATTTCCACTCTGGTCGAACCGTTATCTACTGATTTGCTCACGGTAAAATGTGAATTTCCCTCTTTTGCAATCTGGTGCAGATGGGTAACCAGAAGAACCTGCTTTTGAGTGGCAAGCGACCGTAAACTGGCAGCAACCGCCTCAGCGGTTTTTCCGCCGATGCCCGCATCGATTTCATCGAACAGCAGAGTGGGCAATTCATCGCTCTGAGCCAACACCTTTTTTATTGCCAGAGCCACTCTTGAAAGTTCGCCGCCCGAAGCTATTTTTCTCAGCGGGCCTCCGGGAGCGCCAGGGTTGAGAGATACGCAGAATTCGGCCTGTTCTGCGCCATTGGGGCCTGGCGTTACGGCGGTAAGGGCCACGGTCAGACAAGCTGAATTGAAGCCAAGTCCCTGCATTTCTTTTGAAACCGCTTTTTCAAGGCTTGCGGCAAGGCATTTGCGTTCAGTGCTGACTTCGGATGCAAGCTGGTCAAATTTTTGATTGATTTCGTTGAGGGCTTTTCTGATTTTTTCTCTGCTTGAGTCAGGCTCAAACAATTCAGACAGCTGTTCTTTTACTTCTGCCTGCAGGTCAAACAAACCTTTGAAATCCCGGTGATATTTTCTGCAGCATCTTGAAATGTCCGATAGTCTTGCTTGAATGTCATAAAGCCGGTCTGGGTCGAGCTCGGTGCTTTCTGCCAAATCCTGCAGCTCGGAGTTGAGATCCTGAAGTTCATGAAAAATCGATGTGGCACGCTTCTCGGCGTCAGCAACTCGAGAATCGTATTCTGAAATGCGGCGCAGACAATCTGAGGCTTTGAAACACAAAGAAGTCGCCCCGGGGCGTTCTTCTTCTCCGGATAGGGCGTTAATCGATCCCTGCAACATGCTGATAATCGTTTCGGCATGGCTGAGTTTTTTCAAATCTTCTTTTAATTCTTCTTCTTCTTCAGGATTTTTCAGTCCGAGTTTTTCAAGATCCTGCAAAATTTCCTGGAGTTCCTGGATTTTCTGGGCCGAGTGCTGTTGCCGTTGCTCCAGTTCCAGAAATTTTTGCTGGAGCTCCTGGCGTTGCTGGAAAACCTTTTTCAATTCGATAATATTCTTCAAATGTTTTTCTGAGCCGGTTCGATCAAGATAACGCCTCTGAATTTCAGGAAGGAGAAGGGTTTGATGCTCATTCTGTCCATGAATTTCCATGAGGTGCGGGCCGATCTGCTTGATCATCGCCACAGTTGTCATCTGCCCATTAACCATAATTTTCCCGGCGCCATCTTCCTTGAAGGTTCTTGAAATCAAAAGGATGTCGGGGTCATCTTCATTATTCAGGGCATTTTCTTCAAGAAGGCTTTTCAATTCCTGGAGCTGTTTTATGTTAAATTGTGCCTGTACCCTGGCGGTCGTTTTGCCGGGCAAAACTATTCCCGATCGTGATTTTTTGCCGAGAAGAAGGCGCACTGCCTCAAGCAATACGCTTTTACCTGCGCCGGTTTCACCGGTTATAACGTTGAGACCTCTGGCAAAAGAAAGTTCTGCCGATTGCATGAATAGAAAGTTTTCTAGATGGATTTCCTGGATCATGGCTGGTGAAGTTGAAATTTTCCTGTTAATTGGTTGAGGTTGCTTTGAATATTTCCGGTTGAGCTGGGTTCCAGAAAACTTTTTTCAACCCGGAATTTTTACTGGATTCTTCGCCAGAAATGGTTTTTAAAATTCCAAGTAGAGATTTTGAATTTCTCTGGCGATTATTTGAATCATTCATTTGAATTTGAGTTGGGTTTGGCGGAAACTCAAGCCCCGGCAAAGCTTTGTCTGGTTCGGCCGGTCTCATTGCCAGAACAATCGGTTTTTCGTCAATATCTGGACCTGTTTTTCCTGATTTTCCATAATTCATGGTGAGGATTCTGGTTCCGGGGTAATAAAAGCCCAGAATCTGTCGGGAATTGTAACCCACCACGCCCATGCCAATTGCGCCATCCTGGCACATTCCCACCCGATGTCCATAATTTTTGGTCAGTTTATTGCGGGTATTGGCAGGAAATGAGCGAACGACAAGATTTTTTTCAGGTTTTGGCAGATCACCTATGTTTCCTGACCGGCTCTTTTTAAATCTTGAGCCAATACTGCAGAAGGTTTCTTTTCCTTTGATTCCATCAAGATGAGAAACCAGGTATGGAATTCCTGAACCGCCCCAGGCGGCACTGGAACTTATAAGAATTCCACCGCAATTTGAATGATAGACACTGTTGACCGGTTCGTTGCCAAAGGCCAGAACCTTTCCTGCAGTGGCCTTGACCGCTTTGCTGGTGTCTTTCAATTCGCGGACTATTCCCGTATAAACCTGGCAATGAACGGTGTCACAAAGGTGGTAGCCTGATTTTTTCATGTGCCTGTCGATATTTCTTACAGCATAGGTGCGTGCGGCAATTGCCTGGGCTTCGAGGGCAGGTGCCGGTGCGCGATTGAAAATCTCGCAGGGTACTACAGATTTGAGATAATCTTCCATATCAACCTGGTTGATGGCGAAGAGATTCGCCCCTTCGTTGCGAACAGCAACAGAACCTCGATAGCTGCGCGGTTTTTTCCCGGGAGAAGAAAGTTTGATGGAAAAAGGAGGTTTTCCGACCGGAGAAAAAAGGAATTCACCCTGAAGGCTCTGCAGGATTTTTTTTCCATCAATTTGAATCTTAATGGAATTATTCTTTTGTGGGGTGATTTCAAGCGTTTGAGCCTTGCCGGAATAAACCGCCTGATGTCTGACGTTGTCAAAAATTTCGATATAGCCATTGCTTGGCTCGATTCGAAAAGATTTTGGGTGCCCGAGTGATGCAAGACCGACTCTGATCAGTCGGTCAATTTTTAAAAAACTCTGGCCAGAAAGCACATTAGCCTGAAAACAAATCAGAAGGAAAAAAATAAAAAGAAACTGGCGCTGTTTATACATCATGCACGGATTTTACCCTGTCATACAAGCTGAGTCAATATGACAAATGAAGATAAATTGTAAAATTTCTGTTTTTCAGGTTTCCAGACGTGCCTTGTAACCAAGGTCATTAACCGCTTTCGCCAGCACTTCGCCATCGGAAATATCGGCTAAAACACTGGCTTTTTTTTCAGCCAGATCGACCTCGGCAGACTTTACACCAGGAACCTCAAGCAAAATTCTTTGAACCGCATTGGCGCAATTGTTGCAACTCATGCCTTCAACACGCAAAACAAAACTTTGCTGATTTTCAGAAGCGCCATTTTTAGTAGATTTGGCGCAGCAGGTTGAGCAACAGGCAGAGCTCTGATGGGCTCGATAAAAACTGAATCCTAGAATGATCAGCATTAAAACTGCAGAAACATTTTCAAATAAATTGAATGAAGCGGCGCTGCAATGGTGAACATTGTTGACAGAGTTGAGAATCAGTTGCTGGTCAAGGGCATCGAACGCAATTCCACTTAATAAAGAACCAAAGATGACGGTTGCCATATAAATAATTGCAGATTTTTTCCCAAGAACTTTGAAAACAACTGAAATAGCCGCCGCATTGGTTGCGGGGCCCGAAATCAGGAACACCAGTGCTGCCCCTGGACTGACACCCAGATGAATAAAACTCAAAGCAATGGGAATAGATGAAGTTGAACAGACATAGAGCGGAACGCCTACTGCCAGCATCAATATCATCGTAAGGTAATAGTTGTTCAAATAAGCATTTAAAGCATGGCTTGCAACAAAGGTTGAAATTATCCCGGCGATTATAATTCCTATTACCAGAGGTTTCGCAATTTCTCCAGGCAGGGTTATCAGACCATATTTCAAAGCATCTGCCACTTTTTTCATCATGGGTTCTGAAGTTTTTTCCCCTGGCTCATGACTTTCAACATTGGTGCTGAAAGAATCTTCATCCAGCAGCATTACCAGTATTCCACCAAATATGCCGGTTATCAGTGCCGCCAATGGTCTAAAAACGGCAAAAGCCCCCCCAAGAAGACCCCAGGTGGCCATTATTGAATCAATTCCGGTTTGGGGTGTCGATAACAGAAAAGAAGTGGTAGCAGATTTGCTGGCGCCGTGTTTTTTCAAAGAAGCAGCAACGGGAATAACGCCACACGAGCAAAGTGGAAGGGGTATTCCGAAAAGGGTTGCCTTGATGACCGCACTTAAACGCCCGCCACCCAGATGTCTTTCTATCCATTCCGGTGAAATAAAAACTGAGAGGATTCCTGAAATTAGAAAACCCAGGATCAGATAAGGTGACATCTGGCCTAAAACTGACCAGCAGTTCAACAAAAACTGGAAAAGCTGTTCTGACATGCCATGACCTCAGTATTTAACTGATATGAATATAATTATCAGACAGGCAAATGTAAACCGATATTACTTCATAAGTCGGTCAATGCGCTTGACCAGATCTTTTCCCTGATAATTTTCCGGGTCGGCTTTAAGCACTTCATCACACATCAATTTTGCATTCGGCAGGTCGCCGGTTTGAAAAAAGGCTTCAGCGAGTGCAAGTGTGATGCCCCGGTCGTTCGGATTATTGTTTTTGATGGCTTGCAGCTTATCAACAGCGGTGCTGCCTTCGCCAAGGTAATAGCATGATTTGAAAAATTTCAAAAGAGTTTCAGAATCACGACTATTGACATTAATTGCTTTTTCAAAAGCCTCTTTGGCTCTTGCATACTTGCGGTTTGCAAGAGCGTTTTCACCGAGCAGGACCAGAGCATCGTAATAATCAGGGGCAATTTCAAGGGCTTTGCGCAAGGCCTCGCGCCCTTCAGGCCCTTTATCCTGCTCCAGCAGGCTTTTCGCCTGCTGATAAAGGGTTTTTGCCTGTGGATTAACGCTGGCCGGAATAAATGTTTCGTTCTCAGGACTTTTTACTGCAGGTTTTTCTTCCTGAATTGGAATTTGGGGCGGCTGTGCGGGCGGTTCTACTTTGGCAGGCGGGGTTTCGATTTCAGGCTCTCGCGGAGATTCGGGCACTGTTGGTGCTTTTCCTGAGAGAGACGAAATTTTCTGTTCGATCATCTGCCTGAATGCTGCGGCTTCTGGTGACGCCGTTTCCGGGGGGGCTGCAGTCAAGGCTTTCTGGTAGAGGCCGATTTTGCTTTTAAGGTTTTTGTCGGGAAGCGCATCGGCTTTGGCTGCGAGTGAGCGACAAAGAGTCATGGATGAAGCGCTTGACTGGTTGGCTTCGTTGTCTTTGGCTGCTGAGAGATCCTGGGTTTGATAAATCAACGAAAATACTATAGTCAAATCGGTAATTCCCGCCGAATTTTTTTCAAAGCTGTCTACGGTTGCTTTAAATTTCAGGTTCCCCAATGCGGTCTCAGCTATTGTCTGACCTTTGGTAATTTTATTGTTGATCGCGAAACTTGTGGTTTCTGCGGATGCAAGGGTCGCACCATTCTTAACGGCGTTTAGACCGAATTTGATTGAATTTATGCTGGCGCTGTCTTTTTTTTCTACCCAGCTCTCAATAAATTTAACCTCGATGTCTGCCATATTTCCGTTGAAAGGCACTTTTTCTGCAAAGGTTGCCCGGTCAGGGTGTGGGTCATAGCTGAAAAGTCTGGCAAAAGTCTGCTCAACTGGCTGGGCAATGGCTGATATCGAGCAGGCAGCCAGAAAAAAAACGAGGCAAAGTAAAATCCTGAAGATTCTCATAAAAAACTCCTGTTTATTTGGTTTACAGATCGATGATTTTGCCGCCGGAATTGTTCACGGCCTGACCTTGTGCCATCTGATTCGGCCCAATTCTGGCAACTGCCTTGTCTCCTCTGATAAAGATTCCGTCGCGACGATTTCCCGAGAAATTGTTGTTCTTGATTGATTGGGGCTGAGCGTCCCAGATTTCAATTCCTGACAGGGTATTGCCATTAAGCTGGTTGCTCTCATACCGTCCTTTGGCGTCACCATAGATCAGAAGGCCATTTTCCCCATTACCTTCGATTGTATTGCCAGTGAAGTCGGGATTTGCTGAATTCTTAATACCAACCCCTGATTTGCCGTTATTGTTGATGGTGTTGCCGGAAATTTTTGCATTACCACTGCCGTTTATCCATATGCCATACAAGGAGCACCCGGTTATACTGTTGGCTGACACTACGGGATTGCCGCCCGAAATGGTCATGCCCATTGCCTTGCTGCTGATCAGTTGATTTTTGCTGATTTTTGGGTTGCCGCCCGAGATTAAAATTGAGCCAAGATAATCTGGTGGCTTGGCTGGGGAACTGTTGGAAATAATGCAGCCACTGACTTCGGGGTTTCCTTTAAGGATGTGAATCGTGGGCTGAGGCGAGGAAGACGTGTTGGTAAGGGTAAGGTTGGAAATGACTGCATTTCCGTCGATTATAATAGTTGGCTGGTTGGCAAATGTAATACTGCATCGACTAGCCGATTCGCCGACCAGGCTGATATTTTTGTTAAGCACAACTTTTTCGTTGTATGTTCCGGGTTGGATAAGAATTTTCATTCCTTCCGGTGCGGCTGAGATCGCTTCGTTTATCGTTCGATGAGTTCCGGTTGGTCCCACTATAAATTCTTTGGGCTTTTCACTTGCTTTTCTGGCTTCGGTTATTGCAACCTGGAATTTCTGGGCTTTTTCGTTTTCAGGAGAGAATTGTTTGACGAGAATGATCAGTTTTTCAGCTTCACTGAACTGTTGATTGTTAATAGAGTTTTCAACCAGGGTAAGAAGCTTTTCAGCTGCGCGGTTTTTAACTTTTTCAGCGTCTGCGGGAGAATTCTTTTTTAAATAATCAATTATTTTAAACAGTTCATCTGTTTTGTCAGAAATTTCCCCGCTGTTAAAAATGCTTTCTGCGGTAGCCAGCTTGCTTTGAAGCTCATTGCTGGCCTTGCCTGAATCAATTGCCTTTTTAATTGAATCGATCTGGGTCTTGATCTGCTGGTCATTTTCCAGACCTTTGATCTTCTGAAGGGCAACTAAAACTTCAAAAGCCTGCTCAGGCTCCTGGTCGATCTGGGCGCTGGCCAATTCAAGAAATACGCTTTTGAGTTTTTCAAGAGCCTGGGTCTTTTCCAATTGCCGGTTCCAGGTATCGAAAACTTTCAATTTTTCATCAAGCTTGTTCAAATCCTCGACAGATTTTAGTTCGCCGATCTGTTTCGCTGTTTGAGCTGCTTTCTTTTTGGCAAGTTTTTCCAGTTCTTCTTCTGTTTTGTCTTTGAACGAAGCATCAATCGCTGCAATCAGGTTGAAATTTGCTTTAGCCTTTTCCGGGGTTTCAGAGGCATCGAACTTTTTCTGCAGAGAAGCCATGATTTTTGCACCAAGTTTCCTGCTTTCATTTTCTGAAACAGCCGTTTCAATTTGTTTTAAATTTTCTTTAACGCTTTCAGTCTTTTCAAGCTGCGGGTTTTTAATAAATGCTTCGATTTCTTTAAGCGGTTTTTCAACCAGTTTTTTCTTCTCTTCAACCTGAGCTCTTTCGATCAATTTCTGAGAAGACTGCTCGATAAAGGCAATCATTTGTGAATCATCTGCAAAAAGCGTTCGGCTCTTATCCAGCGTTTCCTGTGCCTTGTCAGAACCTGAGTTCAACATGGATGAAATTTCATCACGGCAGCGGTTTTTCAGGTGAACCATGAGTTTTTCACCCGCATCGGATTCAGGGTAATCGCGTGAAAGTGCACTTACTTCAGCGTGAAGTTTTTCGAGATCCTGTGGAATCGGATCTTTTTTTATCCCGGTATAGATTGCATTTTTAGCGGTTTCAAGCCGAGCCATTCTTGCTTTGTCTTCAGCTGCTTTTTTTCGTGCTGATTCAACCTGAATTTTTTCATCGATATTTGCACCAAGTTCCTTGAGGCCGGGCGCATCAGGTCTGAGCTTCTCGCAGTATGCGAGTATCTGTTTTGCAGTTTCGGGTGATCGATCGATTTCAAGTGCAACCGCAGAAAAATATTTTTCGAAGAGCTTGTCTTTCAGCGAATTTACCCGGCGGGCAGAGCGCCCATGAACTGATAATTCCTCGAGTTTGGTTAAAATCGTGGTGATATCGGCAGGGGGAGTGATCGTTTCGATCTGGTTCTCTATTTCTTTGATCAGGTTTTCCCGTGCAATTTTCATTTCTTCAGAAGACTGAATGGTCGCAAGACTTTCGCTGGCCAGTTGAATTTTTGTTGCCAGACCTTCAAGATCAGGAAAAATCTGGCTGGCATTTTCGAGCAGTCTCAAAGCCTGCCTGGGATCATTGACTATAAGTTTTTCCGCCTCCATGGCGATTTTTCCGGCCAGTTTCTGCTTAAGAGCAGCAGCCTCTTTTTGTTCACCAAGTTCAGCGACCTTTTCGATCTGCTTTATTATCAATTCACGATTTTGAGCAAGGGTATAGTCATCTATTGCAGCATTAAGGGCGGTTTTTAATGAGTTCAATCGATCAGCGTTTGCCAGTTCATCTTTCAGAGAATCACTCTTTTTTCTCGCCTGTGCTGCAAGCTCATCAACCTCTTTGAATTCAGGAAAAAACTTTTGCAGCTCATCGAGATACTGCAGAGCTTTTTCTGGCTGGCCGTTTATCAGGGGGCTGGCGGCGGCGATAAATTTTGTCTGCCAGCGGGCAGAAATGTCTGCAGCCTGAGTAGCAAGGCCGTTTTCAGACAGCTCTTTAATGCATTCGTAGAGTTCAGTTGTTCCAGATGCAGGTTCGATGCCGGCAAGCAAGGTGGTGGCACGGCTTTTCAGCTCTTCCACCCGTTGCTTCAATTCTTCAGCCCTTTGAAAATTCTGTTGCAGCTTCGACAGGTTAAGAGCGGCTTTCGGGTTGGCCGGATCAAGAACGATGGCCTGGGCATACAGATTTATGGCTTTTTGATAATCAAGAGCAATCGCACTTTCCTCTGCTTTGAGAATCATGGCTTTGCTCAATTCAACTTTAAGATATGATGCCTGGGACTTACCCTCTTCGGTTGCTTCATACTCCATCAAAAGTTGCCTGGCCCGGTTGAAATCAGCCGAATTAATGCTGAAATTAATTTCTTTCTGGAAGTCTATTCTGGTTTTGCCCTTGAAAAGTTCGAATTTCCAGGCGGCTGTTCCTGTGCCAAGAAGAATGGCAATCAGAATAATAATGAGAGTGGTTTTTTTTCTGGTTTCATTGCCGGTTGATGCTGACTGGACAAGTCCGGAAATTGACGAGGCTGAACGTCTCGATGATCGCCTTCCGGAATTTCTTGCTTCGGGTTCTTCTGGAAGATGTTCGTCGATGTATTCTTCAAGGGCAATAATTATCTGCTCAATATCTGGCCTTGCATCGGGCAATTTGTCGAGCATCTTTCTGACCAGTCCGATGATTTTCACCAGGCTCATGTCAGGAATGGCAACCTGTGCAGGGAGAGTTGCTTCAATATGCTTTAAAGCGATTGAAAGCTCGGGGTTGGTATTTGCATCGGCCTTGA
>JBMOKV010000392.1:0-1621 GCA_049325495.1 Candidatus Rifleibacteriota bacterium | reverse complement strand
GGGAAAAGCCGATATTCTGGTCGCCCCTGACATCGATACGGGCAACATTCTGGGTAAATCGCTGCTGTATTTTGCCAATGTTCAGGCTGGCGGAATGATTATCGGAGCCCGTTGCCCGGTCATTATGCTTTCCCGGTCAGACGACAAGCAGACCAGAATCAATTCTATCAAGCTGGCCCTTGCAGGAGGCAATGCTTAAAGCAGCCTGCTTTTGAGCAGTTTATCGACCAGCAGTTCAATCAGGGTTCTGAAAATAGCGAATAACGGCCCCCGTCCCGGCAACTCTGCCAGCGCGGGGCCGATTCTTTTGTAAAGTCTGACAAAAGCCTGGCCCGGTAGATTATTCAGCAGATACTGGCGGCGAAACTGCCGTAAAACTTCAGTAACTGGATGCCTTTCACCATAAAGTCTGGTCGCGACGAAGCAGCCTTCGCCATCGCCCTTGTTTTCGCTTTTATCTCTGAAGATCGAATACACATCAAAGCTCGAATCGATTTCGCGAATTCTTTCGAGAGTCTTTTGCGCCTTCAATGGCTGCCCTGACCTGATGTGGCATCGATAAACCCCGGCAAGGGCGCTTAAGTTCTGGGCATCGAAAGTCAGCGCATCGAGAAAAAAGCTCAGCGCCGTTTCAATTCTCTGAGCCTGGGCCGGGCTGTTTGGTTTTTCCTGCTCGGCTCGGAAAAGGTAATCGAGACCCTGCTTCAGATTGTATTCAAATTGTTGCGCTTCAATCGTTTTTTTGAGACGCAGTGCTTTGGTATCATTTGGACGTTCACGCAAAACCACATAAACACATGCGAGAGCATCCTGATAATGGCCAAGTTTCTGCAACGCATCTGCCTTCATGGTCAGCAGGTCAGCATTGGGAGGATCGGTTGCCAGGCCAAGATTGACTACGGTAATGACATTGTCGAAATTATTGCTGTCTTCCTGTTTTTTTGCGGCATTGATAACGGCGTCGGTGCGGCGCTGCACCATGGCTTTCCAGTATTTTTTCGCTTCAGTGGCCCGAGTCTTGTAAAAGCTGGTCTTTTCTTTCAGATTCAGCTCTGAATAACACTGAATCAAACCCATAATGGCCTGAACTTCATGTTCCTCGAGTTCCAGAATGCTTAAAAAGCTTTGAGCTACCGCTTCAATATCAGAAAGATGTTTATCCCAGAAAACACGAACGTAGGGTTGAGCATTCTCTTTTCCATGATCTTCGGGGTTTTCCTCAAGGAACCGTGAGGCGCGAGCTACAATCTGGTTCCATTGCGCCTTGGCCTTGCTAATGGTTTCTTGAATTACTTCCCGCTGAATCTTTTCAAGCTCATTCTTGTCTCTCATGAAAACCGGTACTTCATAGAAAAGCTTTTTGAAAATCTCATAAGCTTCTTTGGTTTTTCCCTGTTTTTCTTTGAGACGCCCAAGTCGATGCAGATATGAAGCCGTTTCACCATAGCGGCTCTTGAAATCATCGAGCTGGCGCCGGGCTACTTCATACTTTTCGAGAATGAGAGCATCTTCAAATGAAGTGTCGAAATCCACCTGGGCATCGGTGAAAAATTCTTCTTCTTTGAATTGATGGCCGAAAAGGTCAGGGTCACCAGACATTCAAGCTAATCCTCGATTGCAT
>JBMOKV010000391.1:0-1623 GCA_049325495.1 Candidatus Rifleibacteriota bacterium | reverse complement strand
CGACAATCTCAACCAGCCTAAACTCGAAGATTTCATCAGGGAACAGGAATGGAAAAAAACGTCAGCCTGACCTTACAGGATGTTGGTGATCTGATTTTCAGAATCATCCAGCGCTATCTGTTTCGCAAAAACACCGATGTCGGCATGGATATCACTATCCAGGCCGGCCCGTTGCAGGAAACTCTTATCCTCAGACTTCTCGACAAGACACATCTGCTGGTCAAGACTTTCCCGCACAAGAACTTTTCCCATGAACTCGTTTATCGAATCGAGGTTTACAAGACCAGAGAAGGCGATATGCGGGGCAACAAGATAGCATTCATGGAAGCTTCGCAGGGCGATGATTCTGTCGATGAAATTCATCGCTTTGTTCAGAGCTTTCTGGCTCAGCTTGGCTACTAACTTTACGGAGGAACTTTATGCAGGCAATTATCGATTCAATTCATGGCGATTATTTTCGTTGTTTACTCGAAAATGGTGATTTGATCAGTATTCACAAAGAATACCTGCCGAAAAATGTTGAAGTTGGAAACGTTGTGAAGGTTCAGTTCAGCGTCGATGAAGAAGCTAGCCGTCGTCAGAAGGAATTGATGAAATAAAGCCGAGGTAAGTTTTGCCGGTAAAAAAAATCCTAGCACTGCTGCTTCTGCTGCTTTTTGCCTGCCAGTTTGTCAATGCGGATGACGAAAAGCTTTTGATTGAAAAATCAAAGCTCCTGACCCAGAAGGGCCAGAAAGCAGAAGAGCGAGGCGAACTTGAAGAGGCGGTTTCATGTTACGAAGACGCCTATGATGCGTATCCCAAGAATATTCTCCCCCTTCTGTTGTGGGGAAAAGCCCTTTATCGGGTGGGCATGTATTCGAGAGCCGATGAGGTTCTAGAGAAAATTCCCGTAGACAAGCTGCCAGACAATGGCAAGGCTGAGGTTTTTCTGCTTCAGGGGCGCATTGCCATTGCCAATGAAAAGCTTGAAGATGCGGCCGCCGCTTTTTCGCGGGCGGTAAAGGCCTCTGCGGCCAATCAGAAAGCCCGGGTCCGCCTGGCTCTGGTAAACCAGATGCTGGGAATGAGCAATCGTGCCGATGAGCTTTTGATGGATTTTGAGCACAACGGATCACTGCCGGTGCGTGAGCTGGTGCTTTCGCTGCTGGCAGACCTCCAGCTGGGGAATCTGGGTAGAGCATACCATGCCTGTTCAGAGCTGAGCGTATTCATGAAAGACGCCAATTATCCTGATGAGCAGCCTCCAGCTTTGCTTGGCTTGTGGAAAATTGCGCCATTGTGCCTCATAGCCTCTTTCCCTCTGGCTCTGGGGAATATTTTTTCGGTAATCTATTACCTTATTCTGTTTTCTGCGTTGATGTTTCTTGCCAGCCGGCTATCGCCACCAACCGCATTCTGGCATGATCTACTTTTTGTGGCTGGCACCGTTTTTTTGATGATTGCAGTGCAGAATTTCGGCCGTCATGAATTTTTCATGGCAGCGATGTCAGATCATTTCAGCGTATATGATTCGGTCTGGATAGCTCCCCGACTGGCCATTTCCGGCCATTTTATCGCATTCGGGCTGTTTCTGATTTTCCCGGCCTTCAAGCTTCTGCCGGTTGAACAGCGTCCGCGCCG
>JBMOKV010000390.1:0-1626 GCA_049325495.1 Candidatus Rifleibacteriota bacterium | reverse complement strand
CTTGCCGCCGACGCCGAGACGCACCTGAAAGGTATCGCTGGCTTCGCCCGCATCCCAGACGCCGTTTCCCACCACGGAATCATTCAGCAGAGTCCAGGTGGCGACGTAAATCTGCGGGGTTTCGGTTGCCGGAATGACTGCTGAAACCATGGCATTTACAACCCCTGCCACTGCCAGATTGCCTGGGTTAGATGGGGTGACGTAAATATAATATGGCGCAGTCAGCGCTCTGAACTTCAAATTGGTCATCGGAATATTGCCGCCGTTGAAGGCACTGAAAGAGAAACTGGCGGTAGTAGTTCCCGCCAACCAGTCCCCCAGATCAACAATGTCTTCTACCACGACAACTTTTGCCTGTTCAGGTACCAGAACTTTTACGGCAAACAAATCGTAAGGCTCATCCAGGTCACGGTTCAGGTTGTTATTGTTGTCTTCATAAGCCGACATAGTGGCAATATAACTGCCTGAAGCCTGATTATAAGGCACAAACAGGTCACAGCTTACCGCAACGTTGCCACTGGTGGCGATTGCCCCCACCGGATCGGGAGCAAAAGTAAGATTAACTTTGTGAATTGAAGAGGGACCATTGAGATTCGAAGTATTCCATCTGACGGTGGTAAGGGCCATATTGCCGATATTATCGATCTGGAAAGGAATTGCACCGCTGTTATCACCCGGACCAACGGTGCCAAGATCAAGAGTGCCCGCGCTGAGACCGGTAATATCCATGGCTTCTTCAAGAATCAAAATTGAGTTTGAAACTGCCTTGTTCGATTCGGTTGCCAGCCCGGTGTTTTCCTCAACCCCGAAAACCGAGGCCGAAAGTGATGCGGTCATCGAAAAGCTGCCGATGCCGCTATCAGAAACAGCCTTATATGTCCAGGTAAAGGTTGCAAACTTGCCCGGATCGATGCTGCTCGAAGCAGGCACCGGCCCAGTCAGCCAGGTCAGAGATCCGACACTGGAAGTCGTGGGAATCAGAGAAGATGGTGTCGCAATACTGATGGCCGATGAAGTGGTGGCCACGTTGTGAACCGAAAGCTCGGCGGTTACAACATCATTGACCGCAACCACATCTGGTGAAAGGGTAAGAGTAGCAATCATCTGCGCCGATTCCTGAACTTTAAAATAACCGACTGCCAGCATTGCCGAAGTGGTGGTGCTATTCAGATCAGGGTCGCTTTCGATAGAAACACTCCATTTACCTATTGCCCCGGCAGTGGGTATATTGTAGAAAAAGTCTACGGTACCGCTGGCGTTAGCTGCCAGCATCGGCGAAACATTGACCCAGCCAGCGGGTGCGGTTCCCTGGTCGGGAATTTCGGTGTTATAAAAACGCATTCGGTACCATTGGCTGCTGGGTGTAATGCCAAATGCCCTTACATAAACGGTTTGGCCTGGGTTAAACCCGTATTGTTCAGGTGAATAGCTGACGTTGTTGGCAATCTGAAAACCGACAGAAGCCACGGTCCATGAATCGGCGCCACCGGTCAGGGAAGAGGTTGAAGCGGGCATATTGAGATCATAAGACTGAACTGCCGCAGCAATATTCGACAATCCGGTGGGAGAATTCATATCGACATCGACAAAGAAAGTAAACGGCATCAAAGTGTCGCGGCCATTGAG
>JBMOKV010000389.1:0-1627 GCA_049325495.1 Candidatus Rifleibacteriota bacterium | reverse complement strand
CGCAGATTGTTTCAAGAATTTCTGTCGGGGCTAAAACGGCGGTTACAGCTGCGATCAGTTTGTCATACCAGGCAATTTCAGCGGCAATATCTTCGATGTAGTATTTTTTTACAAAATCTGGCAGCAAAGCTGGAAATCTTTGTTCAACCGGTTTAGCAGTTATTACCGTTTCAAGCTGAGCTTGTCTTACTGCAGATCTGATGGCATTTCTACCCGAAGTGAAATTCAGGTTTACGCTTACCCGGCCGGTGATCGATGAAGCAATGTTGAGCATGGCGGCAGCCGGGGTTGTGGGAATCATGATGCCGACATTTTTCTGCCCGGCCCAGATTCGGTTTGCCGCCCTGGTAACAGCTATGGTTCTAATTAAAAAAAGAATTCGTGAAACAAATGGTTCTTTAATTTCACCAAAAGCAGAAGAGAATGGTCTTGAACGCATTGCCTGCAAAAAAAGGCGATGAATCGGTGGTTCATGTTGTCTGCGCATCTCCCAGGCTTTGGGCCCAAGGTTTTGCACTGCCAACCTCAACTCAGGTGCTGAAACTCTTGCATCAAGGGGCTGGCCGAAAACTAATCCAACTCTTCTTCTGAAAGAGGGGGGAATTCTGGTAATGAAGCGGCCCTGGCAAAAGCTGAAAATGCTGCCCCATAGATTGTCAATGTAAGCGGGAATAATTCTGCCGGAATTATTTTTCAAAATAATTTTTAAACCGGTGCGGAATGGCAGAAGGGTAGCAGTTCTAGAAACGTGCCCTTCAGGGAAAACGCAAACAAGCTCGCCCTGTTCAATTTTTCCGGCAGCCAGTCGCAGGGCCTTGACGGTTTGTTTTATTCCCTTCGAGGTAACCAGGCTGATACAGGAAAAATGATGCAGCCAGGGTTTAACGAACCAGTTTCCCGCAGTTTTTTCAGAAATCAGAAAATTTATGGGGCGGTCAAGAACAGATTGAATAATCAAACCATCGATAAGTGAGATATGGTTGGCGGCGATTAAGGCACCTGTAGTGGGAAAATTCTCAATTCCAGCCACTTTGCAGGGGTAAATGAGGCGAACCAGAAATCCGACCGCCTTTTTGACCGAATCGGGAGAAATCAGAAAAGCGGCGAAACTGGCGATAATCGAGTAAAAAAGCTTAAGGAAAAAGGAAATGAAACCTTCATGGATTTCAGGGGAAACCCCAGATTCATGTTCTGCTGTTTTCTTCTGCAAAATTCAACCATCTTTGTGCTATATTTTTTTTATCTCTAAAAAAGGATTGTATATGAGAGCAGGAATTTTTTCTATATATTCTGAATTGCATGACCAGAACCGAATAAAAGCATCAGAAGACCTTCTTTCCAGTAAAATGCGTGAAAAAATGCAGGTTGAATGGATCAAAAATCGAGATTTCAGCGGCTATGACCTGATATTTATTGCAATTTTTACCGGTGGCTGCGAAAAGAAACTGGTTGAAGCCTGGCCTGCCATAAAATCAGGCAAAGCCCCGGTTGCAATTATTGCATTTGAAAACAACAATTCTCTTCCCGCTGCTCTTGAGATCAAAACCTGGCTACTGCAGCAGAATCCAGATGAAAAAATCCCCATATTGCATGGAACAATAGACCGTATAACTGACAAATGTTTCCA
>JBMOKV010000388.1:0-12594 GCA_049325495.1 Candidatus Rifleibacteriota bacterium | reverse complement strand
AGCATCAAAGAGAGCTATTTGAAGCAAAACGCAACCCGCTCGGTCAGGCTTATGGTCGGATTCAATCGCCGATTTTCGCCTTTGGTTCAAAGCTGTCACCAGGCACTGTTAACCCGTAACGGGCCTTGCTCTGCAGTTATAACGGTCAATGCGGGGGCAATTCCAAATGATCATTGGACTCAGGATGCTTCAAGCGGAGGTGGCCGAATAATCGGCGAGGCTTGTCACTTTATCGACCTGTTGCGCTTTCTGTGCAATTCAGAAATTGAAACGGTTCAGTCTAATTTCATGCGCGACCCGCTTGCCGAAGGTCGAATGCCAGATACTGCCACAATCAGCCTGAGTTTCAAAAACGGCTCGATAGGAACGGTTCATTATTTCGCCAACGGAAACAAGGATTTTCCCAAAGAGCGGGTCGAAATCTTTTCAAACGGCGGAATATTACAGATCGACAACTTCAAGACCCTCACCAGTTTCGGTTTTGCCGGAGTTAAAAACCAGTCTTTGTGGGCACAGGATAAAGGCCATACCAATTGCATCGGGTCATTTATCGAAGCAATCGACGAAGGAAAACCTGCTCCAATTTCTTTTGCCGAGATTTACGAAGTCAGTAGGGCAACCCTGCTTGCGGCGGGGCTAAAACCAGATAAAGAGCAGGAAGAGACGGATAATTGATGAAACGCCTGCTTCGGCATGATGCTTAAACGACTTTTCAATACGGTTAAATTTTTAAAACCCGTGCAGGTTTACGGTCGGGTTCTCTTCGCTCTGCGCCGCAAGCTGTTCGGGCCTGCGGGTGCCGATTATGAATCGAGGGCGGCGCGCGAACTCAAACGTCTTTACCATCTGCCTGCCAGTCAAACATTCAGGCTGAGTTTTCTTCAGCAGAGTTTTGAGTTCACCGGGCAGGAAATGCGCTGGAACAGCTCGGACTGGCAACCGGAGATGCGACCGGAAAAGCTCTGGCTATATCATTTGAATTATTTCAAATGGCTTTTTGACGAAAGTTCAGACCTGAGCAAGGAGCTTAAACTCTATTTGATTCTGGACTGGATAGAAAAAAACCCCTCAGCCCACCAGGAAACCTGGGAACCTTTTCCTCTTGCAAAAAGACTTCAGAACTGGATCAAATGGCTCGAAGACTTCAAAGAACTTGCCGTGCCGATCAGAGACTGCATGGTCAGTTCTATTTATTCTCAGACCCTGCGGCTCTACTATGATATTGAATACCATAACCAGGCCAATCATTTATTTGAAAATCTTACGTCTTTACTGGTTGCCACCTTGTTTCTCTCAAAAAATGGAAGCCCTGCTCCATTGATGATAAGCGAATTGGCAAATTTCGCTGCCCAGGAGCTGACCATGCAGATAAACGAGCAGTTTCTCGGCGATGGCGGGCATTACGAACGCAGCCCAATGTATCACAGTGAAATGCTCGAAGCTCTTGAAGCAATTAAGGAAAGCTGCCTGAACCACAAACGAATGGCCCAGGAGAAAGAATTGCCATTACTGGCTGACAAACTTGAAAAGCTGCATGAAATCTGCCTTGAACGAGTTCCTCTCGCCCAGGACTGGTTAATGAACCTCACCCATCCCGATGGAATGATTGCCCAGTTTGGCGACAGTGTCATCATGCCGGGTATCAAAACATCTTTACCGCCAGTTGAAAAGCCGATCAGCTATCTTATGCCCGATTCAGGATTCTTTATCAGGCGCTGGCAAGACAATTTCTTCGTCATAAGCTGCAAAGAACCATCTCCGGCACATCAACCCGGACACAGCCACTGCGACATCATGTCCTATGAGCTTTCGGTTGCGGGTTTCCGCTGCCTGATCGATACAGGCTGCGGCTCTTACCAGAACCAGAAGGTGCGGCAACATTGCCGGCGCACTTCATCCCACAATGTCCCTTTGATCGAGCTTTTCGAACAATCTGACATCTGGGGCAGTTTCAGAATCGGGGCACGTGCACGAGTTACCGAATGCCGCTTTGAACCTACAGGAAGCCTGCTGGTCGTTGAGATGCTCGACCAGTTTAACCAGCGGTTTCATCGTGAAGTGGTATTTGCTGGCACTTCGATTAGAATTCGCGACCGCATGTATGATCGCCGGCTCACCGGAACTTTCTGCTCGATGCTGCACCTGCACCCCGACTGTCAGATCAGTCCTGCCGATGAATCGGGCAAAATAGCTTTCAGCTGCCACGATGTGGAGTTCACGATTCAAACATCTGCCCGTATGCGCAGCGAATCCCATGTGTGTTATCCTGATTTCGGGCTCGAAGCCAGAAGTGCCAGACTTATTCTGAGCAATCATCAGACCGAGGCAATTGATTATGTCATCAGCTGGAACCCCTGAGCGAATCCTGATCATTTCGCAGTTTTACTACCCCGATATCACCGCCTGCGCCTTCAGAATAAAAGAAACCGCAGACTGGCTGGCCCAGCAGGGTTGCGAGGTTCATATAATTGCCGGCGAGCCCCATAAAGGCCAGCTGGGCCAGCAACTCCCCGACAATCCGTTAATCCGGGTTACCCGGGTTCCCCTTTTCAAGTTTGATGGCAAGGGGCGTTGGAACTATATCAGACATTATCTTTCATTCATGCTTGGTGCAATTGCCCAGGCAGGTCTGCATCCCGGCAATTTTGACGTTATCTGGGCCAGCAGCCCGCCTCTATTTACCGGCATCGCCGGGTTTGTCGTCGCCAAACTTAAAAAAGCCAGATTCTGCCTGGATATTCGCGATATCTGGCCCGAGTCGGCAGTGGTTGCAGGCCAGATTTCCGGCAATGGAATTCTGTTCAATAGCGCCAAAGTTGTTGAGAAACTGCTTTACCGGCTTGCGGATCAAATTACCTGCGTTGCGCAACCAATGGCTGATTATATTCAGAAAATCTCAAAACGAAGGCGGCCAGAGGTAATTTACAATGCCATTCCCGCAGAAATGCTCGGTGAAGAACCGGCAAAACCAGATGCCGCGCCCGAACAGCTGAATATTCTTTACATTGGAAACATGGGCTTCTGCCAGAATCTCAGTCTGGTTATCGAAGCGGCTGATCTGCTGAAGAAGCAAAATCATCATGGAATCAGGTTCAAGCTTGTCGGCAACGGTGTCGAAAAGAAACTGCTCGAAGAAGAAATCGCGCGACGGGCACTCGATAATGTTGAAATTCATGGCATAGTGCCTAAAGACGAGG
The DNA here is from genome assembly GCA_049325495.1 of Candidatus Rifleibacteriota bacterium. Taxonomy (GTDB): domain Bacteria; phylum Muiribacteriota; class Ozemobacteria; order Ozemobacterales; family Ozemobacteraceae; genus DYKG01. The sequence continues at coordinate 9,397 of JBMOKV010000388.1, read as the reverse complement.
CAATCAACCTGATCAAAACCAGCGATGCCCTGATGCTGCATCTAAAAGATGATGGAACCATGGATAAAACGATACCATCAAAGGTTTTTGACTATCTTGCCGGAGGTCGCCCAATTCTTTTCGGGCTCAAGGGCGAAGCAGCGAAAATTCTCGCCGAAAGCGGCGGAAACCTCTATTATGACCCCGCATCCCCCGAATGGCTGGCGCGACGGGCTGTTGAACTGCAGCAGAATTACCTTGTTTTTGCCAGAAAAGCGACAATCAACCGCGAAATGGTTAAACAAAGGTTTCTGCGAGAAAAAATGGCAGAAAAACTGCTTTCGATTTTTCGCGAATTCTGTCGAGTCTGATCAGAGGAAAGACAGCAAAAGGCTTATCAGACCAGGATTCAGCGGCAGCGCCAACAAAAAAAATCACCAGAAATCTGGTATTTTCAAATTTCTGGTGACTTTTTCTGCTTGTTTTCAGGTTAAGAGTAACAGAACCCTGAGGTCGTAATCTCTTTAATTGCTCTCATAGAGCACTTTTTCATCTTGCATTACCTCTCTTTCAGGGGCCGGCACCACAGGTTTTCTTTCAATAACCGCACCGCGACCATTTTCCTGATAATAATCATGCAGGCGCTGTCGCCATTCACCCTGACTATCTTTGTTCAGAATGAATTCAAAGCTGCCAACAGCGCGGCAAACTCTGACGAAGTCACTGAAGAAGTTGAACATTGCATTGGCCGAAGCTTCTTTCGATACCAGAGATGCATTCTGCGCGTCGATCAGATCGAGAATGTTCACTGCACCTCGCTGATATGCGTTCTGAACAAGTTCGAGGGCCTTGACGGCATATTCCGATCTGGTTTTTGAAAGTCCGATGCTGGCAAAAGATGCACGGGCATCTTCAAGAGTGGCTCGGGTATTCAGCTCCAGTCGCTGCATCATATAGGCAAGATTGTTTTCGAGCTGAAGCAGACTGGCCTTTGCCTGCCTGATTGCCGCTGGCCGGTCACCGCCTTCATGCAGTGGAATCGAAACATTGAGGCCAACATACCAGTCATTTTTATCGGGGTATTTAAAAAAGCCGGAAAAAGGTGCGGGCATTGGCGGTTTGGGCTCACCAAGTCCAGATTCTTTCAAGGTTCTTGTAAAGTTGCCCTGCAGCGCAACAGTGGGGTTATTGTAACGGCGGCGGGCAGAACGATGGGCTCTTTTCTGGGCATCGATGGCATTTTCAAGCTGGTTAATTTCAGGTGCGCGCGCGAGGGTGTCTTTTACCAGAAAGTCCCTGAAAACTTTAAAGCCGAACATATTGTCGAGATAAGGTGCAACTTTCTGCTGATCGAGTAGAAAAACCTTTGCGAATATGTCGCAGTCGGCAGTAGTGAACTCTCCTTCCTGTTGAGAATTCAAAATTTGATTTAAAGCAAGTTCTGCCTTTTTGCGCATTACCGATGCATCAATTACCGCCTGTCTGGCGCTGGCCATCTGAATTTCCCAGCGATAAACCTCTGCGGGGCCAGAAGTTCCCACTTCCTCGCGAAATTTGGCAATTTCGAGATTGGCGCGGGTCACCTCAAGATTGTCACGCTGAATTGCCTGCAGTGTCTTGGTTTTGAGCACATTCAGATAAGCCAGAGCGGCATCGCGCATAATATCGAGAATAAGGGCTTTTTCCTCATCTTTTTTTGCGGCCAGCATCAGTTTTTGAATGTCGATATTGGCGCGTGCCGGCTCATTGAAAAGAACCTGCATCAGATCAGTCCCGATCTGTGTGGTGTATTTAGCCGGTGTCATTATGGTTTCGGCGCGGTCGTCGTCAAGCACATTTTCCCGGGCAAACAGGCTGATTTTGGGTCGCAGATTCGATCTTGCCCGTTCAACGCCATGACGGCCCGCTTCGACTTCCTGGCGTTTGGCAGCCAGTTGCAGATTTCTCGTAACCGCTGTTTCAATAACCTGAGTCAAAGACAGCTTCATTTCGAGATCTTCCGGTTCAGCATTGAAAAGAATTGCATCGGTCATCTGAGCCCAGGTGGGATAAACCCCGAGTTTTCGTGCGGTTTTCATATTGACACTCAACCTTTGATTGAGGGTAAAAGCGGTGTCAAAAGTCGCAGGATCTTCGTCAAAAAGCAGACGTTGCAGATTCAATGAGAGTTTTCTGGCCAGCTTCATCCGATCAGCTTCCGCATAAATTCCAGCGAAAAGCCCCTGTTCAACTGGTCGACTGCCAATCATGCTCATTGAGACCATTCCAGCTCCGGCAATCATATCTGCAAGCTGCAAAACCTGCTGCTCAGACAAACTATTCAAAGGCGCAACCAGGGCTGCATCAAATCCAGCAAAGGCTGGGCCTCCTCCAGAAATGGCTTCTTCAGCCAAAATCAACCTGAATTTCAACCCCTGCAGTTCTGCAAGTTTTTGCAAAGCATCATGCATCTCCGGCATTATTTCCTGCCAGTTTTTGTCAACAATAAATGCAAGACTTTTAGCCAGTCTGATCTGCTGAAGATTATCCAGCAGCGAAGTCAAGTCCAGGTTCAGATTGATAAAATTTAGATTCTTTCTGGCCTTTTTCGGGTCAGCCAGATCACCGAGCTGAATTCGTGCATTAATGACCTGGGAAGCGAAGGTGGGTTTCACATGCTTACCCCGAATGGCTGCCAGATGCGAGCCCAGCGGACCTGCACAGACAAGCGCGTCCGCTTCTTTTGCAGAAACGGCCTTTTCAATGGCCGCAATTATCGAAACCTTATCATTGTTCCCGTGAAAAACCAGCTCCTGAGGCACCACAATGTCATCATAATCAGTCGCCATCTTTTCAAGCTCGCTACGCAGGCTTTCCGCAAAGGCAATTTCTGCTTCAGATCCTCCGTCGAGAACCAGCGCGACTTTTATCGTTTCTGCCGACGAAGCGATTGAAAAAAGAAAAAGAAAAGTTAAAAGCAGAAGAATTTTTACCCTGTTCGAGTTTCGCGACATTTCAACCTCCAGAACCTGATTTAAGGGAAACCTATGGATATTACAATATAATACCAAATCAAAATCAATTTATCAATGCTTCAATTACAGTTTATATGGGTTGAGCCTCTCTTTTTTGTCTCTGGTATTGACATTAAAATATCTGAATGGTACTTTTCAAGGAAAATCTGAAACCTTGTCTGGGAGAGCTTTTAAAATGGGTAATGAAACGAATGTTGCGCTAAAAAAAAATGCTGTTCAAAGTTCTTTCAGCCGATGGTCAACCCCCGATGAATCATCTGCAGCAATCGACGGGATCAAGAATGGCGATTTCAGCTTTCACACCGAAAAAGAATCATGCCCATGGTGGCAGGTTGATCTGGGTAAAACTTATCCAGTTTCTTCTATCGTCGTCTATAACCGAGGTGTAGAAAATTCAGAACTCGCCGATCGTGCAAAAAGCATGGCAGCGTTCATTTCGCCTGACGGAATGAGCTGGCAGAAGGTTCATAATGGCGGGACTTCATTTGGCGGAATTTTAGATAAAAAGCCACTTAGAATAGAAATCGGCAAAACTCCGACACGATTTGTCAGACTTCAGCTGACTGAAGAAAACTATTTTCATCTCGATGAAGTGGAGATTTTTGCTGATACTCTACAAAGCTCATTCAATCAATCAAATCAGGATTTCTGTCCTTCATTGAAAGCACTGGGCGCAAAATACGGCACCGATAAAGTTTCTCACGGTTTTTGCGACATCTACGAGAAAGCCTTCGCGCATATGCGGCCCAAAGTAACCAAGATTCTGGAGCTTGGGGTTTTCTTCGGCGCGAGTCTATGCATGTGGCGCGACTGGTTTCCCAATGCAGTTATTCATGGCGCAGATCATTTCACCGGCTATCAGGGAAATGGGCACATTTTTGCCGATGCTGATCGCTTTTTGAATGAGGTCAAACAGGGGATCCATGAACGTATCAAGGTTCATGAGCTCGACCAGTCAAAAAAAGAAGCCCTGGAAAATTTTGCGGGCGACCACCTTCAGGGATCTTTCGATCTGATTCTTGACGATGCATCACACTTGATGCTCGATCAGCAACAGACTCTTGGAGCGCTTTTCCGACTGGTCAAGCCGGGTGGATATTTTGTAATCGAAGACCTGCAAAGCTCGTATTCGAGCGATTATGATATTGACCTCGAGAGCAACAACACGACCCTGTCAATGATCGAGCATGCTCTTGCCGGCAACGGATGGGTTTCTCGATACATGTCTTCAGAAGAAATCGAATTTTTGAATGAAAATGTTGATTTGTCGCAGACAAAAATTCTTGGCACCAGAAACTCAAAAACCGGCATCATCCGACGCAAAATGCTCGGCAGTAAACCCTGTTTCAGCCGACCAAAGCCTGGTAGTCTGGCTATTGTGAATTATGCTACATTTGACGAATTAAACCAGGGCAGACAGCAAAAAAACATTGAGTGGGCAAGGCAGTGGTTCAGCCAAGGCAAGGCTCCCGAATTGAAACTCGATGTCGTCTGCTTCGGCCCCGACTCTCTTGACCAGGATTTCATCGAAAAGAACCGCATGCTTCTCTCTGAAACTCGCGGTGGTGGCTACTGGCTATGGAAACCAGCGGTAATCAATGCTGCTTTAAATGCTATTGATGCCGAGTACATTTTATATTGCGACTGTGGCTCGACAATCCAGAAATCCTTGCCTGAAGTCATGGCGGCTTTGCAAGGCGACGCCGCATCGGTGCTCGCTTTCGACACGACTTCCAATAACTGGTATGAATATCAGTGGACCAAGGGCGAGGTTCTGAGAGCTATGAATGCAGATATTCAAGAAATAACCAATACATGCCAGATTGGCTGCACCGCCTCGCTCTGGAAAACCAGCGATTTTTCAAGAAAGCTTGCTGCTGAATGGCTGAGCTGGATGCAGAACCCTGCCTACGTTACCGATTCCCCAAGCGCTGATGGTCAAGGCGACAAACCTGGATTTCTTGAGCATCGCCACGATCAGTCGATTTTCAGCATTCTCATTAAGAAGCGGAAACTGGCTCAAAACCAGGATTCCCCAGCCGTTATTACCCATGATTTCAGAACATGGGTAGGCCATCATCAGATAACCAGGTTGTTGAAATGAGTCAGGAACATTTTTCAAAAATTGCCGGCGAATTGAAGATTAACCCGATTCAGGTCATGTCGGTGGCCCAGCTGCTCGAAGAAGGAGGCACCGTGCCATTCATCGCCCGGTACCGCAAAGAGCGCACCGGATCGCTCGATGAAGTTGCAATTCAAACGATCAGAGATCGTCTCGAGCAGTTCGCCGAGTTCGACAAGCGTCGCGATGCAATTGTAAAATCACTGAGTGAGAGAGAGCTGCTCAGCGACGAGCTCTCAGCAAAGATAAACAAAGCTGAAACAATCAACGAACTTGAAGATATTTACCTGCCGTTTAAACCCAAAAAGAGAACCCGCGCCACCATAGCCCGCGAGAAAAACCTCGAACCCCTTGCCAGGGAAATTTTTGCCCAGAGTGTAAATCTTAATCCGGTTGAGGCTGCCAAAGCTTATGTTAACAGCGAAGCAGGAGTTAAAGATGTTGAAGAAGCTCTGCAGGGCGCTCGAGATATTATTGCGGAATGGGTAAGTGAAAATGCTGAGGTAAGAAACAGTCTTCGCAATTTTTTCCTGGCAGAAGCGGTCATTTCATCAAAAGTTGCCAAGGATAAAGAAGAAGAAGGCAGCAAATTCAAAGATTATTTCGACTGGCAGGAACCGGTAAAAAATATTGCCGGTCACCGGCTCCTGGCAATGTTGCGGGGTGAGAACGAGGGTTTTCTGAAAATCTCGATGGTTCCTGATTCTGAAAGAATTATTAAAGCAATTCAGAAGTTTTATCGCCGTGAATTTTGCCCAAGCTGGGAACAGGTGCGTGAAGCGATTGAAGATTCATACAAACGTTTATTGGAACCTTCAATCGAGAATGAAACCCGAAAAACTCTGCGTGAGAAAGCTGAAGAAGAAGCAATCAATGTTTTCGGCATAAACCTGCGGGAACTTCTTATGGCCCCTGCTCTCGGGCAAAAGGCCGTAATGGCGGTTGACCCCGGATACCGCACCGGCTGCAAAATTGTCTGTCTTAATCCCCAGGGCAAATTACTGGAAAGCTCAGTGATTTTCGTTACCCAATCTGATCAGGCAAGAGAAGCCTCTATCAAGCTGGTCAGGCAACTGATTGCCAGGCATCAGATTCAGTCGGTCGCTATCGGAAACGGCACCGCCAGCCGCGAAACCGAAGCTTTTTTTCGCAGCCTGAGCATGCCCGCAGAAATATCCATCATTGTGGTAAATGAAAGCGGCGCCTCGGTCTATTCTGCTTCTGAAGCGGCCCGCGAAGAGTTCCCCAACGAAGACATCACGGTGCGTGGCGCAGTTTCAATCGGCAGACGTTTGATGGACCCTTTGGCCGAACTGGTCAAAATCGATCCCAAGGCAATTGGCGTCGGGCAATACCAGCATGATGTCGACCAGAGCCATCTGAAAAAAAACCTGGATGACGTGGTAATCAGTTGCGTTAACAAGGTAGGAGTTGAAGTAAACACCGCCAGCCGCCAGCTTTTAAGTTACGTTTCAGGTCTTGGACAACAGCTGGCAAAGAATATCGTGACTTTTCGAGAAGAAAATGGGCCATTTAAGAGCCGAACCGAGCTGAAAAAAGTTCAGCGACTAGGGCCTAAAGCTTTTGAACAGGCAGCCGGCTTTCTTCGCATTCGTGAGAGTAAAAACCCACTCGACGCCAGTGCAGTTCATCCTGAAAGCTATGAAATTGTAAAAAAAATGGCCGAAGATATGAATTGTTCAGTTGCCGACCTGATTTCGAGACAAGATCTAAGAAAGAATATCAAACTCGAAAAATACATCGATGAGAAAATTGGTCTGCCAACTCTTCGAGACATTTTAGAAGAACTTGCCAAACCTGGTCGTGACCCACGGGATAAATTTGAAGCCTTCTCTTTCACCGAAGGTGTAAATGAAATAAAGGACCTGAAAGTGGGTATGACTCTTCCCGGAATCATTACGAACGTCACCAAATTTGGTGCATTCGTAGACATTGGAGTACATCAGGACGGGCTTGTACACATCAGTCATTTATGCGACCGCTTCGTCAAAGACCCTTCCGAGGTAGTAAAGGTTCAACAGAAGGTCATGGTCAGGGTTATCGAGGTGGACATACCAAGAAAGCGGATCGCTCTTTCAATGAAAAGTGAAAAAAAACCAGCCGAGCGCTGGTAAAGATAAAATAAAAACTGAAAAAAAAACAAAAACTCGCCAATTTGGTAAGTTTGTTGTTATCATTAACAATGTACAGAAAATAGACCGATATATTTCCTGAATTTTATTATTCGCGATCTTTCGGTTTGTATTTTTTGTTTTAAGGTTGGCACACATGGAAGTGAGGATGTAAAAATGTCAATTATTACTGGTATGTCTACCACGCAGATCGCTGCCCTGACAACGACGCAGATTAGAGACCTTGGCACCGCCGATTTTAAGGCAATGACGCCGACTCAAGTATCAGCCCTTTCTTCAGCGCAGATAGATGCAATCGAAACTCAAGACCTGGTAGTTCTGGGTGCAACCCAGATCCAAGCATTGAATTTGTATAACAACAAGGGGCTTTTATCCAGCCAGGTCCAGGCCTTGACCCCGACCCAGATCAAGGCTCTAACCGGCTCACAGCTCGCGACTTTTGACACCGGCGATATTCAGGTACTTTCGACCAGTCAATTGGCCAATATAGACGCATCCGACCTTGCCAGTCTTTCAACCACCCAGATTGGCGCCCTTTCCACAACCCAGTTCAAAGCTTTTTCGGCAACGCAAATCGCTGGCTTAACAACTACTCAAGTTAACCAAATGGGCACAGTCAAACTGTCAAATATGACTACTACCCAGCTTGCCGGTATGACGACTTCTCAAGTTGCCAATTTGACCACCAGCCAGATTGCTGCACTGACCACTGATCAGGCAAAAGCACTGACTCTGAATCAGATAAAAGCAATTACCACAACCCAGCTGGGCAGCATCGAAACAGCGGATTTTGCTGCTTTTTCAACCTCTCAGATTGCTGCCATGACCACCGATCAGGTTGCAAAACTCACTGCAACCCAGATTGCCAATCTTTCAACACTTCAAATTAAGGGTTTGAGCGCCAACCAGATCAAAGCCCTTTCTACCACCCAGGTTGCAGCAATTCAGACTCAGGACTTTGAGCAGCTTTCAGCAACACAGATCGCAGCATTTTCAACAGACCAGATCAAGAATTTGACTACCGCCCAGATTGGTGCCCTCACCACCACTCAGGCCAAAGCCTTGACCACTTCTCAAATTGAAGCCCTCACCACCCTTCAGGTCTCCAAGCTTGGAACCGATGACCTTGCTGCCATGACCGCAGCTCAGATCGCCAAATTCACCACCGCTCAGATTGCGGCCGGTCTTAATACCACCCAGCTTCAGTCGCTGAGTACAACTCAGATTGCTGGAATGACCACCGATCAGATTGCGAAGATGACAACGGCACAGATTGTCGCATTGAATACCAGTCAGGTTAAAGCGCTGACCGCCAATCAGATCAAAGCGCTGACCACCGCTCAGCTGGCAATAATGCAGACCGAAGATTTTACAACACTTACAACCTCACAAATAGCAGCTTTGACAACTGATCAGCTATCAAAATTCACCACCACCCAGATTGCCAACTTGACAACACTTCAGGTTAAAGGTTTATCAGCAAATCAGATCAAAGCTCTTTCCACAACTCAAATTGCAGCTATCCAGACTCAGGATTTTGAACAGTTGTCTGCCACTCAAATAGCTGCAATGACCACTGACCAGATCCAGAAACTTTCCACTTCCCAGATTGCAGCCCTCACACCTACCCAGGCAAAAGCTCTTACAAGCACGCAGATTGCGGCCTTGTCAACGCTTCAGGTTTCAAAATTTGGAACCGATGATCTGGCTGCGATGACAGCAGCACAAATTGCCAAGTTCAGCACAGCACAGATAGCTGCCGGCCTCAATACTACTCAGATTCAGGCCCTTGGGACAGCACAAATCGCTGGCATGACCACCGACCAGATCGCCAACATGTCAGCCGCCCAGGTAGTTGCCCTTACCACCAGTCAGGTCAAGGCCTTGACCGCAAACCAGATCAAAGCTATGACTACTGCCCAGCTAGCTGCGATGCAAACGGAAGACTTTGCCACCTTATCTACCAGTCAGATCGCAGCAATGACCACCGATCAGGTTGCCAAGCTCTCGACACAACAAATGGCAAACCTTTCCACCATTCAGGTAAAAGGGCTAACTGCCAACCAGATTAAGGCTTTGACAACCAGCCAGGTGGCTGCCATAGAAACAGCAGATTTTGAGCAACTGTC
>JBMOKV010000387.1:0-12623 GCA_049325495.1 Candidatus Rifleibacteriota bacterium | reverse complement strand
GAATCGGGGTAAAAGATTATTTCGTTGTCGACAAAATTCTTCGCGCACTTTTCCATCGAATTCTCGACAAACCCCAGTTTTACCCGGTAAAAATCTTTTTCGACAAGGAATTTTTCATGCAGGCCGCTGACCTGTGGCCAAGCGGAGTAAAAGTCCCAGAAGATCACAGCCGTTATGTGGAAAAATACGGTACTCTGAAAGTCACATCGATAGCCCGCATAAATTTCAAAGATGGAACCTTTTCTGAGCGCCGAATCGATGCTACCAAGGATTTCAAGGTTTCTGACACCGAGCCCATGGCACCGATGTACAGCTTTTTCTGTGCCAACACGACCAACGACCGCATCAATTTCAATGATAACGGCGGTCAGTTCTATGTTAACAACAGTGCCGGCCGAATTCTCAGTCGTGAAGAACGCGAAACCCGCAAGGAACTTGCCGGGCAGATCAGGGTGAATTTTAAGCCTGAAGACTACGCTGACGAGTCTTCACCGGGAACTCCGCTGGTAATCAATACTTCGCTGATGGGGCATTACGATGGCCCCAAACTTTCAGACAGCGAGTTCGGCAATCGGGCAATCAATCTTTCTGCCGGATCAGACGGCCTGATGATGCTGGGTAGAACCAAACCGATGATCGTTTCCAAGGCTTCTTATAACGTCGATGCAACAGTCTATTCGAAAAATGTTAATACCAAAAAGGGCAGCCCTCTTCCAAAAGAGTTGAAGTTTTCGAGAGGGCCGGTGCGCCATGGTTTCCAGCTTTCTTCAACTGCCCTGCCAAATGTTAAATGGTTGCAGCGTGACCCCAAATACCTTGAGAACCGAAAGCAATATCAAAACAGCGCTTTGAAGCAGCGCAACGATTCTTACAAATGGTGGGAGAGTGATCCCCACAAAATGAAGCATGAAGATTACCTTAAGAAAAAAGCCGAAAGCATCAATTTCCTTCCTGATCCTGAAAGAATCAGTTCAAACATTATTCTCTTCGGCATCAGTATGGCAATTCGCGGCCTGGGAAAATCGATAACCATTCCCCCCGCCGGTGCTGTAACTTTCGGTTCAACTCCCCCGGTTGATGCATTCGCCCGCATGATGCTGCCCTGGATGGGCACGCGAAACAGCTATTACTGTCTGCCATCACTGGGGTGGGGGCAGAACAAGACGCATCTCTTCGGCAATTTCGCCTGGTATCCCACACTTTCACGTGATATCGAAGGCATGGTGGCCAAGCGCTATCGTCAGTGGCATGTGACCATAATCGGTCTTTTCGCTAAAGACCGCCTGCCTTTGCTGCCTTTCCCGCCGCCCTGGTGTTTCGTTCCGCCCATACCGGTGCCTTTCTGGTTTGCCGATCAGATCATCAACAAATATGATTACAACATGTTTTTCATGAAAGCTTACGATCCTGACGACGACGCAGCAGATGGCAGTTTGTCAATGTATGATCCCGATTATATGATGAATATGCCGGCCAACTATTATTCGATCGAGCAGTTTGCCAAAAAATCAAATTATTATTACAACAGTGAAGAAAACTTCCTGAAAGACCTGCCCAACCGCATGATCGAGATTGACGGCAAAAAAGCTCTGCAGCTCAACGGAATTACCTTCATTGCGGGTTCACTGGGGGCTGACAGCAAGCCTTTCACTCCCCCGGAGGGTGGCGATACCTTCTACGTTACCGGCCGTGGCATGATAGTAGTTTCTGGCAACGTAAGTCTGGGTTGCAACGTAAAATGCATCGATGAACCGGAAAAAAGAACGATTTTCAGCCTGGTTGTTCGTAATGGTGGACTGATTGTAACCAATAACGGCAACTTTGTTTTTGAAGGTTCTCTCTATACCAACCGCGGTTTGTATGTGGGTTCAAATACCAATTTGAATATCCAGGGAAACTGGGTTACCAACGAATTTGCCAAGCATCGGATGCGGGGTGAAGTCATGGTTGATTATGTGGCTTCGCGAGTTAGATCTTCCCTTGGAAGTCTGCACCCGGTAACCGGAAAATACGACCCTCGCCGGTATTATCTTGCCCTGTCGCCGCGCTGGAACGCCTGGAAGGTTGACTGATATGAAAAAGGGCTGGTCGCTGGTTGAAGTTCTTATTGCTGCCGGAGTTATCGTCATTGCTTTCATTCCTCTGGTAAATCTGGTCAGCACCAATGCGGTTTCAACCGCCAAGATCGGCTATTACTCAATGGCTTCAGGAGTTCTTACCAAATTCATGGAAGAAGTTAAGCATGTGCCGTTCAGCCGCTATCAGACCGAATGTCCTGAACTGGCCGGCGGTGCCCCGATCAAGGTGCCGGAAAAATTTTTCCCTGACACCCTTTCAAGTTTGAATGAATTGAAGAAAGACAAGGAATTCTGGCTTGAGCACTCGATGAAAGCCGCGAAAAATGAATACGGGCAACTTGTGGAAATTGCCTTCACCTGTGAAATCAGATGGCATGAAAAGGGCGATAAATCGGCCACCGGTCAGGAAGAAAGAAAACTGCGCGATTATGCGCTGATCTTCAATCCTGAATCGCGCTACTAAGGATCTTAGGAGGAACGAAAGATGCCGGCAAAAAATAGAGGAGCAACCCTGATTGAAGTGGTTGTGGTAACTGTTCTGGCGTCTATGATTTTTGGTTCAGCAATGGGAATCTGGAGCTATGCCCGGCGAAACATGTCGAGAACTGCTACCCGCCAAACCCTGCAACAAGATGCCACCAGAATTCTCACGCACCTTACTGCCGACCTTAAGGCTGCCAAGGGTGAGACATTTTCCTCAACTGACGATCCTATGGCTCTTGAATTTACCCGCTATTGCGTAAATCCCGAAGATAACAGCAAACTTTCCAGTGAAATGACCCAGAAAGTTAAATACGTATTTAAAAAGCCGGTTTTACGTCGATATGTCGATGGTAAACTGGCAAATTCTCTTTCCTACAGTGTTGAAAATATTCAGGTCAAGCGCAAGGAGATCTCTGCAGAAGTCCGAGAAAACGATCCCTATCTTGAAGCCCGGGTCGATATCATGCTCGAAATGGGTCAGCGTGCCCCCGGAACCACTTCTGACGAGCATTTTATCAAGCACACTTCAGCAGTTATTCGCGATGAGTTCTATGCCCTGGCAAACAAAGAAAGAACCGATGTATTCGATGAAGCAGACAAAGCAGCTGCAGAAATGGTGAAAGAGAATGATTCGAGCTTTTTTTCTGACACTCTCGATGCAGATTCGCTCAAAAGCCTTACAGATGAGCAGCTTAATGACCTTGAAAAGACCCAGGAAGTAAATCTTGCCGATGCCAAAAAAGGGCTCGATGAGATTGAAAAACAGATCAAAAAAGTAGATTCCGGTGACGGCTTTTTCAACATGTGGTGGTGGAAAAGTGAAGAAGCGGAGCAGGTTGAAGAGTTGAAACAGGAATTGATGGATATCGAATGCCCTGACAGCGGCATTCCTACCAAAGAATCGGGTAACCGGGCTTCACAGAAAGCAGAGAAAATAGTGGGAAAGCTCGATGAACAGATTAAAACCATGGAGAAACGCTTCATGGAAAAGGCGTTTACTGGTTCTTATGCAAGCCCTGACAGTGCCGACCCCGCAGTAAAAGAAAAAGCCGATCTGCAAAAACGCGCTTATGACATGAAGGTCATGGACCGTCAGGTCGAAAATGCCCTGAAAGAGATGAGCGACGAAGAAAAGGCCGAAGCCGAAGCCAATGGCTCGATTCCGCGAAAAATGATCGATCAGTATTCGCGCAGCGACGAAGAAATCCGGCGCGAAATCGTCAGCTCTGGAATTGCCCCTGAGGGATCCACTGAACTTGAAGAAATGGTGCAGAAAGAGATTGCCAAAGTTAACGCGCTGAAGGCCGAATATAACGCCTGCAATGTGGAATTTCTCGACGATGGCTCAGAAAACGAACGCACCATTCAGGCCTATGATGCCGCCAAGCAGTTAAAAAGTCTGGCTCAAAGCAAAAGCGATACTTTTGAGCTGAAAGAACTGGCGATTGACAATCTGGCAGAAATTGAAGAAGCAAGAAAGCTCAAGAAAGAGCAACTGCAGGATACCAATAATTAAACAGCTCGAGCCCAACCGGATTTTCGGTTGGTTAGAACCGAAAATCAAAAAACAGAAAAACTCATCCTATTGGATAGTCTGATTCGCAGGATCAGGAATCAAAATTTTCTTTTGAAGATGCCGAATCTTTCAGTTTGCAGGGTAATTTCGTAATTCTCAAACAAAAAACGCCCAAGTTCAGGAAAATCCTGGGCGGTGTCAGGGCCGCTGACCCTTGATTTTAAAAAGACATAGACGAACAGGTCAGGTGGCGAATTCTTGATGGTTTCCATGAACTCGCTTCGCAGGCCCACTATAAAAGGGTTCGAGATATGGTGAAAAAAATGGTAATCGTAAAGAAATCTCGATGCAGTTGGAGCTTTTGCCAGAAGCATGCCGTGAATTGCACCATTTACCCAGTCAAGCGATTGAACTTTCATTCCTGGTTTTAAATTCTGTTTTAAATAGCTGCAAATCTGATCTGGCACTCCACCCAAAGGGGGAGGAGGCAATTCGCCTCTGAGCTGAGCCGAAAACTCCTGCGAAATTCCAGTCTGTGCTACCAGAATAAGAATGGCTCCAAAGGCAAGCATTTTAGCAGGTCTGGATGGAAAGGATTGAATCAGACAGACTGAAAATGAGCAGCTGATACAGGCGAAAAGTAAAAATGGTGACCAGTGATAAAACCAGAACTGGCCTGAAATTGCCGGGTAAAAAAAGCCCATGCCGCTTAGTATGGCGACGATTCTTAAAAAACTTTTTGATTGAGAATCGATTATCCGTTTGGCATAAAGCAGAATTACCAGAGTTGCCAGGGTAAGGGGCAGAAAATCATTCAGCAGAAATAGACCTGAAAGGCAATACCAGAACTTTTGCGGCCATTGAATCAGGGAAAAATCGTGACTGATTTGCGTATGTAACGGCAAATAGTTAAAAAATATTTTAAAAAAATCATTCAACCCACCAAGGTGGAACACCCAGAGGAATGGAATTAAAATGCTGATTGATGAGCCAGAAACGACTGCCAGAAATGCTCTGACTCCGCGATTTTCAGGGTTGTTTATACTTAGCCAGAGAATTGGAACAATAAAAATGATCAGTTGAGGCTTGAAACTGGCCCCAATTCCAAGCAAAAATCCGCTAAAAAAACTGGAAATTAAGGATTTTGGATTGGAATGCCGCTGAATCGCTGTGATTAAAGCCGCAAACACGGCAATAGTGCCGATAAAATCTCTTTGCAGAGCCATCTGGGAACCAAGTGACTGGTAGGTCAGGCCGAAAAAAAGCGCTGCGAAGATTCCCTGAATCCGGGAAAAACGAGAAAGAAAAAAATAAATCAGAGAAACGGTAAGCAGAAGAAAGGCAGAGTCAAGAATTCTGACTGCCAGATCAGAATAGCCGAAAAATTTTCCGGTAAGACTGTGAAACAAAAGTGTCCCGGGCATGCTGGTTTCAAAAATCTCGCGATATGGAATCCGACCGTGTTCATTGATAAGAAACCCGGCATAATTCAACAGTGGGGTATCGAGGTATTGCCGCCACTGCAGGCCGGCAAGCAACTGAGCCACAAAAACGAGCCCCATGACCAGACAGAGAAGTTTAATCGGAAGTTTTAAAAAATCGTTTTGTTCTGTTTGTTCCATGGTTACCGCCGGGTAAAAAAGCTCGCCCGATCAGCCCCTTGGGCAGACCGGGCGAGTTGTGAAGTTTAAGTTACGGAAAATGGACTTCAGTATTTGATCAAAGACAGAAATGAATCGGGTTGCAGACTTGCACCGCCAACCAGAGCACCGTCGATGCCGTCCTGTTCCATGTAGGATTTGACGTTTTCAGGCTTCACCGAACCACCGTAGAGAATTTTTACTTTTTCTGCGGCGCTGGCGCCATAGCGGCTGTGAATGAATTCGCGGATCAGTGCGATCGCTTCTTTGGCATCCTTGGTGGTTGCATTCTTGCCGGTGCCGATTGCCCAGACCGGTTCATAAGCGATTACCAGGCGATTCACAAATTCTTCTGAAATACCTTTGAGGTTCTTTTCCATCTGGTTGAGAATGACCTGGTCAGTCATTTTCTTTTCCCGTTCTTCAAGCTTCTCGCCAACGCAAAGAACCGGAATCAGTCCGCTGGTAAAAGCTGCCAGAACCTTTTTATTGATCATTTCGTCTGTTTCGCCGAAAACCCAGCGACGCTCAGAGTGCCCGAGGATAACGAATTCGCAATTCAGTTCCTTGAGCATCTGCGGGGCGATTTCTCCGGTGAACGCGCCCTTTTCTTCAAAATACATGTTCTGGGCACCAAGCAGCACGTTGCTGCCGTCGCGGGCCTGGTCAACGGCACTGATCAGTGTGAAAGGGGGGCAAATGAGAATGTCGCGATCTTTTACATCGGCAACTTTTGGCAGCAGCTCACTCATGAAGCTCTTTGCCTCCTGAGTGGTTTTGTGCATTTTCCAGTTGGCGGCGATCAGAGGTCGTCTGCTCATTTTCCTGCTCCTTCGGCCATTTCTTTGATGTCGCGTGAAAAAATTTCGATGCCAGGAAGAACCTGGCCTTCGAGGAATTCAAGACAGGCTCCGCCACCGGTTGATACGTGGGAAACCTTGTCGGCGGCTCCCATCTGTTCGATGGCTGCTACTGAATCGCCGCCGCCTACAACGGTTGTGGCTTTCAGTGTGGTGAGAAGCTCGGCAATTTTGCGGGTTCCAACATCAAATGGCGCAGTTTCGAAGACACCCATGGGGCCGTTCCACAGAACGGTTTTTGCCTTGCTGAGTTCAGCGGCGAAAGCCTTGATGGTTTCGGGGCCGATGTCGAGCCCGAGTTCGTCTGCCGGCATGTTTTTGATTGAAAGGGTTTTGGTGGCAACCCCTTCTTTAATTTCTTTGGCGGTGACCACGTCGGTGGGCAGAAGCAGGGTTTTGCCGGCTGCCTTGGCTTTTTCCATAAGCTTGAGAGCCAGTTCCAGCTTGTCTTCTTCACACAGCGACTTACCGATATTGTAGCCCTGAGCTTTCAAAAAAGTGAATGCCATGCCGCCGCCGATCAGCAGTGAATCGACTTTCTGCAGCAGGTTTTCGATAACCAGAATCTTGTCGCTGACCTTGGCGCCGCCCATTACGGCAACCAGCGGGCGATCAGGAGAATTGGTAACTTTTCCGAGGTAATTGATTTCTTTTTCCATCAGGAAACCGGCATAGGCGGGAAGGGTGTCGGCGATGCCGGCAGTTGAAGCATGGGCGCGGTGCGCGGTGCCGAATGCGTCGCTGACAAATATGTCGCCCAGCGCAGCCAGAGCTTTGCTGAAAGTCGGATCATTCTTTTCTTCTTCTTTATGGAAGCGAAGGTTTTCGAGCATTGCAACTTCGCCGTTTGCCAGGCTGTTTACAACCGCCTGAGCCTTTTCGCCGATACAATCTTCAGCAAATTTTACTGGTTTGCCCAGCAGCTGGCTCAAATGTGAAACCAATGATTTAAGTGAATATTTGTCAACCGGCTGACCTTTGGGGCGTCCGAGATGGCTCATGACCACAAGTCTGCCGCCCTTTTCCATGATGTGCTTCAGGGTCGGAACTGCCATGCGCATTCTGGTGTCGTCGGTGATTTTCAGGCTCTCATCGAGAGGAACGTTGAAATCAACGCGAACAAGAACACGGCGGCCGGTAAAATCGATGTCTCTAATAGTTCTGAACATTTATAAATGCCTCCTTGAGCGGAAGTTTGAATCACATTATACCTGAAAAAATAAAAACAGGAAACCCGCATTTAAGGGTTTCCTGTTTAGCGTTTAACAACAGTTTGCCGTTACTTCGCAATGTGCTGGATCAGGTCGAGAACGCGGCAGCTGTAGCCCCATTCATTGTCATACCATGATACGACTTTTACGAAATTATCGTTGAGCGAAATTCCGGCTTCAGCATCGAAAATGCTTGAGCGGGCATCGCCAACGAAATCGGTAGAAACTACTGAATCTTCAGTGTAGCCGAGAATACCTTTCATCGGGCCTTCTGAAGCGGCTTTCATCGCAGCCTTGATTGCATCGTAGCTGGCGGGTTTGCTGAGGCGGCAGGTCAGGTCGACAACCGAAACGTTGGCAGTGGGAACGCGGAAAGCCATGCCGGTCAGTTTGCCTTTGAGCTCGGGAATTACTTTGCCGACGGCTTTAGCTGCGCCGGTAGAAGACGGAATGATGTTGATGCTGGCACCGCGGCCGCCGCGCCAGTCTTTGGCTGACGGGCCATCAACGGTTTTCTGGGTGGCGGTGGTGGCATGAACGGTGGTCATCAGACCTTCGACGATGCCGAAGTTGTCATGCAGAACTTTGGCTACCGGAGCCAGACAGTTGGTGGTGCATGAAGCGTTGGATACGATGTTGATGCTCTTGTCGTATTTGTTTTCGTTAACACCCATGACGAACATCGGTGTGTCATCTTTTGAAGGAGCAGACATGACGACTTTTTTGGCGCCAGCCTGAATGTGTTTTTCAGCGGTTTCCTTGGTCAGGAAAAGGCCGGTTGATTCTACGATATATTCAGCGCCGACTTCGCCCCATTTGAGGTTTGCCGGATCTTTTTCGGCAGTTACGCGAATCTTTTTGCCATTTACGACAAGATGACCATTTTCAACTTTTACATCGCCGGTAAAGCGGCCATGAACTGAATCATATTTCAGCATATAAGCCATATAATTGGCATCGATCAGGTCGTTGATCGCTACAACTTCGATATCGGGGCGGTTGAGGGAGGCTCTGAAAACCAGACGTCCGATTCGACCAAAACCATTGATTCCTACTTTAATTGCCATAAAATTACCTCCTGCGGATTTTTCTTGTATAAAAAAACAATGCCCCTTATTTACAAGGGGCACCGTTTAATGTCAAGCAGCAATTTGCAATTATTACTTATCGAGCTTCTTTTTGAAAGATTCGAGCTGTTCTTTGAGCAGATTGCCGATGGTGTCAGAGAAACCAGTGTTGGATTCAGCCTGGTATTTCTGCAGTTCCTTGGCATCGCTGTCCATGGAAGCTTCTTTGATCGAGAGTTTCAGGCGGCGGTTTTTGCGGTCGAGTTCGAGAACCTTGAAAGTGACGACCTGACCTTCTTTAACCACTTCTGACGGGCTGTTCACGCGCTGGGCTGAAAGCTGAGAGATGTGGATAAAGCCGGAAATGCCATCGGCAACTTCAACTTCAGCACCATTTTCAACGATGGCGCTGATTTTGCCTTCGTGGATGCTTTCTTTTGAATATTTGCGTTCGATTTCCTTCCAGGGGTCATCCTGGAGGCGGCGCATTGACAGGCCGATTTTCTGCTTGTTCTTGTCGATTTCATAAACCATTACGGTTACCTGATCGCCGACTTTAAGAACTTCAGAGGGGTCAGAAACTTCTGACTGCCACGAAATTTCGGAAATGTGCAGCAGGCCTTCGAGGCCGTTTTCCAGCTGAACGAATGCGCCATAGGGAACCAGGTTCTTAACAACGCCGGTAACCTGCTGGCCAGGTTTGTAATCGCCTTCAACTGCTTCCCAGGGATCGGTAGTGGTCTGTTTCAGGCCCAGTGACAGGCGATGGTTGCCCATGTCGATGTTGAGAATCTTGACTTTGACCTGCTGGCCTTTTTCAAGAATTTCTTTGGGGTGGTTGACCTTTTTAACCCAATCCATGTCGGAAACATGCAGCAGACCTTCGATGCCCTGGTCGATTTCGATGAAAGCGCCGAAGTCGGTCATATTGTTAACTTTGCCGTTAACCACATCGCCGATTTTGTAGCGTTTTTCGATGTCAGCCCAGGGGTGCGGCTGGCCTTCTTTATAAGAGAGAGAAATTCTTTTCTTTTCCTGGTCGATTTCTTTGATTACGACCTGAATTTCATCGCCTGATTTAACGATTTCCGAGGGGTGTTTCACATTGCGTGACCATGAAAGGTCAGAAATGTGAACCAGGCCTTCAACGCCTTCTTCGAGTTCGACGAATGCGCCGAATTCCATAAGATTTTTAACTTTGCCCGGATATTTCTGGCCGACCTTATAGCGGTTGGCAACGCTTTCCCAGGGGTTATCCTTCTTCTGTTTGAGGCCGAGGCTGATTTTTTTCTTTTCAACGTCGAGTTTGAGAATCTTGGCTTCGATTTCTT
Source organism: Candidatus Rifleibacteriota bacterium (assembly GCA_049325495.1). GTDB lineage: Bacteria > Muiribacteriota > Ozemobacteria > Ozemobacterales > Ozemobacteraceae > DYKG01. The sequence continues at coordinate 2,437 of JBMOKV010000387.1, read as the reverse complement.
CGCCCGGCTGAACAACTTCGCGGGGGTTGGAAATAACAGACCAGCTCAGGTCGTTGCGGTGAATAAGGCCTTCAACGCCATCGCCGAGGTCAACAAAAGCGCCGTATTCAACGATTCTGGAAACGGTTCCCTTGATTACATCGTCGACCTTGAATTTAGTGAAAATTTCATCACATTTGCGATCGCGCAATTTATCGAGGATGGCGCGTTCAGATACGACGACATTCTTGCGTTTGCGGTCGAATTCAGTCACCATCATCGGGAAAGCTTTGCCGATGTTTTCTTTGGCGTTTTTGCCGTGTGAAAGCTGACTCTGGGGCAGGAACGCTCTGACGCCACGGATGCTGACATTGTAGCCACCCTTGATGCGTTCTTTGAGCACGCCTTCAATTGGGGTTTTGCGCTTAAAAGCTTCGTCGATTTCATCCCATGCGCCCAGTTCCTTCGCCCTTTGGAATGAGAGCAAAAGCTGGCCGTGACCATCGTCTACCTTTTTCACATAAACCCTGATTTCATCGCCAACATTGTAGTTGTCTTCTTCGCCACCGAATTCTTCGATGGGAACAATTCCGTCTGATTTGTAGCCCAAATCGACGTAGATACCGGATTGATTTTTTTCGATGATGGTCCCAGTTACAATCGCTCCCCTGGAGATGGTTCGGAACTCTCCATTCAGAGCTTCCTCCATGGTCATCTGATTGTCCATGGTCTCTGAATTCTGTTCCTGATCTGTGTTTGTCATATTGACTTGGTCCATATTTTCCTCCGATGGGATCTTCTTGTCCCGGGTATTAGTAACAATTTCGATAATCCGCTCGATCACCTGATCGATGGAAAGAGCGGTTGTATCCAGATAAACGGCGCCTTCAGCCTGAATGAGGGGCGCAACTTCGCGGTTTGAATCGATCTCGTCACGACGGGCAATTTCCTGTTTCAGTGACTCAAGATCGGCTTCAATGCCTTTTTGTTGAAAATCGAGCAGGCGGCGCTGCGCCCTTTCCTCGATCGATGCGGTGAGAAAAATCTTGGCGCGGGCATTGGGGAACACGACAGAACCGATATCACGGCCATCGACCACCCATTTGCCATGCTGCCCGATTTTGCGCTGCAGATCGGTCATGCACTCACGAACTTCGGGGACTGCGGCAACGAAGGAAACGTTGCGGGCAACCTCAGGCTTGCGAATTTCGAGAGTTACGTTAGCGTTGTTCAAATAAACTTCTGGAAGAATTGAAGTGCGGCTTTCTTTGAATTTGATGCCGCTTTCTTTGGCGCAGCGGGAAATTGCCTGCCGGTCTTCGAATGAAATGTTTTCCTGAAGAGCTTTCAGGGTGACAGCACGATACATGGCCCCGGTATCGAGATAGTTGTAGCCAAGCTTTTCAGCTACTTTTTTGGCGACCGTACTCTTGCCGGCCCCGGCGGGACCATCGATTGCGACCACTTCGCAGGTATTCTGTCTAGTGCTGGAATTCAAACTTTCACGAGCTCCTGATTGATCATTGCCTGAAAAATTTACAAGCAACTAGTGGGCGTTAATGTACAACATTTCAACGAAAGATGCAACAAAAAAAAGATGTTTTATTTGCTTTCGTCAGGCTGATCAATTCTTCTTCAGCCTATGCTGGCAATTTTTTCTTCAAAAATTATTTTGGTTGAAAAAGCTCGAGAAAAATTTGGGAAAAATCTGGAAACGAAATTTTTATGCATTCATGATCAGTTATCAGCAGGCCCTGATTTGAAGCCATTGCCAGAACCGCCATGGTTGCCGCGATTCGGTGATCTCCCCCGGGGTTGACTGCGAAACAATTCTTTATTCTTGCGGGCCCGGTGATGTAAAAGCCATCATCGAGTTCTTCAGCCGTCACTCCAATATTCTTCAAAAGGCTGCATATCGAAGAGATCCGGTCTGATTCCTTCACCCGCAGTTCTGTAGCGCCTCTTACCGATGAAACTCCATCAGCGAAAGCCATCGCCGCCGCAAGAACCGGGAGTTCATCGATAAGTCCCGGCACCTCATGGCTTTGAATATCAATCGCCTTAAGATTGGGGCTGTAAGCAACCTTTATCGTTCCCGCCAGTTCAAATTCTGAAGATTCTACTTCCCAGTTCAGACGCGCTCCCATCTGTCGCAACTTGTTAAGAAAAGCCGTTCTTCCGGGGTTTAAAAGAACATTGCTGATTTCAACTTTCGAGCCCGGCAACAGCATTGCCGCAACAATGACAAAGGCTGCCGAACTGATATCGCCGGGAACCTTGAAAGAGAAATCACCGTTTGAAACGAAGGGGCCTTTGATCGTAATTCGGCCGGCTTCGGTGGTGATTTCTGCTCCCAGCTTTCTGAGCAGAATTTCACTGTGGTCACGACTCTGCAATGGTTCATCGATGGTTGTCAGTCCGTTGGCGCGGGTCGCCGCCAGAAGAATTGCGGTTTTTA
>JBMOKV010000386.1:0-1633 GCA_049325495.1 Candidatus Rifleibacteriota bacterium | reverse complement strand
CCCGTCCTATCCAGGAAATGGCTCGGTTCTTTCAGATTATGAAATTTATCAACGCGGTCATAATGAGCTGGTTTCAGGAAATTACCAGAATGCGATCACCTATTTCAGGGAGCTGGTAAGGCAGTATCCGTCTTCTGCTTATGCCGATGACGCATCATACTGGATCGGCGAAGCCTGGCGCCTGCAGCAGAATTATCTCGAGGCAATCAGGCAGTTCGAGCAGATGCTTGGCCAATACCCGGGCTCTGAACTTTATTCTGCTACAGTTTTCATTCTCGCTGAATGTGAATTCGCCTATGGTCGCATATCAGCCGCCAACCGCAGCTATCTGCAGCGTGCCGCCGGGCGTTTTGCCTGGTTTCAGCAGAGTTATCCCGCTGACCGGCAGGCCGCCGACGCACTGGTAAGGGCCGGCGAATGCTATGAAACTCTCGGCGAATATTCCTCGGCGAAGTTTTACTATCAGAGAACCGTCGATCTTTACCCCAATTCTTCTGCGGCCATCAAAGCCCGTGAAAAATTGAGCAACATGTGGTAAAAAACTGAAAAAAATTGGTTTTCAGCAAATTGAACTGCCCAGAGCACTAACTCGGGGCAGTTCAATTCTTTTTTGGGTATATTGCACGACATCTCTGACATATAAGCGCATTGAATTTTCACATTTTGTCTTGACCTGGTAGTATCCTTGGGATAATCGGGACACCCTCAACAACAGCGATTAATTCTGGATAACCCGATCCAGTCGGGCGATGACAGTAGAAGCATTCTCAAAATTCATCAACGCCATGACTGCGCAGGCAGGCTTCCAGTAAGCAATTCAGTTATGTTCTCTAGCAAATTTTGAGTATATTTTTCAATGCACTTTTGTTTTAAAAGCAAAGTTTTACTTGCCTGAGGTTTAGCAGTAAAATGTGAAAAGTTAAAAGATAAACCTAAATCTATACCTGAAGTATCTCGTTTTGTTAGCTATTCAGGAATCTTGCAGGAGGCGTTATGAAGAAATTTTGTCGAGCCTTATTCGTATTTCTTGCGGTGCTGATGTTTTTTACATCAGCGGTATCAGCAGAAAGCAGGGCAGATTTATGGAAGAAGGTAAACGAAGCCAAGAGTAAGGGTCTGCCTAAGACGGCCATCGAACATCTTGAGCCGATTTACCAGATGGCAGTCAAGGAGGGCGATATGCCCGATGCAGTCAGGGCTCTTTGCGATAAAATCGTGATGGAAGGCAATATTCAGGGTAACAAGCCTGAAGAAAAAATAGTCAGACTCGAAGAAGAAATCAGCAAGGCTGATGAATCGATAAAGCCGGTTCTGCAGATCGTTCTGGCCAAATGGTACTGGCATTATTATTCGCGCAACCGCTACCGTTTCATGAACCGCTCGCGAACCGAAGGCATGAGCGGCAAAGATTTCACCACCTGGGATTTACCCAAACTCTTCGCATACGTCGGTGACCTTTATGAAAACGTATTGAAACAGGAAGCGGAGCTGAAAAAAGAAAAAATCGAAAGGCTGCATGGTTTTATCGAAGTCGGTAACCAGCCAACCGTTCTGCGCCCCACCCTGTTCGACTTTTTTGCCCATGAAGCGCTGTTTTTCTACATGGTTGACGATCAGAGCTCAGCAAAACCGG
>JBMOKV010000385.1:0-1635 GCA_049325495.1 Candidatus Rifleibacteriota bacterium | reverse complement strand
TCAGAGCTGGTCGATTCTTTCAAAATTGTCGCAGCTTCAATATTAGCACTGCAGCCGGAAAAATGTAATGCAGGCATAAATTTGACCTGCCATGATTAATCATGTATAGTGCTTCCGTCATTTTCAGCCAGAAAACAGCAGGAGTCACATTATGCAGAAGTTTAACGAGAAAGAAGTCAATAGAAGACGGTGTTTTGGCATCATCAGCCATCCTGATGCTGGTAAGACAACGCTTACCGAAAAGCTTCTGCTGTTTGGCGGAGCCATTCAGATGGCCGGTGCGATCAAGGCGCGTAAAGCCGACCGCCATGCGACAAGCGACTGGATGAAAATCGAACAGGAACGCGGTATTTCGGTTACTACCTCGGTCATGAAGTTCGATTATCGCGATTTTGAGGTAAACCTGCTCGACACCCCGGGCCACCAGGATTTTTCTGAAGATACCTACCGGGTTTTGACCGCAGTAGACAGTGCATTGATGGTGATTGACAGCGTTAAGGGCGTTGAAACGCAGACAGAAAAACTGATGTCGATCTGCCGAATGCGCAATACCCCGATTATTACCTTTATAAATAAACTCGACCGCGAAGGGCGCCCGCCGCTCGACCTGCTGCAGGAAATAGAAGACAAGCTGCAGCTTGAATGCGCCCCCCTTTCATGGCCCATCGGCATGGGAAAAAGTTTTCGCGGGGTTTATAACATTTATCGACAGGAACTGGTACTGTTCAGGGCCGGCCAGGCACGCCGCCCGCAAGATACTGTGGTGATCAAGGGTATAGATGATCCCAAGATCGATGAGCTGCTTGGCTACCAGGCTGGCGAACTGCGTGACGATATTGAACTTCTACATGGCGCTGCCAGCCCGTTCCAATTAGATCATTATCTAAGAGGCAATCAGACCCCGGTATTTTTTGGCAGCGCTCTGAACAACTTCGGTGTACAGGAGCTATTGGACGCTTTTGTTGAACTTTCGCCCCCACCCACGCCGAGGCCAACCGAAACCCGCCTGGTTTCACCTTATGAACCGGAATTTTCGGGATTTGCTTTCAAAATTCAGGCAAACATGGACCCGGCGCATCGCGACCGTATTGCTTTCGTCAGAATCTGTTCGGGCAAATTTACCCGTGGTATGAAGGTTATGCACCACCGCCTCGGAAAAGAGGTTACTTTTGCAAACGCAACGATTTTCATGGCCCAGGATCGCCAGAATATAGAAGAAGCTTATCCGGGCGACATCATCGGCATTCACAATCGCGGCACGATCAAGATCGGCGACACTTTTTCCATTAAAGAGCCGCTTAAATTCACGGGAATCCCTAATTTTGCCCCGGAAATTTTCAAATCGGTTATTTTGAAAAATCCGCTCAAATCGAAACAGCTGCACAAGGGATTGCTGCAGCTTTCTGAAGAAGGTGCGGTGCAGGTTTTCAGACCACTTCTGGGAAATGATTTCATTCTCGGAGCAGTAGGTACGCTGCAGTTCGATGTAACGATGTCGCGCCTAAAAGAAGAATATGGAGTTGATGCTGTTTACAGCCCGGTAGAATTTTCAACCGCACGTTGGATTGCCAGCGAAAACCCCGCAAAACTTGAAGAATTCAAAAAACGCTATAAAACCAGTCTGGCAACCGATAC
>JBMOKV010000384.1:0-1638 GCA_049325495.1 Candidatus Rifleibacteriota bacterium | reverse complement strand
TGAACAGAACCGGGTAAACCTGCTCTATCTTCTGCTGCTTTCAATCTTCGCAATTGTTTTGCTGGCAGTGGTTCTGGCCAGTGATTTTGTCAAACCGATACGAGACCTGACCAATGGCGCTGCAAATGTCAGTCAGCAAAATTACAGCTTTCGCATTTTGATCGAGCGCCACGACCAGTTAGGCGACATTTTGCTGGCCTTTAACATTATGACTAAAGGCCTGGGCGAAAAAGAACTGATGGGCCGAATGGTCTCCCGGTCCGCAAAAGCCATGGCAGCCGATGTTGAGCGATTGAAAGCTGCAGAAGCGGGTTTCAAAATGGAAGTGGCAATTCTATATATTGCCGTTCCGTCATTTGCTTCTTTTATAGGAATCATGCCCTCGCCTGAATTGATCGCTGAATTGAAAAAGCAAATTGAAACACTATGCCGAATCATCATAGATTGCGGCGGCGACATCGACAAGCTTATGGGTGAAAAATTGCTTGCCGTGTTTTATCCAGACAGTGATGGAACAGGGAAATCTGACAAACTTCTTGCTGCAATCGAGCAGATTAGAAAAGCTGAAAGACTGGGTATTCTACCATTCCCGGTTACTACCGGTGCTCACCGGGGAGAAGTCATCGCCGGTCTTCTCGGAGTAGGCAATCACCGCGACTTCACCATTATCGGCGACCCGGTTAACACCGCCGCCAGAATTTGCAGCAAGGCATCAGAACTGCCGCGCGAAAGATTTCTTGTAAGCTCTGAAATCGCAAAAAACGTTGGAAACAGAAGCATTGAGTTTCGAAATTTCGGCGAAGTCGAATTGAAAGGAAAAGCTGAAACAATAGAATTGTTCCAGCTTTTCTTTAAATAGAAAAACAGCTCTTACTGCTGCTTCAATTCAGTGTCTTTTTCTTCCTTTTTCATTTTTTTCGGTGTGTGGTCGTTCAAATAAAGCTCGAAAGTCCCATTAATGCCTTCAGCCTTTTCTGAATTCACTCTCAGGTCACCGGTAAAAACCCGGTTTTTCGGGTCAGGCTTCTGAGCTTTCAGAGAAACATGACCAACGGGAACTTCAAGTTTCTTTTCAGAATCTTTTTCCATGGATGAAATAGGGTCAGGCATTTCAATCAGGTCGGCTTCGAGAACATCATCACCGTTCATTACCAGTTTCAGTTTAAAAGCATAGCCACCAATCTCAAACATTCCTTTAACGTTCTTATTCTTTTCTTCTTTACCGTCTTCATCACTTCTTTCAGCAGTGATGGCTATTCTGGCAACCTTGAATTCCTTGCCTTTGAAGGCAAAACCTTCAGCAATCAATAAGGGTTCTCTTTCATTTTCTTTTCCGATCAGATTTGGCTCGGTCGCAGCCAGAGCTCCGGCAAACAAACATAAAATCAGGCTGAGAATAAAAAATTTTGGCATTTGTCAGTTACCTCCTGAACTATTTATACTATAATTCTAACAAAATACCGCCCGCAGTTCAGAGATTAATTGGCAAAACAATGTTAAGAATTCTTACAATAGTGTTTCTTCTTTCATCATCGTTGCTTAACGCGACATTAAAAGACATTCACCAGCTTGCCGCCGAAGGAAATCTCGAAGAAATTAGAATCTGCATCAAAAACGACCGGCGAATGACCGATTTAA
>JBMOKV010000383.1:0-12663 GCA_049325495.1 Candidatus Rifleibacteriota bacterium | reverse complement strand
AAAATTACGACATCATAATGGCCGAACTCAAGGCTTTTTCTGAGGAGCTTGCCACCAAACCCGTGGTTGTAGCTGCCAACAAAATGGATCTGCCCGATTCCCGTGAACTTTTTCCGATGTTCAAAGAAGAGCTCGAAAAGAGGGGAATCAAGGTTTTTTCGGTTTCCGGGGCAACCCGTGAAGGAGTTGAAGACCTTCTCAAGTTTTTAAGCGGGATGCTTAAAGAATTCAAGGCAACCGAACAGATTCAGGCCAATCAGGAAGAAGCACTTTATCAATACCTCGCGCCTTTTGTTATTGAAAGTGCCGGTGACGGGTATTATCAGGTATCCGGTGCTGAGATCGAGCGTCTTGTCGCAATGACCGATTTCACCAGTGACGATGCGATTGCCATGTTCAAACGAAAACTTAAAAAAATGGGTTTTATCGACGAACTGGCCGGCATGGATGCGGAGCCCAATGACGTTTTTTCCATTGGGGAAATGGAGTTCGAGTATCGGGAGTTTTTCGATTGAGAACTGGCATTTTCGGCGGTTCTTTTAATCCTGTACACCGCCAGCATCTGGTGATCGCCCGTGCTGCCAGAGATCAGCTTAACCTGGATCGGATTCTGTTCATCCCGGTTTTTCAGCCGGTTCATAAAAGTGCTCAAGATTTTCTCGATTACGCGCATCGTCGGCGCATGCTTGAGCTTGCAATAGAAGATGAACCGGCCATGGGAATCTGTGACGCTGAAAAAGAGCTCGGCGGCGCTTCATATACGATTAGAACGGTTCGCCATCTGCTTGGCTCTGGTTCTGATCAAACATTTTTTTTAATCATTGGTGGCGACTCTCTGGCCGACATTGCAACCTGGCGCGAAATTGACAATCTGGTTCACCTGGTTGAATTCGTAGTTGTTGAGCGACCGGGTTTCAAAAAAGATTCGCCGGTTGCAGATGCAAGGTTGCACTGGGTTCAGGCTGATATTTCCCCGGTATCCTCTACTGCAATCAGAAAAGATCTTCGTCTGAAAAAAAACTGTTGCAGCGAACTGGATGCGAGGGTTCTCTATTACATTTTGCGCCATAATCTGTATGGTGCCATCGGCGATTTTTTTGCCGAGGTTCTGGAAAAATTGAACAAATATTTGTTGGAACTTCCTGAAGGTCTGCAGCGTCATATTGAAAGTGTGGCGTTTCAATGCTTTCTGCTGGCTGCCGGGGCTGACATCCCTCTGGAAAAAGCTGTGGTTGCGGGGCTGGCTCACGATATTTTCCGTATTGCGCCGGCTGAAACAATTTTGAAATGGGCAACCAGAGCAGGCTGGCATCTTAAAGAAAGTGAAATTCAAATGCCGATGCTGGCTCACGGAGCTGCCGCAGCCGGCATGCTTCGCGAAGAGTTTCCCGGTATCGATTCTGAGCTGCTCGAAGCTTTGCGCTTTCACACCCTTCCTGAACCTGAATTGAGTGACCTTGCCAAAATTCTGGTGATTGCCGACACTCTCGATCCTTCCCGGAAACTGACAGACCGTGAAGAGCTGCGAAATGCCGCCTTGCCGCTTGAAGAAAAATTTGCCAGGGTGTTGGCTTTGAAACGGGCTGCAATAAAGGATCTGTAAGTCTGCCGTTTTTCAAAACGACTTGATTTTTTCTGGAGTTTGTAACCGCCGTCTGCTATTATTACAGACAATGTTAAAAATTTTTTCCAAGAACAATGTTGACTGTAGTTCCAGGCATGTGCAGCGGTGCGGGCAAATTTTGCCCGAGCTGCTTCTTCTGGCTACCACTGTTTTCTTTTTTTATGCCATGGCCAGTCAGTTTTATCTAAGGTCAAGCGTGCCCGTAGGGGTAAATCTGTCCGCGGGCGAAAATCAATACGATTTGACTCCCCGAGTGGGCAATTTGAATATTCTTCTGCTGGGCGTAGATTCTGTCGAAGGAACCCACCGTGCCGACACCATTATTGTTCTTGGTGTTAATCCTGCCAAAGGCAGAATTTCCATGCTGTCCATTCCTCGCGACACAAGGGTGATAATCAATGCCCGCCCCCGAAAGATCAACGAAATTCTGCCTCGTTATGGTGAAGCGGTATTGCGTTCTCTTATTGAAGATCTGATGCAGATTAAAATCAGCCGGTATGTTAAGGTTGATTTTCAGGGGTTTATTAACATTATTGACATTCTCGGCGGCCTTGAAATCGAAATAGAAAAGGCAATGCACTACGATGACAACTGGGGAAAGCTGCACATTCACTTTGATAAAGGCAGGCACACTCTCGATGGCAAGCAGGCGTTGAATTTCGTTCGGTTTCGTGCTGATGCCAACGCCGACCTTGGAAGAATCAAGAGACAGCAAAAGTTCCTGAAGGTTCTTGTCGAAAAAGTTCTGTCGCCGGGGACTTTTGTCAAGCTGCCGCAGATTGTTACTCAGGCGTTCGAGCATGTTCAGACCGATTTTTCCGTTCAGGAGCTGTTTGCAATGTTTCGGGGATTCACCGATTACAAAGTGCAGTTTCGTTCCAACTCGCTGCCTGGTGAGGCGCGATATGTGGATAAAATCAGCTATTTTCTGCCCTATCAGGATAAATCGATCGAGCTTGGTAACAGTCAGTTTTCTGATCTTGCCGCTCTGGAACTGGTAGCAAGTTTTTCGTCCGGCCTGGCCACTGGAACTCCTGATGAGAACTGAATTGTTTGATTTTGATCTGCCGGAAGATCTGATCGCGCAGACTCCTGCCGAAAAAAGGTCTGAATCGCGCCTTCTTGTGTTCAATCGCCACAGTGGCGAAATTGAACATCGAATATTCGCAGATATTGCCGATTATTTTTCCAGTGGAGATCTTCTGGTGCTCAACAGTTCGAGGGTCATTCCGGCGCGAATGTTTTCGGTCGATTCGGACTATGGCCGTTCGGGTTACGAAGTTCTTTTCGTAAGGCTTGTGGATAACGGGCGTTTCACTGCGATGGTGAAGCCAGGCAGGCGTTTCAGGCCTGGCAAAAGACATATGATGCCGGGGGGAAATCTGATAGAGGTCGATGAGGTGCTCGAATCCGGTTTGCGGGTGATGCATTTTGTCGGTACAAAAGACCCGGTCGCGGTTTACCGGGAATTCGGTGAAATGCCATTGCCGCCCTACATTACTTCGAGAGAGAGTGAGCCGGAAAGATATCAAACGGTTTTTTCAGCAGAAGATGGTTCGATTGCCGCGCCAACTGCAGGTTTGCATTTTGACGACCGGGTTTTTTCGGCCCTGAGAAAAAAAGGTGTGGAGATAGCGCATGTGGTTCTGCATGTGGGTCTTGGCACTTTCAAGCCGGTCGAAGTCGAAAACATTCATGATCATCAGATGCACGAAGAAGTTTTTTTTGTATCGGAAGAGACGGCAAGACGGTTTGCCGAAGTGCGAAAGGCCGGCGGGAAAGTATGGGCCTGCGGCACTACTTCGGTCAGAACTCTTGAGTCAGCCATTCAGGCAGATGGCAGCCTGAAAACCGGTTGGCAGGCGACCGCCTGTTTTATTACTCCTGGATACCGATTCAAAGCGGTTGATCGGCTTATCACCAATTTTCATCTGCCCCGCTCGACGCTTCTAATGCTGGTTTCTGCTTTTTCTTCCCGTGAACGGGTTCTCGAACTTTACGCCGAGGCGGTCAGACAGAGATACAGATTTTTCAGTTTTGGAGATGCAATGGTATTGTTATGAGTCAAACAAATTTTTATTTTAATTTGAAGTTTAAATCAAATGAATGTTTAGGACGGGTTGGTGAAATACATACCCGTCGAGGGGTGATTCCAACCCCGATTTTTATGCCCGTTGGTACGGCAGGCACCGTAAAAACCCTTTCGCCGGATGAAGTAGAACGGGCCGGGGCCTCAATAATTCTGGGAAACACTTATCATCTTTATTTACGGCCCGGCACCGGGGTTCTCGACCATTTTGGCGGTCTGCACCGCATGATGGGCTGGGATCTCCCCATGCTTACCGATTCGGGTGGATTTCAGGTCTTTTCGTTGAAAAAGCTGAATCGTATTACCGACGATGGGGTTGAATTTTCTTCGCACCTGGATGGTTCAAAGCACTGGCTGACTCCCGAAGAATCGATGCGGATTCAGCGTTCGATCGGTTCAGAAATCATGATGGTATTTGACGAATGCTGCCCTTATCCGGCCGATGAAAAGAAGGCACGATCTGCCATGGAACGTTCTGTTGCCTGGGCAAAGCGATGCCGCAACGATCATCCTTCAATGCGAAACGGCCAGGCTCTTTTTGGCATTATTCAGGGGTCAATGTATCTGCCTTTACGCCTTGAATCGTTGCAGCGCACTGCCGAAATCGGTTTTGAAGGCCTGGCAATCGGAGGGTTGTCGGTAGGTGAGCCGAAAGAACTGATGATTCAGGTACTTGACGGATTGATGCCTTCGATGCCAGAAAACCTTCCCCGTTATCTGATGGGGGTCGGCACGCCCGAAGATCTTTTTACGGGAGTAGAGCGCGGCATCGACATGTTCGACTGCGTTCACCCGACCCGCATTGCGCGTCATGCCACGGTTTTTACCAGTGAAGGAAGAATAAGTCTGTTGAATGCCCGCTGGCAGAAAGATGAATCGCCGATAGATTCTGAATGCAGCTGTTATGCCTGTCGAAAATTTTCCCGGGGTTATCTGCGGCATCTGTTCAAGGCAAAAGAAATTCTCGGTCTAAGAATGGCAAGCTTGCATAATGTTACGTTTATGATTAACCTGATGAATAAGATTCGACAATCGCTGGTTGAAAACCGGTTCATTCAATTCAAAAATGAATTTCTGGCAAAATATTCAGGAGGATAATAAATGGCAAGTCAGGAAAAACAACTGATCGATTCAGGTATTGCAGCTTTCAGAAAGGGTGAAACTGACAAGGCAGAAGAAGTTTTCAGAAATTTTCTGCGCGAGTATCCAGGCAGTGATCTGGCTGATAATGCTGTTTACAATCTCGCCAAAATCTGCCTGAAAAAGGGTAATGAACAGAAAGCTCTTGAATGGTATGAATATCTGCTCGAACACTACCCCGAATCAGATGCTGCTTATTTCGGAAAAGATGAATATGTTGAACTCAGCCGTTCAATGGGCCGTGGGCCAACCGAGATTGCAGATGAATGTTATTTCAAGGGTAAAAAGCTTTATCATGAAGGAAAATTTGACGCGGCAGAAGCTCAGTTTAACCGACTGATCCAGGAGTATCCGACCTGTGAATACGTTGACAATGCTCATTATCAACTGGCTTTGATCTGTAAAAAACGGGGCGATAAAGAAGGCGTTGAACGTCATGTTAAAATCATCATGACGAAATACGCAGATACCGATGCGGCACTTTATGCCCAGGGACTGCTTGCCGGTTCAGAAGGCTGAAATCAAACAAATATTTGCATAAAAAAAGAGCCCCCTTGATGGGGGCTCTTTTTTTTAAAGATTCTTACTGGAGACCGACGTTGACGGTATAGGCACTGTTACCATCTTCTTCGATCGTCATGGGTTGTGAAGTCGTTTTGTAATAACCGGCAGTCATGTTTACTACCAGCACGTTGATCGGATAACCGGTAATTACACCTGAGATATAACCTTCAGCCCGGTAGTTGACCGAAACCACATCAACGTAGGGAACGATATCTTTGCCACCCTGCTGAATGTAAATTCTGGCGATATCGCCGCTGGCAAAGCTCGATCTTGATGAGCTCGGGTCAGTTCCGGTAACTACTACACGAAGGTCGCGTTTGATTGGTTCGATGTTGGCAAAGTCTGCATCGATAGAACCGATGGTGCCGCCGGGCATATTGCTTGGCAGACTGACGGCCGGGTTGATGGTTACCAGATCGTAGCCTCGGATCTTGCATTTTATCGCAACACTTCCTGCAGTAACGGGAATATTCTGGAGGTTATAAGTAACTGAACCCTTGTAGGCATCGGTAACCGATCCGTCAGCCGGAGTATAAGAGGCGACGACTCTGCCGGCCGATTCGGCCCAGATAACGATGTCACGCTGCTGAGTGCCGAGAACATAACCAGGCAGGTTTCTCAGAGTTCCAGAAACGCCCATGGTCATTGGAACCATCTTAATGGTGCCCAGATCGGTTGACGTAATGCCGATCACGATGTTGTCGTCGGTGCTGTTGGGCTGGGTAAGTTTCAGTTCCTGATAGTTGTTGGCGGTAATCGAGAATTTCATCTGTCTGCCGCCGGGAATGCCGGTGAAGCCCACATCTCTGAAATCTTCAGCCATTTCGAAAGTTTTGGTTTTTCGATAAATGTATGGGTCTGTAATGTTTACATTAAAGTTGCGAAGCGGCCGACCGGTGATGCTGTCGATCGGATAGCCCTTGAGAGTTCCTTTAATTGTATCGATCAGCATATCCATTTTAATGGTCGGAACGATGACGGTCTCACCATTGTTAACAGATATCTTGGCAGCTTCGATTGCCGAGGTATCCGAAGCGCTGGCTTCTTTAGAAAGAACGTAACCGGTCTTTTCTACTGAAAATGACCAGTCGCCCTGGGTCATGTCATGAAAAGTGTAGCTACCGTCACCAGTAGAGTAGGTGGTCATTGACTGATGGGCGTTTACCGCTCTGACCAGTACCTCTGAGATGGGTTTGTCGGTAGAAACGTTCATGATGTAACCCATTGCCGTTCCACCCTTGACGCCCAGCGAGCCTTTTTCGCAGCCGGTAAAAACGATGCTTGCCAACGTCAGGACAATAAGCAGCAGCCAGCGTCCTTTGGCCGATTTTTGTTGTTTAACCATGGTGCCTCCATGTCATCTGAAAATATCTCTGGAACTTTATCGGCGTAAATTGATGGCTGCTTTAATCAAATTTTCATAATTTCAAAATTTCTTTCAAATTTTTTATGGTTAAATTTTTGATGGATTGAGCCGATTAGGTATTGAAGCCAACTCTTAACGAAAATATGTTGGAGGCGTTAAACATGAACAGAGAAAGGCGGAATCCGAAAGCTTTCGGACTTCTGACGGCACTATTTATAGTGCTGATTTTAACCCTTGTCGGTTGTGAAAAGGGATCATTGGGGTTGAGTGGCGGTGCCATTTCGGGCACTGTACTTGACAGCCAGACCCTGGTCGGAATTGCAGGCGTCAACGTCACTGCCAGGTCAGGACTGGATGCAAATAAGGCCACCAAGTTCACTTCAACCGACAGTAACGGCAATTACCATTTTGGTGATATGCGTTCTGATGAATGGACTCTGACTTTCGACAAATTCGGTTACAACCCGATTGACGAAACAGCTTCCAGCTCTCCCAAGGTTGTGGTTGTGAATAATGAAACCTCATACGTTCCCCATATTCGTATGGATTCAACCATCGACAACCAGTACATTACAGTTAGAGGGACTCTGAAAGACGCCACCAACGGAACCCTGATAACCTACGGTAATGCAAATTTCGTGTTTGGAAAAGAAGCCTTCAACAATCGACTGCCCAGTGAATTCACCACCGGGTTCAGAATTCCCGCTTCTCCTGTTGCAATCACACTTGATATTGCAGTTTCAGGCTATGCGCCAGTGACTTTACAGATTAACCGGCCTGCTACTGATGTTGATCTTGGAACAATAATGTTGCAGCCTGAGTCATATCAGATTGTCGGCCGCTGGACCGATGTGCCGGGCTGGGTTTTCCAGGAAGCGCCAACCGCTAACATCTTTGCTTACGCCGGCAACCGCCTCGTGGCAACTTCCACTTCGACGCTCAATTCACAATCGTTTACCATTCCCGGCATTCCAAAGGGAACATCGGTTTCGATTGAGGCTGAAATTAAAGGTTATCGCATGAACGGTCCAGTGGTTGTATATCCAAGCGGTGATTTTCAGGGAACGATCTACCAGACTTTCTCTCTGAAGAACAACTTTGCCCAGATAATGCGCGATGTGAGACTTGTGATCAGTGGCAATGGCATTACTACCAACGATTACGTCGGCGGTTTCTGCGAACAGACTGGAACCCAGTGGCCTCAGACCATTGTAACCAATCCTCCGGGTTTCACTATCGGAACGCCCCGCGTTATCGACCTTGGGACTCAGCAGATTCCTACCGGTTATACACTTTCGTTCTCAGGATACATAGTAGGTGCGGGAACCATAACCACCAAAGAAGTGCGCATCAATGACGATGGCACCGATGCTCAGATTGTAACGATACAGGTGAACTGATATGAAAAATACCACTTCTCATACTGACGGGAGGTTTAATTACATGAACCTTAGATTCTTGGGCGGATGGTTCCTGGTTCTTGCAGGAATCGGCATTATGTTGACGATGGGCTGCGAAAAAGGGGCCCTGGGTGTAAAACCTGCGGTGGTTACCGGTCAGATTGTTGACAAGGATAACTCCAGTCTTGGCGTTGCCAATGCCGTGGTGAAAATGATGTCGAAAGAACAGGTCGGCAGCAGCGAACTGAAACAGGGTGCAACCTATGCTACTGCAGTTACCAATGCTGAAGGAAATTTCATTTTCGAAAACGTTTCAGCCGACAACGTGGTTTTTGAAATTGAAGCCAGCGGTTATGCCAAATCGCAGTATCCCGAAGTAACTTCGACTGCAACTGAAGGGGAAACCGCTCTTACGGCGGTTGTGGACAAAATTTATATTCGCAGTGGCTCGGTAACCAATCTTGGCCGAATCTCTCTGCGCAAGATAACCAACCCGCTACCCGAAACCATTACCGCCAGCATTGTTCTGCGTGACAGCAAAACCATGGAAGTTCTTGATGAATCGGCTGGTCCGGTTACCATCTCTTTCAACAACCAGGCGATTACTCTGCCGGTTACCAACTGGAAAAACGGCCTTGATCTGACAGGCAATCCAATCGTTCTTACTGCCGAATCTGAATTCAAGGTTATGGTTCGTGCCAACCCCAGTTTTTATCTTGCCAAAGAGGAAACTTTGTCGGGTTCCGGTAACATTCAGGCTGATATTCTCGTAACTCCGGTTACTTACAATATCATGCTGAGATGCACCAATGTTCCAGATTACATCCAGGGTGGAGTCGTGAACGTTTATGCAGAAACGATCAAGGGCGACAAACCTCCTCAGGTAATTGCAACTCATTCAATTGATGATCTCGGCGCCCTTTCTGCGCCGAATCTCCCGGAAATCATAACTATTCCCGGCCTGGCGCTGCCGGTAAATTTGAGAATTCAGGTAAGAGGTTACCAGGATGAAGTAATGGTAATTTCACAGGATAACCTTCCAGCCGGAACCATGGGTACTTATCGCCTGGATGTTAACTTTCTCGAAAATATTCAGGGCCCGATTATTTACCATCCGACAATTGCATCACAGGCCGGTTTGCTTGATAACCGGATCAAACGTAATGTAATTTTAAGAGTGGCTGGCCCACACCTGATTGCGGGCGACTCGACCGATGCATTCATCAATCTGCCCTATGAAAGCAAAACCTATTTGAACGATATAGGTGCAGCTTCATGGGTAAGCAACAGCGGTGGACCAGTCGATGTAATTTTCAACAACACTGTAGTTGGCTACAACCTGAATTACACGGTCAGCGTAACTGCCGGCCATCCTTTGAGTATTGCTTCAGGATCGTATGTAATCAGCTCAGAAGACCCGATGATGGTAAGCCCTCCCCAGGATTCAAACAATCCTGCTCTGCTTATCGGTGTTAAGGCCGAAAGACCAGAATAAAAGTAATTCCAAATAAATATTCGTAGGGGCCGGCCAATGTGCCGGCCCGTTCTATTTTAGACCAATATTTATTTGAAATTTAATCAAACGTTTAAAACAGAATCGAGGTCTGAAGATTATCTTCAGGCCTCGATTCTGTTTTAGAGAAAATTCTGCGGAGCTAAATTACCGGGGTGCCGTTCGGGTAGTTTACCCCGAGATGCTTGGCAACGGTTGCAGCCACGTCCCAGAAGCCTTTTCTAATGCCGAGATCTTTGCCCGGTTTGCCGGGCTGGTAAACCAGAAGCGGCACCGCTTCACGGGTGTGGTCAGAGCCTTTGTATGTCGGGTCGCAGCCGTGGTCTGCGGTAATCATCAGAATGTCGTCCTTCTGCATGGTACCCACGAATTTGCCGAGCCAGACATCGAATTCTTCAAGGGCTTTGCGGTAGCCGGCCACATCGCGGCGATGCCCGTAGTTCATGTCGGTTTCAACCAGATTGGTGAAAATGAACCCGTCTTTGACTTTCTGCATCGCCTCGTCGGTTTTCTGCATGCCATCAGCGTTGCTTTTTGTGGTAACGTGGGGTTCGACGCCCTGTCCCGCAAAAATATCGTAAATTTTGCCGACACCGTAAGTCGGAATGCCTTTGGCCTTCAGCACGTCCAGAACGGTTTCGTGGGGAGTCAGGCTGAAATCATGGCGGTTGGCGGTTCTCGTGTAATTGCCCGAAGTTCCCAGGAAGGGGCGGGCGATAACGCGTGCCGCGCCAAGATCTGGGGGCTGCAGCATGTCGCGGGCAACCTGGCAGATGCGATACAGTTCTTTGAGCGGAATAATTTCTTCATGGGCGGCGATTTGAAACACTGAATCGGCTGAAGTGTAAACGATGGGGTTGCCGGTTTTTACATGTTCATCGCCAAGCTGCTGAATAATTTCAGTGCCTGAAGCGGGGTAATTGCCGATCGTTTTGCGGCCAATCGCATGCTCAAATTTTTCGATGAATTCTTTCGGAAATCCATCGGGAAAAACCGGAAAAGCGAAATCGATTTTTGCCCCCATCATTTCCCAGTGGCCGGTGGTGGTGTCTTTTCCCGGTGAAAGCTCATACATGATTCCGTATGAACCATTAGTTTCTCTGGTCGGTGCAACACCAACAATGTCGGCCAGATTGCCCAGTCCCATTTTCTGCATGTTGGGAACATCAAGTCCCCCGGCAACTCTCGCGAGATTGGGAATGGTAGCCGCACCGGCATCGCCGTATTCGGCCTGGTCGGGCATTGGGCCAATGCCCGCGCTGTCAAGTACTATACAGATAGCTCGCATTTAATTTCTTTCCTTTTCAAAAATTTGCGGTTTCAATGAGGTAAAAATTTAAACGGTCATTGAGCCAGAATTTTCTAGTCGAAATGACCGATGTAACACCGGTCACTTCGACCAGTTAAACTGGCTCAGCAACCGTTTCAGGTTAAATAACGGTTTAACAAGAACAGCCTCTAATTCTGAAATACGGAGAATTATTACTGTGTTATAGTTCCCGGGTTGGTAAATATTTTCAAAGAATCAACAACGATTGTTCTTATAAATATCTTCGATTTTCATGATTTTTTCAACCCGATTTGCATGACGCCCGGGCGCAGGGGTTGTCTCAAGCCACAGATCGACGATCTGCTTCATGTAACCGGTTCCGATTACCATGCTGCCAAGGGTCAGAACGTTGGCGTGATTGTGTTCGCGGCTGTTGCGTGCGGTATAAAGGTCATTGCAGCAGGCGGCACGCACTCCAGGCACTTTGTTTGCTGCCATGCATGAGCCGATTCCCGCGCCGTCGATGATTATTCCGAGGGTGTGAGGGTTCTGAGAAACCCGCGAAGCCACGAGAAAAGCGATATCGGGATAATCAACCGCAGCGGTCGAGTAGGCACCAACGTCGTCATAAACGATGCCTTTAGAATCGAGATGCTTTTTCAATTCTTCTTTGTGGGGGAAACCGCCGTGATCGGCACCTATTACCAGTTTTGGCATCAGATAAACTCCTGAAACAATTCTGCTCTGGGGCGTGGAATAACCACATGATGCACTACCAGACCCTTGCCTTCGAGCGAGCTCAAACCGGCTGATACTGCGGCTTCAACCGCCGCCACATCACCAGTCATCGTGTAAAAAGCTTTGCCGCCGATTGCCATGGCAATGCGAATTTCGCAAAGAGTTATGTTTGCCGCCTTAACAGAAGCATCAGCAGCAAGAATCGCGGAGACGATGTCGAAGGTTTCGATTACTCCGAGAGCCCCGGTTTCTTTAATCTGATTAGTCGCTGTCATTGCGGGATAAATCTGCGGATGGAGGTTGGGTATGACCAGGTCATTAACCAGATAGCCCTGTGCCATTCGGATTCCAGCCTCAACGCTTGCTTCTACCGCTGCCACGTCGCCCCATACCAGGCACACGAATTTGCCCGGGCAGACCGTTCGCGAAAGAACGAGTTCAACCGAAGCGGTTTTCAGCATGGTGTCGGTAACCAGATAACCGACTGAGATGCTTGATAATTCAATCAGTCCAATGGCGTTTTGATTAATCATTTGAACCTCATTCTCTGGTGATGGTGACAGCCTGGTCGGTGACCGCAGCGACTTTACCGCTGATCGGGGCATGCAGAGCAGCGCCCAGTTTTCCTTCGGGTATGGCGGCAATCAGCTGCCCGATTTTTACTTTTTCACCGACTTTTACCACTGGCATTGAAGGCGCGCCAATGTGCATTTTTAATGGCAGAAGAACTTTTTCAAATCTCACGTTTACCGCTTCGAACGGCGCTTTTTTGTCATAGTCAAGCAGTGCCAGCTTTTTGATCAGTCTTTCAATGCTGACCCGGCGCACTGAACGCATGGGGTTTACGGTCGGCGGGCCCTTGAAATCAACTGCTTTTACCCCTTTTGCAAGATGATTGCGTTTGGAAATCTGGCACATTTCTCTGGGTGTCAGGTCTTCGGGGCATGAAAAAAGCGAAC
>JBMOKV010000382.1:0-1641 GCA_049325495.1 Candidatus Rifleibacteriota bacterium | reverse complement strand
TGATCATAATTTTTGAAATTTCCAAAAAAAAAAGTGGTTAACATGGGGGAATTTTTCGATGAAACACCATAAAATCGCCGGGCTGTTGCTTGCTTTTTGTGCATTATTTATCTCTTTTGCCAGAGCAGATTTCGAGGCGGTAAAGAATTACCGCTTTCTCCCATACAGTCAAACCAATCTTGCCTGGTTTGCCGCTCAGGTAAAAAAAGAACATGGCGAAGCCAGGAAGTCATTACAGAAAAAGTATGCAGACAAACCGGAAAAAGTGGCCGAACATCCGGTTAATCTGGCTTACGAACTGCTTGAAAGTTCTGCCGCCGAACTTCTGAAAAAAAGCGGATCAACCGGGTCAGTAAATGAATTGAGCCGTCAGTTTTCCCGGCTGCAAAGACTTCATTACTCGGTAAGGGCTGACCTTGACCCCTATTCAGACCCATCTATGCTGGTACTTGGCTGGAAATGCGGCAATAACTACCTTTTCGGCCCGCTCAAACTAAAAGCTGCCCGCCCCGCTAAAAACAGACCAGTTGGCCTGAAGCAGGCACAGCTCGAAGCAGACAAACTTTGTCGCCCGGGGAACTCAGAACCGGTAACCCGTGAAGAAATTGCAGGCATGAACCCCGATCAGATTTCCCGACTGCAACCGATGCCCGACCACCCCGGATTAAGACCGGTCAATCCCGGCAATCATTTTCCCGCATTTGTAAAAGAAATGGCAGAATCAATCAGGGCTACCGGCGGTAAAAAGGCTGCGAAATTCGATTTCACCTGGGCAAAAAGAATCATGTTTTTTGAAGAGCTTAAAGAAAGTGCTTCATCCCCCAAAATTTCCGGAAAAGACAGATTTGGCCTGAAATGGAAAATCAAATGGGGCGACGAAGTTCATTCAGACGTGGTTTCCACCCGCCTTGCCATCGATCTGGGGGCTACATACACCGACCTGAAATTCTATTCAGGTCCCGGTGAAACCCTGTTGATTCTTGAACCGAAATCTTCGGGCAAAAAACCACAGAATCAGGCCGAGCTTGCTGAAATGCTTTTAAAATCCTCTTTTAAATTTCATCTGAATCGTTATGTGGTTGAACAACCCTCAGTTAAAGCAGCGAATGGAGCTTTTCTTGGAACCGGAATAGTTGACCAGGCAATGATCGAGCGCGAATCACTCGATGAAAAATATCTGGGCGCTTACTATCTGGCTTTCAAAGAATGCCAGCTCAGCATCGATAACCCTGCCCTGAAAAGACTTGGCGGCATCGATCTGGTGCGCGGCAGTTCGTTAGAAGACCGGGTTGCCAGATCACTTCTGGTTTTTTCAACCTGGATATCAAACCCTGATGTCAAGGAAGACAACACCCGCGGTGGCCTTCTGTGGAACAGCAAAACCGGCAAATTCGACCGGCATGTCGAATTCGTAAGTGACATGGGAGCGTCTTTCGCCGGCCCCTACTCTTCCGGCTGCCTGAGCACTCTTTCTTCAACCGTGGTAGGTGAAGTTTTCAATGTAAAGCATTTCAAGATTCACCCGGTCTTTTTGCCCGATTCATGGCGGCATTGCACCTGGGCTGACGCCCGCTGGATGGCCAGAAGAATTGCAGGCCTTGGCAGGGCCGACCTGGAACGGATTTTCTCTCAAAGCGGCTG
>JBMOKV010000381.1:0-1648 GCA_049325495.1 Candidatus Rifleibacteriota bacterium | reverse complement strand
AATCAACCGGAACCAAGCTGTTCAGCATCTCCGGCGATTGCGACAAACCCGGCGTTTATGAATTCCCGATGGGCATCACCATCGAAAAACTTCTGCAGGAAGTCGGTGGCGAAGATGCCAAGGCCGTTCAGGTCGGCGGCGCTTCCGGTCATTGCGTTCCCAGAAGTGAATTCGGCAAAACCATTGCCTATGAAGATGTTTCAACCGGTGGCTCGATCATCGTTTTCGGCCAACATCGCGACATGCTTGCGGTTGCCATCAACTTCATGGAATTCTTCTGTGAAGAATCATGCGGCCAGTGCACTCCCTGCCGCCTCGGCACCGAAACTCTCCTCGAAGGCCTCGACAAAATGGCTGAAGGCGCCTGCTCAATGAAATACCTGCGCGAACTCGTCTCTCTTGGCGAAACCATGCAGCTTTCAAGCAAGTGCGGTCTGGGCCAGAGTGCTCCGAACGCTTTCCTGTCTATCGTTAAGAATTTCAAACACGAAATTTTCAACGAAGGATACTAAGTAAAAAAGGGAGTTGAATAATGGATAAGAATAAAAATAACGCAAAATTTGGTGAAGATCGCGCTCCCAAAAGTTCGCTTGTAGCTTCCGTCGAAGTTGCCAAAAACGAAAAAGATCTCGGAGCCATGGTTGCAATCACTATTGACGGCAATGAAATCAAAGTTCCATTCGGAACCACCATTCTCGATGCCGCCAAAAAACTCAATATCAAGATTCCAACACTTTGTCATCATGAAGACCTCAAAGTCGCCGGCGTCTGCCGCATCTGCGTCGTTGAAGTCGAAGGTCAGAGAACTCTTCAGGCTGCCTGTGCCTACCCGATCACCAGCCCGATGAACATCCAGACCTATTCTCCTAAAGTGCGCAAAGCCCGCCGCCACAATCTCGACCTGATGCTCAAGCACCATGTCGGTGAATGCTACTCCTGCTTCCGCAATAATAACTGCGAACTGCAGGGCCTGGCAAAAGAATACGGCGTAGATTTCTACCGCTTCGGCCATGATACCGAACCCCACCATGAAATCGACCGCTCAAGCTACAGCGTGGTGCGCGACATGAACAAATGTATTCATTGCCGCCGCTGCGTCAGAACCTGCATCGACCTTCAGGAAGTCGGCGTTCTCGAAGCCGTTAACCGCGGCCCCGATCTCGATATCGCCACTTTCGACGACCTTCCACTCGGCGAAGTAGTCTGCATCAACTGCGGCCAGTGCATCAATCGCTGCCCGGTTGGCGCTCTCAGAGCCAATGACCCGTCCGATGAAATCTGGGCTGCCATCGATGATCCGAAAAAACACGTGGTCATTCAGACTGCCCCGAGTCCGAGAGCTGCAATCGGTGAATGTTTCGGCCTGCCCGCCGGTCACTCTGTGACTCGCGAACTCAACACCGCTCTGCGCCGCTGCGGTTTCGACAAGGTTTTCGATACCAACTTTACCGCCGACCTGACCATCATGGAAGAAGCAACTGAACTTCTTATCAGGCTCAAAAAAGCCCTGATCGACAAAGAAAAAGTGGCTTTCCCCCAGTTCACCTCATGCTCACCGGGATGGGTTAAATTCCTCGAACATTTCTACCCCGAATATACCGACAATCTGTCAAGCTGCAAAAGCCCACAGCAGATGTTCGGCGCCATC
>JBMOKV010000380.1:0-1652 GCA_049325495.1 Candidatus Rifleibacteriota bacterium | reverse complement strand
AATACGTCGATATCAAGACCTGGAAATGGCGCTCAAAAGATGCTTACCAGAAATTTGAAAAAATTGGCGGCATCGACTGCAGCGGTTTCGTTCAGCGGGTTCAGCAGCAGGCTTTCAAAAAAGCTGGAATCAAATACCCGATCACCCAGGGTAGAACCTCAACCAGTGGCCTGTGGTCGAAAAAATATACCGACGAAATCAATCCTGGCGTAAAACCTCCGCCGCCGCCTGACATCAGACCCGGCGACATGATTCTGCTCGACTACGGCCACAACCGCTATGGTCACTCGATGATCTACAAAGGCAAAGACGCCGCCGGCAACCTTATCGTCATTCAGATGGGCGCAACCGCTGAAGAAGCAATTCTTCCAGCCCACAAATATCAGTATTATAAAGGCACCTACCGCATGAAAGGCATGGATCAGGTACGCAAAAACCTCACCGCCTGATTCCTTTAACCAAATCAATTCTCGAAAGCCGGAGCAGAAAAAGCTCCGGTTTTTTTTTGCGGTTAAACTGACTTAAAAGCCGTCATTGAGCGATTTCTGACGAATAATATCCCTTGAAACATAGAAATATTGCCCATTAAATTTTTAAAAGGTTATAATCAGACCGGTATGAATCAGTTTTTGCCCATAAACAGGAGGATCGATGAAAAAAATTAAATGGCTCGCTTTAAGTATGTGCTTCTTTTTAATCATGGCTTCAGGTTGTTCAAAGAGTGATGAAAGCAAGAGCATCTATGAAGAGGTCAAGAAGCAGCATACCGATGGACGGGCTTTGATGAAATCCTTCACCGACGAAGTTCAAAAAGTCGCGACCGGCAAATCTAAATCGGTCAAAGATCTACAGGAAACCTTAAAAAAACTTGAAGATTTCGTGAAGGCTTCAAGGACAAAAACCGACAAGTTCAAAGGAGAATCAAGTCAGACTGCAAAAGATCTTTTGAAACGCAACTCTGAATTGCTGGATTTAATGGAAAAACGTCTGGTTAAAAAAGAATTTCCCAAAATGATTTCGATTCTTGATGATCCAACCACTTCGCCAGGTGAAAAGAATCGCCAGCTGTTCGAATGGTCCAAAACCCTCGGACCCAGCCCGACTGAGCCGCGAAAACTTGAAGAAGCCCTCAAGAAACTCGCTCAGGAAATCGGCGCCAAATGATTGAACATAGGTTCGCATAGAATAGAAACCAGTCTGTTTTTTCATCCGATTTTGTGCTAAAATCGGGCGAAAGCCAATGAAAGCAGCAAAATGGGAAACATCAAATACAGCGTAACCGTGCCGGTTTATAACGAAAGCGAAAGCCTTCCTGATCTGGTTTCTCGTATTGAAACCGCCATGCAGAACCTGCGCCAGAACTGGGAACTGATTCTGGTTGACGATGGCTCAACCGATGGCAGTTTTGCCATGATAAAAGAGCTGCAGAAAAACCACCCTGCCCTGCGCGGCCTCAAATTCAGCCGCAACAATGGCCAGACTGCCGCAATGGCCGCCGGAATCAAAGCCGCCCGTGGTGAAATCATCATCACCCTCGATGCGGATCTGCAGAATGACCCGGCCGATATTCCCCTGCTGCTGGAAAAAATCGACGAGGGCTTCGATGCCGCAGTAGGCTGGCGCATCAAGCGCAATGACAACATGGTGCGTCG
>JBMOKV010000379.1:0-12726 GCA_049325495.1 Candidatus Rifleibacteriota bacterium | reverse complement strand
AAGTATTTTCCTGAAATGAGTGCGACTATTGCAAGAACTGAGGTGAACGCATCGGCAATGACATGAAGGTAGGCTGCCCTGATATTATGATCGTGATGGTCGTGGTCGTGATGGTCGTGATCAAGACTGCCGTTCTGATGATCTTGGTCTTCGTGATTTTGATGGTGATCGTGGTCGTGATCGTGATCGTGAGAATGATCACCTTCTCCCGAATGCAGAAGCCAGATGCTGAAAACATTGACTATCAAACCGATAACAGCCACCAGAATGGCCTGGTCAAAGGCAATAACAACCGGTGTTATTAGTCTCTCAACTGATTCTGCAATCATGTAAACCGCCGTTGCTCCAAGGAAAAGGGCACTCGTGTAACCCGAGAGAATGCCGAATTTTCCTGTTCCGAAGCCAAATACTGATGATCCTTGGTATTTTCTGGCCATTACATAGGCAAAATAAGTTATTCCAAGCGCAAAAGCATGAGTGCTCATGTGCCAGCCATCTGCGAGTAGCGCCATCGAACCGGTAAGAATTCCTGCTGCTATTTCAACCAGCATGGTTATGCCTGTAAGAATTATTACATTAAAGGTTCGCTTCTCATTTTCCAGAGCATGTCCACCAAAATCATGACTGTGTAATTCATTGTTTATCTGGTTTTTATTCATTTTTTTAAATCTCAAAGTTTCGAAATTAACGAATTTTGCTCAAATGATCGATTAATTCATCAATAAGCTGAGGCTGGTTTTCATTTACCAGATCGAAAACCGGCAAGCGGGTTAATTTTTCGATACGACTCTTAAGATAAGCCGAATCGATCAACAGTCCTGAGGGAGAGGTGGGATTAACCGTAACCGCCAGAACCGGAACCTGCCTGCAGACGCTGAAAGTTGCGCCACGCCTGGTAAATTCACGGTATTGATCGAGAGTAAGCAAAAGGCGGGTGCCGTCGCGCACTATTATCTGCAGGCCCTGCAGATCGCGGGTCTTTTCGAGAAAACGGGCGGCGAAACCAGTGGGCATTACGCCCTTAAAAACAAGCACTTTCAAATCCTTAACCAGCGCGGCAGAACCAGCAGTTTCAACATCCAGAGCATTGCCTAAACGGGCTGAATCAGAGGCTCCAACTTTTGCGTAAACATCATTGTCTCCGTTATGATCGGCCACTTCAGAGAGGGGTGACGCAAAAAATTCCTTGATTTCTGACTGCTCTACCGCCGGAAGGTTAAAAAGGCCCGCATAAAAAGCCGTCTGTTCAACCAGAAAATCCGGGTCCGGGGAAAAAGCTGCACCAGTTGCCAGAATGCATGCATCGGCCGGGGCAATCGCCGCACTCGATTTTCGCGATGCGGCACCGTCGATAAAAATTTTATCGACATTCAGTTCAATCAGCATCTGCACCAGTTTCTCCATCTGTGCATTGATCGAGGGGCCGGCTATCTGAACATAGCCATCACTCAAGGCACGAAGCAGCACCACCTCACCCATGGCGGTAGCGAAACCGGTAAATTTAAGCAGCTCTCTTGTTACATCGCAGCGGCCAAGCAGGCCGACGGCCGTGGCAACGATGGTGCCACGGCCGACGTAAATGCGTGGTTTGTCGGTTTGCGTTATCTGATCAGTATCTTCGCCGTCATAACCGATCGAGGTAATGGCAACCGTCTTTCTGGCAGCATGTTTGAGCAGATAATTCAGAACCGTCGTTTTGCCGGCATTTTTTTCCATGCCGATGATGGCAATACAGCGAAACCGCTCACACAGCTGCCAAAGACTCATTGTCTCAGTGCTTTTTCTTGCGCTGATTCCGCTTCAGGCCAACCGGCTCAAGCGAAATCTTGCCGTAATGCAGCCCGGCCACGCCTTCCATTTCCACTTTGCCTGATTTGCAGGCTTCACAGGTACATGAAGGCTTGTAATTGTCGGGCTCGTTATAGCAGGTGATAACCCCTTCAAAATTTCGCAGGATGGTCTTTTCATAGCCACTTGAAATCAGATAGCTGGGCATGACCGGAATCTTGCCACCGCCGCCCGGCGCATCTACAACGTAGGTCGGCACGCAGAAACCGCTGGTGTGGCCGCGCAGAGCCTCAACAATTTCGATACCCTTGGCCACCGGCGTGCGGAAATGGGATAAACCGTAAGAAAGATCGCACTGATAGATGTAATAAGGCCGAACCCTGATCTTGACCAGATCATGCACCAGATTGCGCATGACATGGGCGCAATCGTTGACCCCGGCCAGCAGAACCGACTGGTTGCCCATCGGAATACCGGCATAACTGATCAGTTCGCAGGCCTTTTTTGCTTCAGGAGTTATTTCCTGAGAGTGGTTGTAGTGAGTGTTGAGCCAGACCGGGTGATACTTTTTAAGCATATCACACAGTTCTGGAGTAATGCGCTGCGGCAGCACCACCGGTGTGCGCGAACCGATTCTGATTATTTCAACATGCTCAATTTCGCGCAGTTTTTTTATGATACCTTCAAGCTTGGAATCAGCCAGCAGCAATGGGTCGCCCCCTGAAACCACCACATCGCGAATCTGTTTGGTCGCGGCAATATATTCAATCGCCCGATCAATGTTGCTCGAAGGCATTGCCGTATCTTTCTGCCCGGCAAATCGACGCCTGGTGCAATGCCGGCAATACATCGAGCACTGGTCGGTAACCAGCAGCAATGCGCGGTCAGGATAACGGTGGGTCAGACCGGGAACCGGAGAATCGCCATCTTCATGCAACGGGTCTTCAAGATCCGCCGGGGATTTATACAGTTCAAAAGCAGTGGGGATCGCCTGTTTACGCACCGGGTCGTGAGGGTTATCAGGATCAATAAGAGTCAGATAATACGGCGTGATAGCCATTCGCAGGGTTTTCAGGCATTCTTTGATGCCGTCAACCTCGGCGGGCGTCAGCGCAATATGTTTCTGCAGCTGGGCAATGGTTTCGATGCGGTTTCTGACCTGCCATTTCCAGTCATTCCAGTCTGTTTCAGAAACTTCAGGAAACATCTTTTTTCTTCGTTCAATGTGCTTTGGTTCAATGCTTTTCTTATTCATACCTGATTCCTTCTCTGCCGGTTCTCTTCTTGAAATCTCAGCAGTACACTTCTTCGAACAGTTTCATCAACTCCGGGCTTTCGCGCAGAATTCCGAAAGTAATTTCAGCATGGCCCCGGGTATAACCGTTGCCAATGATCATGACTACATCTTTGCCAACCCCTTCGGCACCGAGAGCCGCCTGGGTAAAGCTGGTCGCCATCGAGAAAAAATAAACGGTGCCATCATCTCTGACCGGCAGAACACATGACATTTCGCAGTCAGGAATATTCAAACAATTGATTGAAACATCATACTCCCTGCTACCATTGACGGCAAGAGCAGCGTTGAGCACAGCCACCGGGTCTTTTGCGTTCAGATCGAGAACTTCATGGCAAAACCCGAGATTTTTCAAACGTTCGATATTGGCCGGATTTTTCTCGATACCGATAACTCTACCGGTAGGGCCAACCCGTTTTCGCGCTTCATAACAGCAGAGAATGCCAGACTTGCCGCCGGCGCCGAAAATCAGCACCGACTGGCCTGGTCTGACCAGCTTGGCAACCTGGGCCGGGGCACCGCAGACATCCATGGCAGCCATCGAAACATTTTCTGATAGATCCGCTGGGATTTTTGCGTAAATGCCGCTTTCAAAAAGAATAGCCTTGCCGCTTACATTGACCCGGTCAATATCGATATCGATGCCATGAATGGCGTCAATGCGCAACGGAGTCAGGGAAAGGGACACGAGAGTGACGATTTTGTCGCCAACTTTCAGGTCGGTTTTACCGTTAAGGGCATCACCAATCTTTTCAATGGTGCCAATAAGAACACCACCCGATCCGGTAACCGGGTTTTTCATCTTGCCCGCTTCGCCCACAATCTGTTTGATGCGGGCCGCTATTTTTTCCTTGTCTCCGCCGGCTTCGTTCTTGATCTGGGTAAAGCTGGCTGAATCGACATTCAAAGCACTGACATCGATAAGAATTTCGTTGTCATAAATTTCTGACATGTCATTTGAAATTTTCAAAGCCGGTTGCGGCAGAACGTTCTTTGGTTCAATTGAGCGATGGGTTCCGTATTTGCAGCCTTTTTTCATATTATCATCCTGTCTCGATCATTCCATGGTCTTGAGATTGGCAGCCACGGTAAAATCAGCTTCAGTGTTAGCCTTGATCTCATCTACACTTGAATCTTTGTGAACTTCAGTCAAAATCATGCCCTGCGGAGTAACCTGGAAAACACCAAGTTCAGTTACGATCATTTTTACCACTTTAACCGCAGTCAGAGGCAGTTTGCAGCGCTTGAGAATCTTTGATTTACCCTTTTCGGTATGCAGAGTTGAGACGATGACGTTCTTTGCGCCTACCACCAGGTCCATTGCGCCACCCATACCGGGCACTTTCTTTCCGGGAATGATCCAGCTGGCGAGATTGCCTTCCTGGTCAACTTCAAGAGCGCCAAGAACCGTATATTCAACGTGACTGCCACGAATCAGACCAAAAGAAGTGGCACTGTCAAAATACGAACCGTGGGGCAGAACCGTTACATGACTGCCACCGGCATTGGTGATGTCGGGGTCTTCCTGGCCGGGTGCCGGGGCCGGGCCCATGCCCATGATGCCATTTTCTGACTGCAGATACACATTGATATCAGCGGGAATATGGTTTGCCACCAGGGTTGGCAGCCCGATTCCAAGATTTACAATCTGATTGCTCTTGAATTCACGGGCAATTCGTCTGGCGATAACTTCTTTGGCAAGTTTCTGATCTTCTATCATCTGTTATTCACCTTTCTGCTTCAGCTCTGGCCCGGAACGAAAACATGGTCGATCAGTGGCGCAGGAGTTACGATGCTTTCAGGATTCAGCGAACCGATTTCTACCAGCTTACCCGCTTCAGCAACTACCGTTTCAGCGGCAAAAGCGATTACCGGGTTAAAATTACGGGCGGTGCCGTGATAAATCACGTTTCCGGCCTTATCGACCGTGCCACCCTTAACCAGGGCCAGATCAGCCCGCAAAGGCAGTTCGAGCAGATACTCGCGACCATCGATCGTCATTTTCTGCTTGCCCTCTTCAACTACGGTGCCTACACCGGTCGGGGTAAGAAAACCACCCAGGCCCATGCCACCGGCGCGGATTCTTTCAATCAGGGTTCCCTGCGGAATCAGCTCGACCTTGATCGTTCCTTCGACCATCTGACGACCGGTTTCGGGGTTGGTGCCGATATGCGAAGTTAAAACCCGGCCGACGAGCTTTTCGGCCACCAGACGGCCGATTCCACGGTCTGGAAAAGAAGTGTCGTTGCAGATTATCGTCAGGTTCTTAACCCGTTTTTCGATAATGATATCGATCAGGGCTTCGGGAGAACCGCAGCCGAGGAATCCGCCGACCATCAGCACCATATCGTCTTTGAGCAGGTCTGCGAATTGTTTTTTGCTGATTAGCTTGTTAAACATTATTCTACCTTTCCAACGGTAATTTACAGCCCGGAGCTCAGCGGCTCAGGCCAAGAATTTCACGGGCTTCAGCCGGTGACGCAATCGGGCGCCCCAGTTCTTTTGCAAGCCGCACGGCTTTAGCGACCAGTTCACCATTTGATGCGGCCAGCACGCCTTTTTCCAGATAAATGTTATCTTCAAAGCCAACTCTGACGTGCCCACCGGCAATAATCGAGGCTGCGGCCATCTGAAACTGCGCCCGGCCGATGCCGGAAACGGTGAAAGTGCTGCCGGCGGGAATACTGCCCTGCAGAAAGGTCAGATCGCGCAGACTGGCGCTGATTCCACCGGTTACGCCAAGCACAAAGTTAAAATGCAGCGGCGCAGCGATAAAACCTTTTTTGTGCAGGCGAATCGCAGTGTCGATCATGCCTTTATCGAAAACTTCTATTTCCGGCTTCACTTTCAATTCAAGCATCTTCTGGGCGAATTCGATAATGGTATTTTCAGAATTGACGAAAATGTCATCACCTCCGAAATTTACCGTTCCGCAATCGAGGGTTGCCATTTCCGGGCGCAGTGAAACGGGCTGCAATCGCTCTGCATTGCTC
Organism: Candidatus Rifleibacteriota bacterium; assembly: GCA_049325495.1. GTDB lineage: Bacteria > Muiribacteriota > Ozemobacteria > Ozemobacterales > Ozemobacteraceae > DYKG01. The sequence continues at coordinate 6,651 of JBMOKV010000379.1, read as the reverse complement.
ATACCCACTGCACCACCGGTTGAAGGCTGAATGATCGCGCTCGGGCAGGCAACCTTTATCGCATCGATACATTCTTTAAAGCGCTCGGCACTCTGCGTTGGCTTTCCATCGTCAAAGCGCACATGCAGATGAATGATCGAAGCCCCTGCATCGACGGCTGATTTTGCTTCGCGCACAATTTCCGCCACCGTATAAGGCACCGCCGGATTATGTTCCTTGGTAACTTCAGCGCCGCAGATTGCGGCAGTAATGATGAGCTTATCCATGGTTATCAGTATTTTTTCCCGTCAACAAAAGACAGTGATTCATCGATGGCTTTCAAAGTTTCATTTAAATCTGCTTCGGTGTGGCGATAGCAGATGTAACCATGATGATAAGGCTGCAGAAAGACTTTGCGGCGTATAAGCTGGGTATAGAAATCTTTGCGCATTTCCTTGTAAGTCTTTTCAGCATTCTTTTTGAAAGTAACGAAAGGCATCTGGGGAATAGGCGACAATTCCGTTTCAACCTTATGGGCAGCGCAGACTTTGGCCAGTTCAGCATTGAACCATTCACCTTTGCGCCTGATTTCTTCGATGACATTGTTCTTTTCGATGAATTCAAGGGTTTTGAGCGCTGCGGCATAGGCGATGCTGTTCGGAAAGAAAGTTGAAGAAACGAAAACCTCTTTCTCGATTTTCTTCATGAATTCACGCTTGCCGACGCAGGCAGAAATGGCGTAACCATTGGCCAGAGCCTTGCCGAAGGTAGAGAGGTCGGGGGTTACGCCAAACAGGGTCTGCGCCCCGCCCATATTCACTCTGAAACCAGTTCTGATTTCATCAAATATCAGTACTGCCCCGTATTTATCAGCGAGACTTCGACAGCCTTCAAGAAAGCCTTTTTTCGGGTATTCGCACTGCTCTGCCAGCGGATGACCGATCGGGGTGACGATAATCGCGGCAGTATCGCTGCCGTGCTTTTTCAGCAGATCTTCAAGCTCATCGAGATGATTGTAATGAAATTCAAGGGTATCTTCATATAATTTGGCGGGAATGCCGCCTTTAACCTCAACACACCAGTCATGCCAGCCATGATATCCACAGCGGATAATCTTGGTTCTACCGGTATAGCCCCGAGCCACACGAATTGCCAGGGTCGTTGCATCAGAACCGGTTTTGGTAAAAACCGTGGTTTCAGCGCATTTGATCAAAATACTGAGCTTTTCTGCAAGATCGTTCTGAATTTTCTGGGTCAGCGAAAAGCAGAAACCCTTTTTGCGAATCTGGTCGATTGCCGCGTTATCGATTTCTTCTTCACGATGCCCGATGATAATCGGGCCGTAAGCACAAAGATAATCAAGGTATTCGTTGCCATCAATATCGGTAATGCGGCCGCCTTTGCCGTTATCAAAATAAATCGGGTATTCGCCCTCAACGAAATTGTAGGGTCTTCTGATACCCAGAACTCCACCGGGGGTACATTTCTTACCTCGTTCAAATTCGGCCAGACTCTTACTAAGATTCAATTTGGGTGCGTCGAACATTACTTTCCCTCCTGGATATTGCCAGACTTGAGAATAGCCACTGATGAATGCATATATAAGTTGCTCATTCCCGACCTTGCTTTATTCTTTTTAAAAACTTACCTGATATTCTAGATACCTGGATGCCGAAAATCAAATTTTATTTGCACTGATCTGATGAAAAGCTTGATTAATGCCTTTTACCGGGACCCGATACCGGAAAAAATGAAAATTCGCTGGAATTAGGCTATATTAATTTTATGAATCTGCAGGAAAAATTCAGCGGCTGCCTGGTCGGGCTGGCCTGTGGCGATGCATTCGGCGCCCCCTACGAGGGCGGCATTGTTGAACGCCTGCTCTGGCAATTGATTGGCAGAACTTTTGACGGCAGGAAGCGGTTTACCGACGACACCCAGATGTCGATAGACCTTGCCCGCTCGATTCTGGCCTGCGAGGGCATTGATCAACCGCATCTGGCCTCTCAGTTTGCCGATGGCTATCGCTGGAGCCGTGGCTATGGGCCAGGCGCAGCCTATACTCTCAGGCTTATTAAAAAAGGTAATGACTGGCGTTCAGCAGCAATCGCCAGATACCCAGGCGGTTCTTTCGGAAATGGGGCAGCCATGCGGGCTCCGGTAGTGGCGATGCTGACTTTCGGGCTACCTCGATCACTTGCTGAGGCCGTAAAAAAGGTCTCTGAAATCACCCATGCCCACCCCGCCGCAATCGAGGGAGCCATTCTGATCGCAACTGCTGTGCAATGCAGCTTTTGTCACCTGTCGATCGAAGACGTCAAGGATCAGCTGTTTGCCGCAGCCTCAACTGAAGTTTTCAAAACAAAACTTGCCCTCGCCTTTTCCTGGCTGGAAAAAAGTCATACCCCGGGTATCCGCGAAATAGTGAACAGCCTGGGCAATGGGATTGCTGCCGTCGATTCTTGCGTAACCGCCATTTTTTGTGCTCTCTGCAATTTAAACGAGCCTTTTCCCGCGCTACTGAAGCTGGCAGCTGATTGCGGCGGAGACGTGGACACTATTGGCTCAATGGCCGGGGCAATCTGGGGAGCTTTCAACGGCCTGGAAAAAATCGGCCCGGAGCAATACCGTCAGGTCGAACAGATTGAAGGAATTATCAGGCTGGCAGAGGAAATTTTCCAGTTAAACCAGCGCTTGAAATGCAACCAGCCTTAATCAAACCCTGTTTCAAAATGATTCATGACGGTAGAATTGCTTTTAAACCATCACTGTATGCCAAATACATTCCGGTAAAAATTGAAAATGTAATTGGCCGCTTCACTGCCAAAACAGAGAAGATAAACCAGGCCCATGATGACAATGATGAAAAACTCGATGCTTTTTCTTGGCAGGCGAAGATTAGACAAATCGGCAAGGAACTGCTCATTGAGATAATCCCAGAAAATCGGTAACAATCGATAGGTCCATTCTGGTCTCAATAACAACAGCCAGAAAAGCTGAAACAAAGTCAGCACCACCCAGGGCTTGAACAAAAGTGGCTGAAAAAACATGCTGGCAAAAAAGAAAATGTTGATTACTGAAAGTAGAAGAAAAAAAATCAGCCCGCTGTATTGCTTTGCATTCGAGAACCAGTCAGGCTTTGCCAAAAGGCGCTCTTTTTCAAGAATTCGGTCAACCAGAGGTCTGGCTTTGGCGTAGCAGCCACCGAGAACCCCGGTTACCAGATCCATCTGCAGATGTGAAAAAACTGCCGGATGACCGTTCCAGTTCAATTTTATCCGGCGGGTCTCAAGAAGGCTTAATGAAATTTGGTTATTGACCACCATTCGCGGCAGAGCCCCGGTTTTCTCGCGCAAAACTTGAGAAACTTTCTGACGGAAAAATTTGAAACAGCGCACCAGTTCAACGAAATCGCTCCAGGCAATCTTTTCCGGCTTCTGATTGCCAAAACGAACCAGAATCGTGGGCGGCGCATCGGTATCGACGAAGAAAGCGGCCCCAAGGATCTCTGAATCACCGATATAGGTAGCCCCGGGCACCATATGAATTTCATGGCGCCTACCGGGTTTTTCTTCGTTTTCGCAGGGAATTTTTACCACAATTCAAATTTTCATTTACAATATATTCTGCAGAGCCTCGAAAAATCTGGCGACGTGCAAACCATCGACCAGGCCATGATGAACTTGAATCCCCACCGAAAACTTCAAATTATCACCATTCTGAAATGCCCGACCAAAGGTAATTTTTGGCACACTATCCTGAGGCCTTAGTTGTCGGGCATATGACAAACCGCTGAAACTTCGCCAGGGAATACTTGAATAATGTATCTGGTCGAGCCGATAGTCTTCTTCCAGGCACATTCCCGTACGCTGTTTCACCAGCTCGATCTGCTGCATGGCATCGACACAGAACTTCGAGAAATCCTCGCAGAACTCTATAAAACAACAACCGAACGTTTCATCTTCGCGCAAAATTGTAACTGAAGCGTTAAGACGATCATAGCAAACAATTTCATCGCCAACGATTCTGGTTCGCAATTCTTCGATCTGGTTGGCTGCAAGCATCGTTTTGTGAAGATAACTCAGAAAAAAGGAAGCCGAATCCTGCCTTGCCTGCCTGAAAGTCTGGGTGCAGTCGAGTTCAGTAACCATGCTCCAGTATGGGTCATCGAGGCCTGTAAAATACTGGAAATGCTCCTTACGCTTCCAGGTGGCAAGATCGATTTTTTTCATCAGAGAGCTCAGTTGATCAATTTTTCGGCAAGTTTTTCGACCTGCTCGATCAGATCAGTTCTGCCTTTTGCCTGATCAGGGGCAAAAAGCCCGCAACCGCGAATAACATTGAAGCTGGCAAAATTGAAATAATCCTTGAGATGAGAATATTTCTCGGGAATATCTTTAAAAGCCTGCTCAGGAGCGCCCTGTGTGAAAATAAAAACCAGATGTTTGCCCGCTGACAGTCGTGAACGGTTTTCGCCTTCCATGAACTGTGGGGTCAACAATGAATAAGTACGATCGAGAAACAGCTTGAACTGCCCTGAAAGATCGGCGAAGTAATTGGGCACTGCGTAAATTATTACGTCTGCCGCATGCATTTCATCTAACACTTCGGTCAGATCATCTTTGATTACGCAGCGGTCACTGCCTTTTTTGCAGGCCCCGCAGGCTTTACAGCCCTTGTAGCTCATTCCTTCAAGATAAAAAGAACAGGTATCTGCACCCTTTTTCTTTGCCTGTTCAACAAAAGTTTCGGCTAAAAAACCACTGTTTCCATTTTTTCGCGGACTGCCAAGAATCGCAAGAACTTTCATGACCTACCTCAAAATTTAATTTTAAAATTTCATTTTTATCAGGAAATCATCAGCATTTTTTTGAATGCGGAAATACATCTGCCAATAATCGAATTTTCAAACTCTACTTTTCTGCTCAACTCTTCAACTTTCTTTTCAAGCTCTGGAAGATTACCGTGAACTTCACATTCTATTGCAGTACCATTTTGAATCTTTTCGGGGGTAATATTTTTGCCACGATAGCAGGAGGTTCTGGTTTCAGGGCAAATTGGCTCCGTTTTCATAAAATTTCCCTGCTTTAATGCGATCAGGTCAAGGTTTTCAATTTCACCCGGGTGATCCATCTGATACATTTCTGTGGCACCAAGCAGAACCCGCAGATTGATCATGCAGCTTTTCGAGTTAGTCAATTCCCGACCATGGGGAGCACGATAAAAAGGATTAAGCACAAATGACAGAAAGTATAAAAACAGGGCGATTAAAATAATTACGACGAATATGCCGGCAAAGCCGGCACCATTCGATGATTTATTTATCTTCATGAAAATTACAGGCAAAGTTCGAGAATCTGGCGGCTGACTTCAAGATTGACGTCACCATTCTCGCCAAGCTTGATCATCTGGTGAGACTTGAGCTGGGTAACAACCTTTTCGATCGCTTCTTCGCCAAGATTGTAAGCGCTGAGCTTGGTCTTCACGCCAAGACTTTCAAAGAATTCAGCTGTCTTTTTAATGGCTTCGCTGATTTTGTGCTCATCATTGCCTGATTTTATTTCCCAGACTCGCTGGGCATATTGCAGAAGTTTTTCATGCTTGAGCTGCTTGCGCAGGATAAGATTTCCCGGCAGAACAATAGCCAGGGTAACGGCATGGTCAAGACCATAAAGGGCGGTAAGTTCGTGGCCGATCATGTGAGTCGACCAGTCTTGCGGAACTCCGCAGCCAATAAGACCATTCAACGCCATGGTTGCGGCAAACATAAGATTGGCCCTGACTTCATAGTTTTCAGGTTCTTTCAGAGCAAGAGGCCCCTGTTCGATCAGCACATGCAGAAGACCTTCGGCAAAACGGTCTTGAACCGCTGCATGGGCCGGTTGCGTCAGATACTGTTCGACAATGTGAACAAAAGCGTCGACCACCCCGTTTGCAACCTGTCTTGCCGGCAGAGTATAGGTTTTCATCGGGTCGAGAACTGAAAACACCGGGTAAACCAGGTCGCTTTTAAAAGGCAATTTGGCTTTGAATTCAGCACGGGTAATAACCGAACCACTGTTCATCTCAGAACCGGTGGCAGGCAAAGTTAGAACAGACGCGAAGGGCAGCGCGTTCTTAACGCACGAACCAAAAGTCTGCAGAATTTTCCAGGGGTCACCGTCAAAAAGTGCTGCAGCCGCGATAAATTTCGTACCGTCGATTACCGAACCACCACCGGCAGCCAGCAGAAAGTCACACCCGGTTGCCTTAACCTTTTCAACGCATTTCATCAGAGTTTCATAGGTCGGATTCGGTTCTACGCCTGAAAATTCCTCAACCGGCCGGCCTTCAAGAGCCTTCATGATTTCATCGTAAGTTCCGTTTTTCTTTATACTGCCGCCACCATAAACCAGCATTATCTTTTTTCCGGCGGGGGTCTCATTTTTCAGAGCACCAATCGTGCCTTTGCCAAAAATGATCTTGGTCGGGTTAAAAAAGGTAAAATTTTTCATACGCCTGTCTCCTCATTTTTCGATTGTCTGTAAATAAGATATTCTTTAACCTGACATAAGTCAAAAATTCCCCCTTCACAAATTCATGGGTTAGAATCATTGAAAAAACACGCAACCGGTTTACATTTCGGGTTGTTAGTGTAATCGTATATTGGTAAAATAATCTTTCGTAGAGACG
>JBMOKV010000378.1:884-1667 GCA_049325495.1 Candidatus Rifleibacteriota bacterium | reverse complement strand
AGAAGCGTTAATTCGCGAGAATGAAGTTCTGAAAAAACAGATTCAGGAACTTTTGACTCTTGATGAAACTGGATTTTTCATCGAGCTCGATTCATTACTGCGGGCAATACTCAAAAAAGCACTGGTTCTGTGCAAAGCCGAATCTTCTTTTTTCTCTCTTTCAGGGAAAGATCCTTCCGAACTCGATGTAAGAATCAGCAATCTCATTCTTGAAGAAAAAATGGAAAAGATTCGCAGCCAGTTTAAAGCCGAATATCCGCGCTGGCAGGAATCTGAAACACCGATAATTTCAATTGAAGATTTTATTCTTCTTCCCCTTGTGCGCCGCCATAAAATGCTGGGTGTAATAGGCCTTAAACTGACGCCTGATGCCCCAGAGAATATCTGTGAAATATTGCCGATTCTTGCCTCGCAGGCAGCAGCTTCGCTTGAGAGCGCGATTCTTTATGAAAGAATGTTCAAGCGCCTTCTGGTCTTGAGCAATGTTTTCATTCTCGGAAAAGAAATTGTTACCAATATCGATCTTCAGACCCTCGTCGACAAGTTTCTTTCTATAGCCCGGGATGGCACTGACAGCGAAATAGCCTGCATTTTTCTCGTTCGTGAAAACGACGAACTGCCCTACTTTTCTCAGGTTCAGGCCGGGGAAGGCATTGCTTCTTTTGCTCCTGACAGTAATTGTGGTTTCAGCCCCATGATTCAAACCATCCGCAGGGAAGAGAAACCGCAATTGATAACGGAACTCAAGGGAAATCAGTTTGAAGAATCTGAATCGGTCAAGGT
>JBMOKV010000378.1:0-874 GCA_049325495.1 Candidatus Rifleibacteriota bacterium | reverse complement strand
AAATACGTGATACCATTGGTTTGCCACTCAAACCCCGTGATAAATTTCTTGGCGTGATTCAGGTGGCCAATAAGAAGGGCAACGCCGGTTATCGCCCGGAAGACCTGGATTTACTCAAAATTCTCGGCAGCCAGATTGCATTTGTAATTCAGAATGCTGATCTTTTTCATAACCTGCAACGGGCTTATATTGACACTCTTTCAGCACTGACCAGCGCTATTGACGCCAAAGACAGCTATACCCGCGGCCACTCTGAACGGGTGACCGACCTTTCGATGCGCCTTGCTATCGAGATGGGCGTTGAAAGAAGTGAAGTTGAAAAAATCAAACTTGGTGGTCTGCTGCACGATATTGGTAAAATTGGAATTCCCGAGGGAATTCTCAATAAACCCGGGCGACTGAATGACGAAGAATTTACCATAATCAAGTCTCATCCCGAGCTTGGCGTAAGAATTCTGGGTAAAGTTGAATTTCTCGCCGGAGTTGTGCCCATAATCAAGTTTCACCATGAACGATTCGATGGAAAAGGTTATCCGGATGGCCTCAAAGGCGAAGCAATTCCCCTGCTCGCACGAATTGTCTCGGTTGTTGATACTTTCGATGCGATGACCACCGATCGCCCTTATCGCAAGGCCCTTTCCACGGAAGAGGCTCTTAAAGAGATCCATCATTGCAGCGGAACTCAATTCGACCCGGGAATCGGGGCTGCATTCATCAGAATGATGCACAGAGAAAAAGAATAACATGGCTTTTATTCGCGAAACCCGTTTTTTTGAACGTTTGCTGGTCGCTGCGGTCGTTGTTGCTTTTACCAGTTTTGCTTATTATTTTTCCGCCGCTGATCTTGAAGAAGTTGAGACCAGATACAATAACA
>JBMOKV010000377.1:0-1669 GCA_049325495.1 Candidatus Rifleibacteriota bacterium | reverse complement strand
GTCGATAGCAGAGCGAATGAAAACGCGAACCATCATTGCTATTATTGTCATTCTAGGCCTTGTATTTCCATTCAGGCTTGAAGCCGTGGCCTGGAAACTCAGTCGCAGTTTCTGGACAGAGGAAGACGAAAAAGCCTATGGCAGCTTTGTTGAAAAAATCTGTGATTCAAAGCATTCGAATCTGAACCGCTTCATTCGAGATCCAAAAGCAAACCCCCTTTATGGCGAAGAAGACAAGAAGTTCAATCTCTATGCCGATTGTGCCGATTTGCCTTACCTCATCCGCGCTTATGTCGCTTATAAATTGCGGCTTCCTTTCAGTTATGTGAGTGCAGTGGCCGGAAAAGGCGGTGACCAGCGCTACAGCAGAGGTAATCGCCCGACCGAATTCAAGGATCAGGATTACTTTTCCAGTCCGCAAAAACTTTTTGGGCAGGTAACCCTGATAAATTCAGGTTTCTACCGGATGGCAGCGACAACCGAAAATTCAGATCATTATCCCGTAAAAATCCAGAAAGACTCGATCAGGCCAGGCACCATATATTACGATCCCGATGGCCACGTTGCCATAGTTGCCAAGGTCATGCCCGATGGCAGAATCAGACTGATCGATGCTCATCCTGACCGCAGCATTTCAAAGCCATGGTTTGGCGCAAAATTTACCCGGGGTAGTGACCAGAATGGCGGCGGATTCAAGCGCTGGCGCCCAATTCGCTATACTTCCGAGGGAAAAATTTTACGAAGCAGCAACCATAATATTTCTGACTATTCAGCGGTTGACCAGTTTCAGAAAACCTATTCAATGGGTAATCGAAAAGGTCTTTCTTATTACGATTACGTTAGAAACCGTCTGACCGATTCGTCATATCAACAGGACCCCCTGAGCGAATTTACCACCATGATGAGCGATCTTTATGAAGATATTCTTTATCGGGCCGTCGCAGTAAATATTTGCATTGAAAAGGGCATCGACAAAAGGCCCCATCCCGGTTCTCTGCCATGGAACATTTTCGGTACCGACGGACTGTGGGAAGAATTTTCCACCCCATCCCGTGACGCCAGATTGAAAGTGGCGTTTCGCGATTTTTATGAGCGCACCAGAAACCTGATTTTACAGATGAATCAGGTTGATTCAGTCAGGGCACAGCAACTGGCTGCGGCAATGCTTCAGCATTATCATGGTCTCAGTCCCAAATTTTCGGTGAATTACACTGATTCGACCGGTAAGGTAAGAATTCTCAGTTTTGACGATGTCTGCAATCGTCTGTTCAAATTATCATTTGATCCCTATCATTCTATTGAATTTCGTTGGGGAGCCGATGAGGATGAACTGGCGCTTTCGCCGGACAACCAGGCCAAAAATCGTTTCTATGAGCTCGAATATCGACTTCGCAACCAGCTTGAGCGGGTTTATAATCAGGCGACACCACTGTCAATGGGCCCTGAAAAGCCGGTTGAAGTAAGCGTGAAGAATTGGTTGCAGGCTTTCTTACAGGGTCAGATTATTTTCGATCAGGTTGAAAAAGGTCCGGTGTGCGCCGATGCCAGTTTCCCCCCTGGAATGTCCCCTGCTGAAATCCAGCTGCGAAAACTGGAAATGGCGGCAGTGCCCGGGTCTGCCGCTTCCAATCCTGATGAGGTAAAAAGTGATAAACCCGCTGAAATCAAG
>JBMOKV010000376.1:0-1680 GCA_049325495.1 Candidatus Rifleibacteriota bacterium | reverse complement strand
ACAACAGGTCTGACAAGATTGCCCTGGCTCAAAACCGGGTCGCATGGATACTCTTTGAAAACTTCATTTATTTCATTTGCCAGAGCTTTCTGGTAACTGGGCGAAATGGGTGACGCCGGTTGAATGATAAGGCGATAATTGTTATCAAGATCGTCGAAAAGCAATATTGAAACGGAAGTATAAGATATTACGCTGCTGAACTGATCGAAGGCTTTCTGCAGGATAACGTAAGGATCAAGGGTTGAAGCCAGGTCTTTACTGATGCCCAGAAAAACCCGGTCTCTCGTAGCACTCTCCAGAAGTATTTCCTGATCTTCTCTAATGCGTGAGAGCATTGCCTCGCGTTCGATTGCAAGGCCAAGATTCTGTGAAATAAGGTAGAGAAAGCGATAATGCTTTCTGGCTTTCTCCTGATCGTCGCTCAGATAGCGGCGACTTACCAGCAGAAGGTGGGAAGGTCTGCCTTCAACCATCAGGGGCAGGCAGAAAAGTTCGTGAAGTTCACCCTCATCTTCGAATGATAAAGACAATGGTGGTTGCACCGATTTGTCTTCTTCTACCGATTCAGGCCATGGTTTGAGCAACTGCTTTTTCAATCTGATTGATACGGATTGAAACATTTTTTTGAGCTGGTCGTCTTTCAGGCGTCTCGATGCAAGGAGGGTGAAGCCGCCGAACTCTGGTGGGGCGGGCATCATCAGGTCGAATTGCGAGCTTTCGAGGCGAATGATGGCTGATCGTTGAAGCTTAAGCTGATCAGACAGCTTTTTCAAAAACTTTTTTAAACTGTCTGAGAAACTTCCTGATTCGGTTAGAATGCAGGAAAGGTTGTAAAGTCCGCCAATCTCCTGGCGATTTTCTTCTATGGTGGCGATCAGTTTTTCTTTTTCAATCAGGCCGGCGATAGTTGAATCTACGGAAGTGAGCTTCAACAGATCGTTTTCATCAAAGCCCGGCTGGCCTTTCTCGCGATTGAAGTTCATTACCCCAATTGTTTTGCTGCTGACTTTCAGTGGTATCGATAAAAATGAGCCACGAGAGCTGCGATCGCGGAGCTTCAGTTGTTTGGGGGCCGATTCAAGGTTGGTTACCAGAACCGGCTTGCCGGTCGAAAATACTTTTCCGGCGATGCCTTCATCTGGTGAAACGCGGGCTATGGGGCCATTCTTCCCCGAACCCAGGCGAGGGTGGTGGGATGACGCGAAAAGCCTGAGGCAGGCTTCTTCCGGGTCGTAGACCATAATTGAACCCGAAGATGCGCCAAGAAAACTAACGGTTTCAACGATAATTCCTTCAATAAGTTGATGAAGATCTGCTGTAGCAGCAGATTTCTCTGCCAATCTCGCCTGAAATTCAAGAATATTTTTAAATTCGCTTATCTTCATCTGCTTTTTCCTTAAACTTGAAACTGAGAATGGTCAGATCATCATGAGCTTCTTGAGAACCTCGCCAGCTTACAGCCTCATTGATCAGGTTTCTGGTCAGGTATTTTGCACCAGCGCGGGAATTACGAGCCAGGAAGTCCATAATCCTCTGGCTGCCAAACATTTCACCCTTTTTCGAATGCTCTTCTGAAAGCCCGTCGGTAAACATAATCAGGCTATCGCCGGGGTTCATGGTAAAAACCTGCTTGTCATACATTCCGGAAATTCCTGGAATTCCCAGTGGAGGACCGCCTTT
>JBMOKV010000375.1:0-1682 GCA_049325495.1 Candidatus Rifleibacteriota bacterium | reverse complement strand
CCGGAAAACGATTCAGTCAAAATTTTGAATCTTCTTTGACAAAATTGTATAATGCAAATTGGATGTTGTAACAATTACATGAAATTCATCTAAATTATGTTATAAGGCGGTCCAACAAGAAGGTCGCCCTTTGCGATTTTTTCTGTATAAGTATAAACACGCGTCGTTTGGTTGATTATGAGCCGTATTTACCTCAAAAGCTATCAATGGGTACTGCGGGCGGTAGTTGAGCTGCTCGATCTTTTTCCACCACGGCGTATTGAAAAAGAAGAATTTGCCATGCGCAAAGGCCTTCTTCCAGAAGACTACACCCCCCCCACCACCGGAACAATCTGGATTCACGGAGCTTCTCTCGGCGAATTCATCACTTTGAAGCCATTTTTGCAGCAGCTTGCCGCCATTTACGGCAAAGAAAGCCTGGTCTGCACGGCCACCACAATGGATGGGCTGCGACACCTGAGAAAAGAGGAGCTGTGCGGTCTCGCTACTCTGCTTCCCATTGAATTGCCTGCTTTTACCGTGCCTTTCATCGAAAAAATCAGGCCGAGAGTAATGCTGATCAGCGAAACGGAAATCTGGCCGCTGCTGCTCGATACCCTGGCCCGCAAAAACGTGCCCTATGGCATAATTAACGGGCGGATCAACGAAAAATCGGTTCGCCTGATGCGCATCATGTGGCCGGTTTTTTCAAGCGCGGTTGAAAATTTTTCCTTTGTTTTTCCCCAGGAAAAGCATTACCAGAGGCGCTTCAAAATTCTCGGAGTCGATTCGGCCAAGATAAATACGCTCGGCTGTTTCAAATATGACTTTACCAGACCCGATTTCGATCAGAATAATTTCAGACAACGCTTTGGAATGCCGGCCCACAGGCGGGTAATCTGCTTTGGCAGTACCCATCCCGGCGAAGAAGAAATCATTCTCGATGCACTCGAACCGCTCTGGCCAGAATTGAACGCAACCGTAGTCATCGCACCCCGTCATGTTAAGAGAACCAACGAAGTAATCGACCTGCTGAAAAGCAGAAAACTGGATTTTTCACTGGCATCGACCCCCCAGACAACTCCCGGTCATGTAATTCTGGTCGACACTCTCGGGGAGCTGCGCAGCTTTTACGCTGTTTCCGATCTGGCATTTGTGGGCGGCAGCCTGATCAAAAGGGGCGGCCACAACCTGATGGAACCGGCTGCCTGTGCCGTTCCCATATTGACCGGGCCCGAAACCTTTAATTTCCGCTATGAAATGATGGCACTGAACCGCGAAAGGGCGGTAATAACTGTAACTGATGCCGACAGCCTGCAGAAAACACTTAGAGACTGGCTCAACCAGCCCGAAGATTTTGCTGATATGGGCCGAAGGGCCAGAAAAGTTCTCGACTGCATGGCCGGGGCCTCGGGGCGCACCATAGAAAAACTTCAGCAGCTGAACCTGCTCCCCTGATTTTCCAATGAAACCAAGAGAAATTCTGCTTCGGCTCAACGCCATGGGCGACATTCTTCTGACCGTTCCCTGCCTGCGTGAGCTCGAAAAATCGGGCATCGAAGCCCATCTGGTTATTAACCGGCGCTGGCATGAACTTCAGCGGTTTCTGCCTGCCAGAGTTCATTTCTTTGACGGCCCGACCGATCTGCTGCACCTGGCCCTGACGCTGAACCGACTCGACGCATCGGCGCTTCACGACCTTC
>JBMOKV010000374.1:0-1686 GCA_049325495.1 Candidatus Rifleibacteriota bacterium | reverse complement strand
CGATGAAAAAGCCAATCAGTCACTGCTTGAAAAGGCCAGATACCTTCTCGCATTCGGCAAGGAGCTTGAAGGCTACAAAACCTTCTATGAAGCGGTCGAAGCAGACAGAAGCATCCTGGCCAACGATTTTGGACTGGTTGAAAAGGGCCTGAACTTTTTTTTAAAAAACAGTGGCAAAGATCCCGAATCAGAATTCTTCACCGGAGCCTACCAGTATTTTTCCGGCCAATATGACAAGGCTTCTGCTCAATTAAAAAAATATATCAGCAAAAACGAAGATTCACCGCGCTCCCAGGATGCGAAAAAACTTCTGGAAGAAACCCTTGAAATCATAAGAATGGCCAATGCGAAGCAAGATCCCGCTGAAACAACCAAAAAACCTGTAAAAATACCCGCATCTGCAACAGCAGATGTTTCCAACCAGACTTCAAACATTGAACCGGTTCAGGAATACGCTTCTGTTGAAGAAACTTCTGTTACCGAAACCGTTTCTGGCGAATCTTTCTCCATAACTCTCGCAAGAGAACGCGCCTTGAAATTACTTTCAGATTATGACCGGGAACCGGATTCACGCAAGAAACTTGAAATAATTTGGAGAGTTGGCCTGATAAGGCTACCTGACCCCGAAATTATGGCAAAAATGGCTGAGTTTTTAGGCAGCAGCGATATTCAAACCGTTGTCGCCACCCTTGAAGCTTTGACAAAAATCGGTATGAACGGTGCCCAGATTTGTGGCCCACATGTATTGAACCTTCTCGATAGCGATGAATTCATTATAAAATGGTCAACCATTCGTACCCTTGAAGTTTTACCCCTGCTTCCGGGCAAAGCCATTCCACGGTTATTCAGGATTTATCAGAAAGAAGACCGTTCTGCCCGCCAGGGTATGATTCTTACCACGATGAATGCATATGGGGAACCAGGTCGAAACGTTCTTCGACAGATGCTGCAGGATGCCACTGGCCCCAATAAAAGACCAATAGCTCAAATTCTCAGCATTCTTACCGGTGAAAGTGTTGAAAATCTGATTCGTGACAGCTGATGAGACAGGTACATTTTTCGATCCACTCTGTTATACTATAGATATGAATAATATGAATGCCAGAAAATGTGGTTTCACTCTGGTTGAAATTCTTGTTGCCGCCGCTGTTTTATCGATTTTCACACTTGTCGGCTACAAGGTTTTCATTGCGATGTCACGCTCTTTTCAAAAAGGCAGCTGGGCTCTGGCGACTCAGAACAAGCTGAGGAATGGCTTGAATTTTGTTCGCGAAGAAATGCAGAAGGCCACCTACAGAACCGATGTAATGATCAATGGGACTACCATTACTGACGTTGGTTTTGAACTGAATCTCAATAGCGGCGACAAGATAACCGACGGAAAAATTGCCGAGTGGTATATATGTCTTCCTTTCGTTAACGGTGATGCCGACAGCCCGGGAGCAATTTTCAAATGTGAGCTGAAATTATCGGGCGGCAAATTGTTATATTCCAAGGGCCTCGAAGAAGGCTCAGATCCGCTCAACAAAGAAAAAGCATTTTCAAATTACAAAGTTGTCGAAGACGTTTCGGAACTTGAAATTATCCAGGAAGACTTCGACCCGGATAACAAAAGAATGGGAAGCCTGATAACTTTTGTTATTACGGTCAAGCATTATGACCAGAATCAATATCCCGAAGCCCACG
>JBMOKV010000373.1:0-12976 GCA_049325495.1 Candidatus Rifleibacteriota bacterium | reverse complement strand
TGATTTTTACCACGGCCGGGTGGCAGCATCTGATGCGGGGTATCAGAGAAAGTCAGCAGACCGATTTTGTCACCTTTTTTCAAAACCTGGTGCCCCAGTAGAAGCGCTCCATTAGCCGCATGATCAAGCATCGTAATCTGGTCTACAACCGCGCCCATCGACCGGCTGCAATCTACCAGAACCATGATCGACTGATTGACTTCCGATTGAAATTCCCGGGTGATCAGCTTGTTACGCCGTGCCGAAGCCTTCCAGTCTATCTTTCTGAATTCATCACCTTTGACATATTCGCGCAGACTCTCAAAATCGGTCCCCGAACCACGCCGCCGCTCTGATATGAGCCCGATCTCCATAAGATGACTGCGTTTCATCAGCAGATCGAAGCGGGAAATACTGGTGATGTCAGGGTAAACCTCAACCCGGGTAACCTCACCGTAAGATTCCTGAAACACCACGAGTTCAAGCAGACCACGATAACGCACCACCGTACGGTTGAAATAGAAAGCACCTCGCCGCAGAGGCACAATTTCATAGGAAATCGTGGTGCAGGTCCGTTTTTCAAGACGAACCTGAATCTGCCTGCCTTCTCCCTTGAACTCTTCAGGGAATTCGTCAATCAGCTCCAGTTCGATCGAGTTGTGCGACTGATTGGTCAGCACCAGCTCAACCCGGTTAGGGCGGGCTATGGACAGTTTTCCCGGCACCCGCCGCTCTACCAGCAGTTTGTCTGGTCTTGGCGAAAGCAATACATCAGCCACGATCATCGCAAAAATTATCAGATTGTAAATCACTACCACCGCAATGGCCCAGACGTGGTCTTTTGCCATCATCAGCGGCAGAGTACCGAAAAGCAGAAGAAGAATGACCCTGGTGGTCACGACCACGCGCTGCTGCGCCAGCAGATCTCCGAGAGTGGGTATCGAAGGGTTATACCGCCGCGCAACATTAAGAATGTAAGAAGCCAATGCAACGACAATTGCGACGGGTACCATAACCATCGGAAAAAGAACCGCCAAAGTTCCTCCGGCAAAGATTACCGCCCCTTCGATAACCGGTCGTTGCATGCTTTTCGTGGACAAACTGTTTTTACCTCGGCACTTTCACTTTCGCCAGCACCGCTTTCAGGCAATCATCTGAGCTCAAACCCTCGATCTCCGCTTCCGGTTTGAGAATGATGCGATGACGCAGAACCGGCAAAACCATTGATTTAACATCATCGGGAGTCACGAAATCACGGCCATCGAGCAGCGCTGCCGCCTTCGAAGCAAGAAACAAACCGATGGTAGCACGCACCCCACCGCCGACCTGAACATCAGACCAGTTGCGCGTAGTTCTTACAATATCGGTAATGTAATCACGCACCGGGTCTTTGGTCTGGACCTTCGTGATGATTTCGCGGGTTTCCTGGATTTCTTCGATGGTCGCAACGTGCTCAAGTCCGACCTTTTCGATGCTGTCTGAACGAAAGCCAGCTTCAAACCTTGAGAGAATGCCTTTTTCTGCTTCTTCTGACGGGTAATCAAGCATTATTTTGAAAAGAAAGCGGTCGAGCTGCGCTTCGGGCAATGGGTAGGTGCCCTCGTATTCCAGCGGGTTCTGGGTTGCCAGCACCGAAAAAATTGGCGAAAGGGCAAAGCGATTGCCTTCAATGGTTACCTGCCGCTCTTCCATGCACTCAAGCAGCGCTGACTGGGTTTTTGCCGGAGCACGGTTGATTTCGTCTACCAGCACCAGATCACTGAAAATCGGGCCCTTGTGCACGTGAAACGAACCGCTTTTCACATCGAAAATCGTCGTTCCAAGGACATCTGAGGGCATCAGATCGGGTGTCATCTGAATGCGCCGGAAACCAGCGCCGATGATTTCCGACATTGTCTTAACCGTCAGGGTTTTAGCGGTGCCGGGCACCCCTTCGAGCAGAATGTGCCCTTTCACCAGCAAAGCCGCCAGCATCAGGTTGATCGTTTCATCCTGACCAATGATGACTTTGCCGATCTCGCGCCGGATTCCACTGAAAATTTCTTTCACTCTTGCAGGTTCAATCATGCAGTTTCAGTACCTTTCTAGCATTCTCCAGGGTTCGAACGACACGCAGCAGCGAACCGGCCGTCTGGTTGCGACCCGCTGCGATTAAAAATGCATCTTTTTCAATAACTTTGAGGCTGCGAGCAACCTCAGGGTCGGTGGCCCCAATTTCACGAATAACGTCACTGAGTTTAACCTCGTCACCGTCGAGGCCATAACGCCGCGCCGCCGCGCAGACAAAATCATCCATGATTCCTTCAAGCGCAAAGGCCGCATCGGCATTATCCTCGAGCAGATGAGCCACATTTTTGATGTAGGAAAGCGCCGCCGATTCCGGGTCAATTGCCGGGCGTGCCCTGCCAAATCGCCGACCGCTTGAATAGAAATACACGACCAGGGCTATCGCCATCTGGGCCAGCACCCAGCTTATCGGATTGGCCTTCAGCAAACTCCAGAACGAATAATGATCGACCTTTTTCTTGACCAGCGAAGTTCCAGTGCGCTTGATCAGACGCTTTGCCCGGGCTCTGATCTGCAAAGAAGGCTCGGTGTCCAGGATATCAATCTGCTTAAACGGCGCAACCTGCTCAACCAGTCTGGTAATGAAAACAAGATTGTCGGCAAGCTTTAAACCCCGACAATTCGTCATTGCAGGGTGCGAAATGAGAACGATGCGCCCCTGGCCTTTGTATGAATAAAATACGTTGCTGCTGCTGCCCCGCTCCGTGAAAACGGCAAAATGGCTGGCGTCAGAAAGCCGCGCAACCGCCGTTTTCACCGGACTGACCTGCTCGACTCCGTAAAGATAGGGCAATTGAGTATAAAGATCTTCAGCCGATTCGCTGTCATTTTTTTGCCGCCCCACCCCGCTGATCTTGTCGAGAGAATGTGGACGCGGGCTGAAAACGATAAGATTGCCGCCCTTGCGTATCCAGGAATATACCTGACGCATCAGTGCGATATCAATTTTTTCGGGGGGATCGATCAGAAGCAGCGGTGTGCTGTTATCTGCCGGCACCTTTGGCTGCATTCTCACGTCGTAGCCAAGTTCGCTGAAATAGAAATAAAGAAAGGGCTTGGGCTTGAAATGATAGGTGCTTATCGTGCCCACTTCGACCATCTCAATTTTTTTGGGATCTTCTTCGAAGCTCTGAACCTCAACCTGCGAGAGAGAAAACAGGTTAATGCCCCACATGGTGAAAATGAAAAGGCAAAGCAGAAAAATCGCGTAGCCTTTCAGAACATCCATCGAGCCTTGACCGTTCATCGATGCACCTTCTCAAGCTCGACATAAAACTGCCGGAATTTTTCAAACTCAGACTGACCCGGCTTTTTAAAACCATAGATCAGCAGATCGAACAGACTCATCGGCTCTTTGAACATGGAATACAAAGAGCGCTCCTTGAGCAGATATCGCAGGTATTCTCCGTTGGTCATGCTGTCCTGAAAATTGACTACCCGCTGCTGCTCGAGCAGAAGCAGGGCACCAATAGTCAGCAGCCTGATTCCCTCCGCAAAATCACCGCGCCCGGCTGCCGCCAGAGCTTTGTCGTAAATTGTTTCTATCTTCATCCGCTCAGGTGGCAGAGTTGCTTCCATGCGCCCGATTTCTTCCTGCTCCTGAGCAATTTTTCTGCGGGTTCGCCGAATCATCAGGTAAATCATAATCAGCATTGCGACAATGCAGATGCCCAGAATAATATAGAAAATGAAATCGGAAATTTTCGTCGGTGCCTTGGGGACTTCAGGCGGTTTTGGTGGCCGCGGCGGCTGGGGTTTCGGCGGTTGTGGTTTGGGTGTTGACTGCGGATGGTTCACTCTTGCGGGCTGCGAAACCGGCTGCGCGGCAGTCTGATTCGACTGTAGCGTATTTGAATGACTGTTTGAACTGTTACTCTGTGGCGAGCTGTAACTGCCTCCTGAAGAAACCTGGGTCGGCTGCTGCGGCAGGTTCTGGTTGAAGTTGCCGGATACCGAAACCCCGCCACTGCTTGAACCACTGTGGGTGGTTCCGCCATAATAATTGCCCGAACTGCCACCGGAAACATAACCACTCGAACCACCGGAGCTGCCAGAATAACCGGTTGCATCAGCACCAACAATGCTGATTCCGTCTCCCGCCCCTTCGCAGACAAAACTGCCGCCACCGGCCCATTCTATTGCCTCGCCAACTGGTGCTCCGGGGGCAACCTTTATTTCGCGGGTGCGGTTCATAGCCCTCTCGAGAGCATCGAGCATCTCCTGACGGGTAGCGCCATTCTTTGGTGCTTCCGAACTGAGTTCCCGCAGTAGACCCGCAAGCGTATCCACCATATTGGCAAAGATCAGTTTTCTCTTTTTCGCCGCCGGCTCAGATTTCAGAGATTCGGCGACAGCGCGCAGCCACCAGAGATCAACATAATAATCACGGCCAGCACGCTTGATTATAGTAATCTGGGAAATCTCATTGCACAGATTTTCTGCAACCGGAGTTAAGGCATAGTCACCCTGCTCTCCACGCTGATAAATCTGCTCAAGCTCCCCCACCCACTCTGACGCCTGATCGAATGCCGTTTCATTGGCCAACAGGGGCATGCAGGTGAAAAAAAGCAGCAGAAGTATAATTTTAATCTTCATTGTCAATGACACTCAGACTCAATCTGGTTTGAATGATCCGGTAACCGATGATGAAAGGGTCGATCAGACAATCGGCCATGATCAGCAATGCGAGATACCAGAATTCCTGTGCTATGGTGCCCGAAGGTGGCTGCAGCGAAATGCCCAGAAAAGCACAGGTCGCGATCGAACTGCTGTAAATCATCAGATAAATAAATCCGCAGATAAAAATAAAAAAAACATTTGTTTGAGCAATTGAATTTTTCAAGCTTAAACGCAGGCGCAGCCCCTGAAAAATTGATGCCAGAGTGCCGCGCAACAGCAGCATCGGTTTGAGAAAATAAAACATTTCCCAGATGAAAAGCCAGTAACAGAACCAGACCATCAGAAGCTCAAACTCGTCGACCCTTGAAAAAAATGACTTCATCGTATAACTGAGCGCGGCCGAGAAAAACAGGGCATTCAGCAGATGAGCGCCCAGCATCGGCAGATAAAGCCGCCAGATATTGATACTTTTTGCATACTGCCGGGTAAGACGATCCGGGTAACCGACCAGAAAAGCTTTGCCAATGCCTGTCCAGGCCAGGGGACGCCATAAAACCTGATTCAAGAATATTGCCGTGACAATATAAACGGTCTGCAGATAGTCAAAAAAACCTTTGATCAAATACGGACCCGCAAAAAGAATAAAAACCAGAAAAAGCTTTGGAAGAGCAGCCAGAAAAGAAGTCAGAGCCAGTTCACCCATATTGCGGCGGGCGACAAAAAGTACTTCATCGAGAATCTGCCAGCCATTGCTTATCAATTGCCTCTCGGCCGGGCGAACAACCGCCTGAGGGCCACGCCAGACCAGGCCGGCCTTGCGCTGGGCTGAGCAGATTCGCCGGGCAATTGACGCAACTATCGGGTCTGCATCCCCTACCAGCACCGATGCAACCTGGTATGAGCGGTTTCCCCCGATTTTTTCAAGACGGGCCGCCCCGGATCTTCTGGTTTCCGGGTCAGGGCTTTCTATACAATCAAGTGCGGTTGCAAAATCTGTTTCAAGCACATGTTTGATTGAATCAGACATTTTGTTCCCTTATCACCACGGTATCGGCGAGCAGATCACCTATTCTCTGATGCTTTTCAGTAACCACCATAGAGAAAAATGCCGCAAGAAAAAGCGACGGCAGAAAATCTGCAAGTTTCAGAACATTACGCAACAAGGAACTGAAAAATCGAACGTCCTGACCATTGGCCATGACAACCCTTATGCCAAATGCCTTTTTGCCTGGGGTGCGGCCACGATTGTGAACTTCGTGATAAACATAATAGCCCACCGACCAGGCGAGGCTGAATATCATCATCAAACCGCCGATAAAGGTATAGGATAGATAATAATGCACCGGAAACCGGATGTAATCAAAACTTCCTATCAGGCCCAGATAAAACAGGACCAGCCATAGAATCTGCACCCCGATATCGTAGGCAAATGCACCTGCACGGCTGAACATGCCCGCCAGCGGCACTCTGATTTCAGCGTTTTCAGGGGTTACAATCACCAGATCCTGTGACATCGACTGCCTCTCAAACAAAACTGTCTGCAGATTATAGCAAAACAATTCTTTTCAGGCAATTGTTCATCCAGCTTCTCATTTATCCACGCTCCTGCGCAAATTGTCTGGTTGCTGAAGATAACATTGATTTTTTCCCGGGCGATGTTTAGAATGTACCCGCCGGCAGGAGGTTTTATGAGCAATTCCATCGACCGAAAAAAATTCCAGACCAACCGCGATTTTCTCAAGGATGCTACCAGGCTCGAAATTGATTTTTCACAAACCGCGCAAAGCCTGAAGTTGCCCGCACCACCGCTGCAAAAGCCCTTTCCGGCCGAGACCGCGCTGATAAAATTGCCTGATGGGCAGAAAAGTCTGATCGAAACCTGCTCCAAAGATCTGGCATCGTGTATAATCGAACGGGAAAGCATCCGCCGTTTCAGCGATCAACCTCTTACTCTCGAAGAACTTTCAGGGCTGCTATATGCCACCCAGGGCCTGAGAAAAATTCTAAGCCCGTCAACAGCGGTTCGCACCGTTCCCTCTGCCGGGTCACGACACGCTTTCGAAACCTATCTTGCGATAACCAGGGTAAATAGCCTTGAAGCGGGACTTTACCGCTATCTGCCCCTCGACCACGCACTTATAAAACTCAAGACCGACGAAAAAATCGGAAAAAAAGCGGCCGACGCATGCCTTGGCCAGACTTTCGTCGCCAAAGCCGCCGTGACCTTTTTCTGGACCGTACTGCCTGAACGCATGGAATGGCGCTATGATCTGGCGGCCCACAAGGTTCTTGCCCTCGATGCGGGCCATGTGTGTCAGAATCTATATCTGGCAGCCACAGCAATCGCTGGAGGTACCTGTGCAATTGCCGCCTACAATCAGCGGGAATGTGACGACCTGCTGGGCGTAGATGGTGAAGATGAATTCACCATTTATGTATCACCGGTGGGCAAAAAGGCAGATCAGGGCCAGAATTCGTAAACAAATTCCGGGCCAGACTCCCGGGAAACCGGAGCCATAAAAATCAGTTTTTCAGAGCCTGGGGATTCTTCTTCTTCCTTAGCTTCTTCAGACTTTCCGGTAAGCAGGCCTCGTTCGTCGTAGTTATAAACAATCACCGACCCGCCCGGCCGATTTGGGCTGCCTTCCCGTTCCATCTGCGGCCGATGATTGACTTCAGTGCGCAAAAGACGGCCATCCTTGTCATATTCATGAAAGGTTTTGATGAAACTCCCGCCATCGGCAGTAGAAGCCCAGGCGTCAATCTCTTTTGTCCTGACCAGACCACCTGTCGAAGAAAATTTTATATTGGTCGAGTGCTCACGATACATCGGGCCACCGTCGCCCATGGGCGGGGATCCATCGATGTATTCAAACATCTGTTTAACCAGCTCACCATTCTCGTATACCCATACCCATTTTCCGATCAGCGTGCCGCGAGCACTCTTCTGTTGCTGCTCAACCAGGTTTCCATCAGCATCATAATTATATGAATACTCACAAATCTGGTCACCTTCGCGGCTTTTCATTACTCCATGGCTGCGACGGCCATCGATGTAATTGATTTCGACCCTTCCATCCCAGCTTTGGGAAAATTCGCTGACCCGATTTCCCTGCTCATCAAAGTCAATTTGAGAAGTCACCTTGTCGCCACTCATCTGCTTCATCGATTTCACTTTGGCTTTGGCCATTCTTGCTTTTTCCAGGGCGCGGGCCCCGGCTGTGTCATAAATCTGCGCAAAAGATTCCCCGACAAACCCAAGTAAAAAGCACAGAAGCACTGCCAAAACAGATTTATTCATAGACCCTCCAGAAAAAAATTAAACGAAATTTTAAACTACTATACCGACCAGCGGTGAGGTTTTCATGCCAGACTTCTCAGACAATCCATCGATTTTCAATGGGTATTTACCAGCTCACTGAAAGCCGCCATCGGGTCTTTGGTGTCGAGATACCTGGCACGGAAAACCTTCCAGTCATCTTTTTGCCGCCTCAAGGTTAAAACCACGGCATCGGCACCATGACTGCCGAATGCCTGAAATTTTGCCCCATCTATAGTTCCGCTCACCTTCACAACAGCCAGCAATCGAGCTTCAGTTGCGACAGAAGACAGTTTTTCATTCTCATGTTTCAAATATTCAATCGAAGCCGAAAGATCGCGAACCTGAAAGAAAAAAGCTTTCATCTGCATTTCGGCCATTTCCCGGTCGCCTTTTGGAACGCCGGAAAAATCGTCGGACAAAATTCCGCTTACTGCCTTAAGCTTCTTGCCTGCAAAATCTTCGGCAGCCTGATGCAGCATGCGCTCTATTTTCTGATTTTCATTCAGAGGAAAAAGAAGGGCTTTTGCCCCCCACAGAAGAAGAAAGATAATTACCAGAATCAGTATTTTTTTGAACGTATCCATATAACGCTGATCATAAACATATTTTTTAAATTGTTCAATAATTCAGAAACGACATTTTTTCACAATTCCGGTATTGAATTTTAAAGTTGCATGCAATACAATAAATTCCATACACTGAGAGGGAGATACAAGGTGCGCAGCAAACTGCTGAGAAAAAGCCATCTTACCAGCCTGGTTCTTGCAATTGTCGTTTTTGCACTCGTTTTTGTCGACGGGTGTAATTCGAACCGCAATCTGGTTGTATATACAACTCTACATAAGAGAATGGCCGAACCGGTTCTAAATTACTACACAAAACTGACCGGAATAAAAATCCGCACCGTTTATGCTTCGCCCGATGCCGAAAAAACTGGTCTTGCCAAAGCCATCGCAGCAGGCACGGCGCACCCCGATGCCGACATCTTCTGGACAATCAACCATGAGTATGCACAGTATTTTTCACAATCTGGCCTGCTTGAATGTTACCCGCCCTTGTCGGTCAACGAAATACCTCCCCGGTTCAGAGATCCTGACTGCTGCTGGATCGGAATTTGTGCCATTTCAGCCAGAGCAGACCAGCATGGCCGCTTCTGTGCTGCCGGAATCTTGAAAAATTGCCTGAATTCAGAGAATGCTAAACGCTTCCTGGATTTTTTAACCAGCCAGCTCGGTGAAAAAATCGTAACGAGCTACAATCCAGACTTCAGATCGATAAGACCAGCAGAAACCGATTCATTGCAATCTCAGTAAAAACTAGGGCACTCTGAAAAACTTTGCCTGAAGATCAACATAATCGCGATAAATCTTTGATCGGTTATACAAAAATTCCACTGGAATGAAAGCAATTTCAACGAATCTGGGCACTGTTCCGAAAGCTTTCTGAACTGGGGCCACAAAAACCCAGGGCAATAGAAAATACATCAGCAGAAGAACTATCAACAAAGTTTGAATTGAAAAGCCACTTTCAGAACGCTGGTTTCCCGAGTCGGAAATGTTTGAACCAGAACCGTTCATAAGCACTGCTCCAGAATCTCACCCTATTTTTTCTCTCCGGCTGCAAGCACCTTCATTCGCACGTCGGCAAAGCGAAGCAGGTCACCCTTGAAAATCTCGACCCTGCCTTTGATCTGAACCATATTAACGAATGTGCCGTTCGAACTGTTCAGATCTTCAAGAAAAGATTGTTCACCTTCAACCACAATCTGGGCATGCTTGCGGCTGGCCTTGTCTCCTGGGAGCTTGTAATCACATTCTGGATTGCGCCCAAGCAAAAACGGGTTTTTATCGCAGATAATTTTTGAGCCATGCTCGATTTCAAGAATAACCTTCATATTACACCTTCAAAAAATTATTTGATTAAATTCCAAAAACATTACACTTTTTAAAAAGCTGCAGATACTGATCCATCATTTTATCCCAGCTTGCAGACGTCTCAATTTTTTGCCGCGCCAGGCATCCCATTTCCCTGATTCGAGATGATTCCGTTTGCAAAATTTTATTTAAAACCTGGCGCAGCGATTCCTGGTTGCGATGCTCGAAGAACCAGCCCTCGACCTGGTCGGTAAACATCTCTTTCATGCCACCGGTATGTGGCACCAGCACCGGAAGCCCTGATGCCATCGCCTCAAGAGCTACATAAGCATAGGTTTCATGGGAAGTGACAGCAAATGCGAACAGATCAAGGGCCGAATAAACTGTCTCTACGTCGTTTCTGAACGGTAGAACATGAAATCGTGATGCAGCTCCGATCGATTCGGCCACCGCTTTGAGCTGATCAATGTATCCTGACTGGTATTCGCGCCCGACATACAGCAGATGCACGTTTGAACGATCATGGGCCGGGCCGGCATCATCAAAAAGGGTTCTCAGAAGTATTTCAGAGCCTTTTTCAGGGTGAATTCGCCCGAAACTGCCGATCAGAAAGTCTTTTTCAGAAATTCCCAGTTCTGCCCTGAGCGCCGTGCGCCGCTGGGCATCAGGGCGGTAACGCCGGGTATCGACACCGCTTTTGATGCACACCACCTTTTCCGGATCAATCGCCCAGTACTGCCTGATTTTATTGGCAACATGATCAGCATTCGGCACCACCGCCGACAAATGCTTGAACAACCTGCGATGCAGCGGGTCTTTTCGCAGATAATTGCCCGCACCGATTCGGTAAAACATGAAAATTGGCGTATGAATTCCGGTCAACAGCCTGGCAAGATGCAGGGGATACATCAACTGCGATCTGAACGCCACGACCGCTGCGGGTTGATGCCGGCGAAGCATGCTTATGCATGCCGGCAGGCTCCATGGCTCATATTTCTGAATGACCGGAAACGCGTGCTGCGGAATATTTCTTGAATGACACTGCTCAGCGATCAGCGTTGCATCAGGAGCCGCAATCAGGGCAGGAATACCGCGACCGAGCAGGTCGGCCGCGAATCTTATTCCAAACAATTCGAGCCCCGAGCAGCTTTCGTAGGGCAACAGCATGATTACCGGGCGAGATGCCATGTTTACAGCCCTGCTGCGCTCATCGCCGCCATTGCTTCGAGGCCGATTTTCAACATTCGGGCTTTGCCGGTGGTGACTTTTTCACCGTGGGGATCATAGTTTCCTTCATCCCATTTGAGAGGGTTGCCATCGATGGTTGCAATGGCACCGGCTCTGATTCCGCGCAAAGAAGCAATTACGAACAGCGCCGAACATTCCATTTCAACGCCGGGAACGCCGGCTTTGCTGTAAAGTTCAAGGGAACTGGTGAGCACGCCGGGATAAAAGCAGTCGGAAGTAAGCATGATGCCGCGCTTGTATGGAGCTTTCAGATCAACGCATGCCTTTTCAATGGCCAGGCAGACTTCGGCATCGGAAATGGCCGGGTAGCCGATGGGAACAAGCAGCGGCGTAACCCCGTCTTCGCGAACTGCGCCGGTGGCAATAATGTGATCACCCTGCTCCTGGTCGTTCTGCAAAGTGCCACAGGTGCCGACTCTGACAATGACCCTGGCTCCGATTTTGATCAGCTCTTCAAAGCAGATTGAAGCGCCGGCAGAACCGACTCCGTGTGAAGTAACAGTAATTTTCTGCCCCTTATAGGTGCCGATAAAAGTTCGGTATTCACGGTTGTAAGCGATTTCTTTTGCGCCTTCACAGAGGGCCGCGATTTTGGCCGCACGGTCCGGGTCGCCGCAGACGAGAACGTAAGGCGAAATGTCACCCTTGTCGAGTTTCAGATGAGGTTGCATGGTATCTCCCTGTTATTGAATCTGAAGCAATGATACTGAATACATGTCCTGAGGTCAACTGTAATACTTGCCCTGTCTGAATTTAAAACCAGCTTTTGATTTTCTTCCAGGTTTTTTTGGCGCCATCCTTTATTGCCTCTCCAGTTTCTTCAGCGGCCTTTGCGGCAAGGTCTGCAGCTTCCTGGGCAGCTTTTGCCGCCCTTTCAGCGGCCACTTTCGCAGCAGCCTCCGCCTTTCTGCCGATAAATTCAGCTGATTTTACCGCTCTCTGCGATGCGGCAGGAGCAAGATCGACGATAATCTGGGCCTTCTTTTTGACATCCCCCGCAAGCGCCAATGCTTCAGTTGCCGCCTTTTCGAGAGTTTTGTCCGGCGATTCCCCGAGAGCTGATGCCAGCTGTCTGGAAATGTCTTCGCCCAGCTCTCCAATGTTTTTGGCCATGTTGACCATGAACCTGCCCGGATCATTGACAATTTCACCTGAAATTTTCCTGATGGAATCGAAAACCTGGTTGGCAAAATTTTCTAAGTTTTGGCTGTCAGCAATTTTTAGAGGCACAGAAATCCTTTGACTTGCTCCAAAGATGCTGCAATGAACTTTCCCGCTCATTCCATTTCCCGTGGCAAACTGCTGAGCTGAGCCACTGATTTCAATTTCCCTGATTCTCAAAATTGCATTGCCCAGAAATGATGCAGCAGCTGAAATTACCGGATCATTGCCGACCAACGACATGACCCTCTGCTCAACCTTTTCCACAAAGCCCAAAGACATTTTTCCGGAAAAACACAGACCCGCAAGTTTTTCAGATGATGCAAGGCAATCGATACCCCCTTCGGCGTTTAAAAGAAGTTCGAGCAAAGATCCAAAATTGCCTTTAAGCGTTGAACTGAATTTTTCCTTCTGCAGATTGATCAAAACATCGGCAGAGACCCCGGCGATTTCAACCTTTCCACAGATTTTGCAGTGCTGTTGCGGTATTTCGGCGCTGTATTGCAATGGCTGATATTCCAGGTCGAAAATCGGCCCGCGTTTGCCCTTATTTTCAGGTCCGGTTACTTTAAATGGACCGAATGAGAAGTCTCGGAGCCAGGCTTTGCAGATAACCCCGTCATCGGCCAGCATTATCGCCTGAACCTCGCCAAGATCCATGTTTCCCAGAGCCAGACCACCCTTGAATGAGGTTCCTTTTTTCAGA
>JBMOKV010000372.1:0-1690 GCA_049325495.1 Candidatus Rifleibacteriota bacterium | reverse complement strand
ACGGCGTCGCCAAGGAAACGGGTTTCGACATTACCGCCGCTTCTGAAGTCATGGCTATTCTCTGCCTTTCAGAAGACATCAACGATCTCAAACGGCGGCTTGGCGAGATGGTGTTCAGCTTTGACGTTGACGGCCAGCCGGTAAGAACCCGCGACATCAAAGCCCAGGGCGCAATGACGGCAATCTTGAAAGAAGCGGTCAAGCCAAACCTGGTTCAAACCCGCTATTCAACCCCGGTTTTCGTTCATGGCGGACCGTTTGCGAATATTGCCCACGGCTGTAACAGCCTGATTGCAACCAAGCTGGCATTGAAACTTGCCGACATCGTGGTTACCGAAGCGGGTTTTGCCACCGATCTCGGCGCCGAAAAATTCTTCGATATCAAATGCCGCATCGGAGGCTTGAAACCAGATGCAGCAGTAATCGTCGCCACCATTCGTGCCCTTAAAATGCATGGCGGCGTAAAAAAGCCAGACCTGCAGATGGAAAATCTGCCCGCAGTTCAGAAAGGCTTTGAAAACCTGCTCAAACACATCGAAAACATCAACATGTTCGGTGTTCCGGTGGTAGTAGCGGTCAACAAGTTCAACACCGATACCGATGCTGAAATTAACTGGGTTCTGGAAACAGTTGCCAAACATGGCGTCAGGGCCGTGGTTTCAGACATTTACGACAAAGGCCCTGAAGGCGGCTTTGACCTGGTAGACGCAGTCGAAGAAGCCATCAAAGCCGGAGCCAATCAGTTCAACTACCTGTATCCCCTCGAAATGCCGCTGGCAGAAAAAATTAATGTAATTGCGCGCTGCTGCTATGGCGCAGGCACGGTTACCATTCTTCCAAAGGCGAGAAAACAGCTGGAAAAATTCGAACAGATGGGATACCGCAATATACCGGTCTGTATTGCCAAAACCCAGTCTTCACTTTCCGACACCGCGAATCTGCTGGGCCGACCCAAGGGTTTTGAAGTCGTAATCAGGGAAGTAAGGCTGAGTGCCGGTGCCGGGTTTGTGGTTGCAATCGCCGGTGAAATCATGACAATGCCGGGGCTGCCCAAAGAACCGGCAGCAGAGATTATCGATATTGACGAAAATGGTCAGATTACTGGACTTTTCTAATAAGGCAAGGAGAAAATAATGAAGAAGACGCCACTTTGTAATGTTCACGAAAAACTCGGAGCACGCATGATCGACTTTTCCGGCTGGTATATGCCGGTTCAGTATTCTGGAATCATGGAAGAGCATAGTGCGGTTCGCGAAAATTCAGGTCTTTTTGATCTGTATCACATGGGTGAATTCTGGCTGACCGGCAAAGATGCCATGAAAAACGTTCAGAAAATCGTAACCCAGGATATCGAATGGCTGTCTGATCGCCAGATCGCTTATACTCCCATGTGCCGGCCCGATGGCACGATTGTCGATGACCTGCTGGTTTATCGCTGGAATGCCTATAAATTCCTGCTGGTAGTCAATGCCTCGAACATCGAAAAGGACTTCAACTGGATCAAAAGCCAGCTTGAAGGCGAATACCAGTTCACCAATGAATCTGACAACACCGGCCTGATCGCAATTCAGGGCCCCAATGCCGAAGCCATTCTGCAGAAGTTGACCCGACAGCGCTTGAAACCCATCAAATTTTACTGGTTCACCAGCGGCAGGGTCTGTGATGTTGAATGTATCATCAGCCGCACCGG
>JBMOKV010000371.1:0-1691 GCA_049325495.1 Candidatus Rifleibacteriota bacterium | reverse complement strand
GTCGAGCATTTTAAGAATCTGCTCAGCATCTGAAAGAAGTTTTTCGAGTTCATTATAAGAATCTTCGGGTTTACAGAATTTAACCAGTTCGACCTTGTCGAATTGGTGTTGCCTGATAAGGCCGCGGGTATCACGGCCGTAGCTGCCGGCCTCACTTCTGAAACACGGGGTGTATGCAGTAAGACTCAGAGTAAGATCGGATTCTTTCAAAATTTCACCGGCATAAAGGTTGGTAACCGGAACTTCGGCAGTCGGAATCAGGTAATAATCGAAGCCCTGCAGTTTGAACAGATCCTGTTCGAACTTTGGCAGCTGCCCGGTTCCGCGCAATGAGTTTGAGTTAACCATGAATGGGGGCAGAACTTCTTTGTAACCATGTTTCTGGGTGTGAACATCGAGCATGAAATTTATCAGAGCCCGTTCCAGGCGGGCCCCCTGCCCCATCAACACTGAAAACCTTGTACCAGTGAGCTTGCCTGCCCGTTCGAAGTCAAGAATTCCCAGATTGGCGCCCAGGTCGACATGATCTTTGACGGTGAAGGCAAAGTCTTTTGGGGTTCCGCATCTGCGCACTTCAAGGTTAGCAGTTTCATCATGGCCTACAGGAGTGGTTGCAGACGGGGCGTTTGGAATGGTCATCAACAGATCGTTCATCGTCTGATCGATGTCTTCGACCTTTTTCTCAAGATCTTTTATCTTGTCGGCCACTTCTTTCATGCCGGCAAGCAGATCATCGGCCGATTCCTTATTGGCTTTCCGGCGTCCGACTTCTTTGCTGACAGTGTTACGTTCGGCTTTCAGGCTTTCAGCATCAAAAATGGCCTGACGTCTTTGTTCATCAAGCTTTTCAAGTGGCTGAATTTTTTCGATCACTACTCTGGAGGAATTGTTAAGAAAATTCTGAAGAACAGCAGCACGATCATTTGCATCAACGCCTGATTCGGCAAGAATTCTGGCATTTTCAGCCTGGTGAACAGATGCCTCACCACGTTTGATCATGGCTTTTTTAAATTCGTCAGGATTGTTTCGGATCCATTTTATGTCTAACATTTGCAGTTCCTCCAGTGGGTTGACTAATCGGGTAAACAGAATACTACTTTCAGTGCCCAGATTCAATACTTCCTGATTTCTAAGAAATGCAATTTTACGCCCGGAATTCAATGTGGTAAACTCAGAAAAACTGAAGTTCCGGAGGATTTATGATCGAGTCAAGATGTGGGATAGTATGTCGAAATTGTGATTACCGCGAAAAGATGAATTGCGGTGGTTGTGTAAATATTTCCAAGCCGTTCTGGGGTGAAAAATGTCCGGTTAAAGCCTGCTGCGAGAGCAAGAATCTTGAGAACTGCGGTTTTTGTGAAAATTTTCCCTGCCAACTTCTAAACAAATTCGCCTATGACAAAGAACAGGGTGACAACGGCAAAAGAATAGAACAATGCCGGTTGTGGGCACAGCTCTGACAAAAAGCGTCCTTAATACTCAAAAATCAAAAAGAGTTGGCTGATAATCGCCCGAAGGCTTGATGCAGGAAGGGTCTTCAAAAACCGGGTTATTAACCCGCGGGTCGACGCACCATCTCTGCATTCCGGCTGCAGGCATCGGGCGAAGAAGCTTCATCAGATCTGCAGTGTCTGCTTCAGAATCGAGCCAATGCAAAACGTTCCGGGCTTGAATTATTACCGGCATCCGGT
>JBMOKV010000370.1:0-1695 GCA_049325495.1 Candidatus Rifleibacteriota bacterium | reverse complement strand
TATAAAAAGCTCACCGGTCAAGAACCCGGAAAATAAGAGCAGATTGGCTTTAACTTAAGTTTCCTAAATCGCCCGGGGTCGTCTTCCCCGGGCGATTTTATTTACCCTGAAAAAAGACTGGAAAGATCAGCGGCAGAGAATAAAGAAACCTGACAAAACCCAAATGAAAGCCATGGGTAAATGAACTTGAACTCCGGAAAGTGCTTCTGATTAACCAGTTTTTACTGGGTTGCCTGTAGCAGCCAGTTGACCTTGCGCGGGGTAATCATCATGAAAAAGGCTTTTACTCTTGGATCTGCATCAGGATTTTTCAAAATTTCATCTTTTTCTGCCTGCTTAAGCTCGGCAAATTTCTCGGTATAAAGAATTTTCATGGAAACCTTGAACCACACCTTCGAATTCAGTGCCAGTTCAGACTCTACGAAAGCATTGGAATCGCGGTAACTTGAATCATATTCAAAAGCCAGAATCTGCCCATCATTGAAAAGAAAGGGGCGCATTTCGGAAAGGCTTGGGTCACGGGCACCCATGTCCGACTTCTTACCGCGATACAGTCTTCTGGCATCCTTGTCGAAACAATATTGAACCACCTCGGTATCAGAAAGAGGAATGCTGAGGCGCTCTCTGCCGTCTTCATCAGGATAACTCTGCGGTTTGTTGGCTGCATTTCGCAATTCATTTCTGATTCCAGACATGATTATTCTTGTCGTCTGGAGAATATCGAGCTTGTTCTGTGAATGTTTGAATGTTTTGGTAATGGTTCTCATAAGCTGAAACATCGAGCCAGATAAAAGAAGAATCATGCCGGCAACGAAAACCAGCTCAACCATTGTCATACCAGATCTGTTTCTTGGATGAAGTGACATTTTAATAAAAATTGTACCTCGGATCGGTAAGGATAGTCACAAAGGTGAGTACAGGAACATCCGATTCTGATTTTTTGTGTTTGGACACCACCGAAATCTTGATGCGCAGCAAAAACATGGGCTTAGCCTTGGGTGGCAGAGGGGTAACCGGCTGCAAGGTCGGCTCAAAATGCAGTTCAAAACCGTTTTTTTCTGCGGTTTTCTGCAATTCAAGAAAATCATTATCTTTCTGCAGCTTTTGAGCTTTGTCGTAACCCAGGGTGCGGGCCAGTTCCAATGCCGAGGTACCAAACAGAGTGGCCATGGTTCGGGTATCGGCACGCACGATTCTTTTCTGGCCAGACCGCATAAGCGAATAAATTGGCAGGATCCCGGCCGAAATCATCATAATAACGATCAGAATTTCAACCAGAGAAAAGGCTTTGCGGTTCCTGATCGTCATCATTGCTCTCTTTCATACTTCCAGTCAAATTTTCCAACGCCACCGGTAACGATTTTGGCGACGTACTGCTTATCCATGAGGCTGGGCATAATGTTTCGCCAAATTCCATTCAGCGGATTATACACTATAATGTTCTCACCAGGACACCTGAAGTGATCCGCCAGATTCAGGAAAGGAGTCACCACGCTGCCTTTGATGGTTACAGGTTTATCACCAACAACCTGCAGGGGCTCGGACACGGAGATCAGGTTCGCTTCTACGTAACAGCGCCCACTCTGGGCATGTGATGTTTCAATGACGATCTGTGGCGCAATGATAGTCAGCATATCATTGCCAACCGAAGAGTTGAAAGAGCCATCGATCGGCGTTTCGGCCCCGACCAGATCG
>JBMOKV010000369.1:0-13085 GCA_049325495.1 Candidatus Rifleibacteriota bacterium | reverse complement strand
GATACTGAACTCTTCTTCATAAAAGGCCGCCTTTTTGATTTGGTTATTTTTTAATTCTATACAAAATTTCAATGTGCGCCAGTGCCTGTGGTATACACAACCGAAACGATCGAGAAAATTTTTTAAGCGGTCTACGGCTTTTAGGCCCGGTGAGATGTTTTCGATAAAGGTGCTAAACGCTGAAATTTCCAATTTAACAATGAAAGCTCAAGTCGAAAGCTGACCTGAAAATGCTGATTATTTGCGGCATAAATTGCGAAAAAATGGCAGATTTGTGTTATTAAGTTAATAGAATTAACAATCATGGAGCATGGCGTTGCATATTCTTGAACTGACTCTGCCGTTGAAAAACCCGGTATTGATCTTTTCTCTGATTCTATATATCACCCTGCTTGCTCCTATTCTGCTCGATCGCCTTAAAGTGCCCCATCTTATAGGAATGATCTTCGCGGGCGCCGTCGTCGGACCCCACGGGTTCAATCTGATGACCCGCGACAGCAGTATCGTTCTGTTCGGCACCGTCGGCCTTCTCTACATAATGTTCCTGGCCGGACTTGAAATAGACCTGGCAGATTTTCGCAAAAACAGTGGAAAAAGCCTGGTTTTTGGCTTTTTCACCTTTTCGATTCCCATGATTATGGGAATCGCGGCGGGAATTTATGTGCTGGGCTTTTCTACTATTACGTCAGTGCTGCTGGCAAGCATGTTTGCGTCTCACACCCTGATCGCATATCCGATCGTCAGCCGCTTCGGTGTTACCAGAAATCGTGCGGTAAATATTGCCGTCGGCGGAACCATGATTACCGACACGCTCGCCCTGGTGGTGCTTGCCGCCGTGGTTGGCATGGTTACCGGAAAAGTGACCGATGGTTTCTGGCTGAAAATGGCCGGTTCTTTCATCGCCTTCAGCGCCGGAGTTTTTCTGCTCTTTCCCCTGATTGGCCGCTGGTTCTTCAAACGATTTGAAAACAGCATTCTGCAATATAATTTCGTTCTGGCAATGGTTTTCATGGGAGCTTTCGCTGCCGAAGCCGCCGGCTTTGAACCGATTATCGGGGCATTTCTTGCCGGCCTGGCGCTTAATCGCCTGATTCCGCGCACCTCGCCGCTTATGAATCGCCTTGAATTCGTCGGCAACGCCCTGTTTATCCCATTCTTTCTGATCGGGGTCGGCATGCTTGTCGATTATCAGGCCTTCTTCAAAGATCGTGAAACCATAATCGTCGCTTTCACCATGACGGTAATCGCCCTTGCATCCAAATACCTTGCTGCTCTCGTTACTCAGAAAATCTATCATTTTTCCCGTGATGAACGCCGCATCATTTTTGGCCTGAGCAGCGCTCAGGCAGCCGCTACTCTGGCAGCGGTACTGGTCGGCTATAATATCATCCTTGAAACTGGTGCTGATGGCGTTCCGGTAAGATTGCTCGGCGAAAGCATTCTTAATGGCACAATTCTCATGATTCTCGTAACCTGCACCATCGCTTCTTTTTCCACGCAACAGGGTGCCGAATCGCTGGCCCTGAAAGAAAGCGCGGAGCGTGACAGCTCGGCTCCCGTTTCCGAAGAAAGAATTCTTATACCTATTGGCTATGCCGACACCGCCGAAGAACTGGTTCACCTGAGTCTTACCGTTAAATCAAAACAGAATCGCGAGGGTTTTTTTGCACTGACTGTGATCGATCACGAAGGTTACGACGAAAGTGCAGAAAAGAAGGCGCAGAAAATTCTCGACCGGGCCCAACATGTTGCGGCGTCGGCAGATGTTGAACTGAAAAAACTGTTGCGCTACGATCTCAATCTGATCAACGGCATCAGCGGAATCGTCAGACAACATAAAATTACCGATATCATACTCGGGCTGCACCATCAGAAGGGCATATCTGACACTTTTCTCGGAAATCTTACCGAGGGCATTCTCAGCCAGTGCAATACTACTACCCTTATTTACAAATCAACCCAGCCCCTGGCAACAATCAAGCGCGACATCGTGGTGGTGCCTGAACATGCCGAACGCGAAGTCGGGTTCCCATTCTGGATGACCAAAATCTGGAATATCGGCCGCAATACCGGGTCGAAACTGGTTTTTTTTGCCAATGAAAAAACCGTGAAGTACCTGCGGGAACTGCATCGAACTTACCCGGTCGATGCGGAATTTCACCCCTTCAACGACTGGGAGGATTTTCTCATTCTGGCCCGCGAAGTTAAGAATGATGATAATCTGATGATTATTATGAGCCGAAAAAACCGGCTTTCTTACAATCGAATAATGGAAAAAATTCCGAAGTATTTAAACAAATATTTTAAAACAAATAACTTTATTCTGGTTTACCCGATGCAGCTCGGCGTCGCCGATGGCGAAGAATTCGACCTGTGGAATCCATCTTTCCTGGAACCTTTGATGGATAATTTTGCTCGCCTTGATGACCTTGGGCGCACCGTGGTCAAACTGTTCCGCCAGGTTGACCGCGGTGACCGCGACTGACTATTTTATTTTTTGCCCAGAATTTCTTTTATCGCCGCAACTGCCTCTCTACTGCCGATGTTGGCATAGCCGGAAAAAATCCTTAAATTGTAACCCATATAGGTTATTCCGGCCGAAGTTGCCTTTGAATTAGGAATAGAAGGGTCGTTTTTAAAATGGATGCACGTGCCGCCTTCCACCATCGCTCTTTTCCCATCAACCTCAAGATTGGATTCCTGAGTATAAGTTTCAATGCTATCAACGAGTTTTGCCGGCATTTCAAAAAGGTTATATCTGAACCCGGCGCCAAACCAGATTTTGTCACGGGTTACCCGCAGCATTACCGGCGGTGAAATCAGGTAGAAGAAGCAGTTTATAAAAATTGCTCCACCGATAAACAACGCAATTCCGACGAATATCCATTTAACAATCGGTTTGTCGGCACCGAACTCACTGCCGAGAACCTTGTGAAAGAATCCGATTTCCAATCCCGCCAGAAAAAACACCAGACCCACCACGGTAAGAATGAAAAGAAGTTTGCGAGATAGTCTGATCTCAAATAGTTCTGCTGCCATTAGATCCTCCGTTTGTGTTAATGCTTAGAAAAAAAGCTCAATCGCTTTTAAATGATTGAGCTTTTCAAGCAAAATTTTAAATTCCGACTTCCGAAGATGTGTAGGGAATTCCCTTGTATACCTTCCATTCGGTGCCATACAGTTTCCAGATTACCGTCTGACCGGGAAGGGGAACCTCTGCGGCCGAAACGGCACCGGTAGCTCCAGGTTTTCTGGTTACGTCGATAAACATATCGGTTACCACATGAACTTCGGTTTCACTGACCTTCTTGTAGCTCTTGGGAGTGAAACGATAAGAATTTACGATATATCGGTCGAGGCGACTCTGGGTAATCTCTATCAACTCAGACTTTTTGTTGGCAACATCTGTGGTGTTGACGAAATCGTCGGCTATATTGGGGCTGAAAAGCGCCATTCTGTCCGCAGAACTTTTATTGTTATCCTGCAGGGCTGTCTGCATCACTGCATAGGCATTGAACAGCTGCGGATAGTCTTTGGATAGATCGCTTTTTAACAGATCGGTAACCGCAGCCTGAGCCAGGTCTACCTTCATCTGGAAGGTTTCCGGGCCTGAGAAATCCATGGTTGCTTTGCTGGTTCCATCATAGGTTACAGTGTAATCATACTGCTGATTGTCGAGAACCAGAGAGCCGGTTTCTTTACTGCCAGCTGCAGGATATGGGAAGCTGGTTTTGTTTACCGTTATGTTTCCGTTAACCGTCCATTGAATCTGATGATAAGCGTTAATAATTGCGGCAAAACTCATGTTTTCTGTGGTGATTGTGTAGGTGTCGCCGCTTTTTAAGCCAGAATAGGTAACCTTACCGTTATAGGTCACGCTGTAATTGTCGCCATTGCTGACATAAGTGGCTTTCAACTGAGAGGTCGAAATTTCCAGGGTGTTGACATCGGTTTTTGTGTCTGTCAGGTTCCCGGCCAGGTCTTTCTGGGTGAAGGTCTGATCTCCGGAAGTGTAGGTATAACTCTTGCCGAAATTGTTTACTACATCTGCCGGGCCGTAAGAGACTTTGTATTGTCCCGTGCCAAGGGTGGTTTTGCTGGAAGCACGCAAATTCGAATTCAACGCGGTAAAATTGGTGTTGAGCTGTTTGAATTTATCTGCGAATTCTGTTGCGATAAAATCCTGTACTGAAGCAGTTTGAGTGATGGTCTTGCCGACCGGAGCATTGTTGTCACTTGCTCCACCACCGCCGCCTCCACCGCAACCGGTGATTGCAAATGCCATCAGAAAAAGAACGAATAAAGAAATCAGTTTTTTCATTTTAAACCTCTGTTTAATCAGATCGCGCTGCCGAGCTCGTCAGCTGTGTAAGGCAGGCCGCTGAAAATCTTCCAGCTGGTGCCATAGAGTTTCCAGATTATTTTGGGGTTGGGAGTTTTTTCTACATAAATTTTCGCATTGGTGGTCTTGTTCTGAACCACAATGTACATCTCAGTTTCAACCTCTATTGAAGTGCTGCTGAGAGATTTAATGTTGACCAGATTCAATCGGTATTCGAGTATCTTATACTTCTGAAAGCGGGCTAAAGTTACGGCTTCAAGGTCGCTTTTCATGTTTGGAGTTCCCGCAATATTGGTGAAATCATCGGCTATATAAGCCATAAACTGCGCAGCTCTCTGGGTGTCGGAAAGGGTGTTGTTTTCGAGAATTGCACGCAATTGGGGATAATATGCGGTCACCAACTGCAGGCCTTCTTCAACTGACCCAGGAACAAGAACCCTGGCACCGGTATCGATATTGATGCGGTATTCAACTCTGGTGTTGTCAGCCTTTTTTAAAATCAGATAAACCAGTGTTTCATAATCGGTAATCAGAGTTTCAACGCTGTAGCCGGAAAGATCGGTGCCCAGCTCGGAAAAATAGTTCGACCATTTTAAATTGGTATTTGAACTGCCAGTGTCGGAATAGGTCGAAGCATCGCTGCTGCCATCCCATCGGAAAATAACCGGCGTGTTTTTCTTGTTGTTGAAGCCCGCCGAAATGATCGACCCGTCTTTTAACATGACAAAATGACTCAGAGCACCAAAGTTTCTACAGAAAGAAGTTCTGGCAAAAGTAGTTGTGTTGATTTTCGTTATTGCATTGTCATTCTCGCTGGCATGTTCCCAGTGAACCAGGCCAAAACCATTCAGGCCCTGCCTGATGATGTTTCTTGCCTGAAAATTGTCGGGAGTCGTGGTCCATGCTGTGGCACCATTGAAAATTTCACCGGCAGTCTTTACCGTTTCACCGATTTTGATTGAAGTGGCCACCGTGTCTTTGGCAAGAAGAACAATGCCGCTGGGATTTGCCGACTGAACCGCACTGTTGAGAATGGTGCCGAAGTCGGTCTGACTGCCGGCCGCTGTTTCGATGATCTGGGTGAGAGTATCGGTTGCACCGCCCATCAGGGTCGGGTTGTTGAAAAACTCCAGGGCTACCCGGGCTATCAGATCTGTTGTACTGCCTGAGCCCGCAGTTACCGGAGTTACCGTTTTTGTTTCGTTCGCTTTAAGATCAGTAGCGGCGTGGAAAATTCGGTTGCCGCTGATTGAGGCATTGTTAAGCACTACCTGAACCACCACCGGTTTTGCGGGAACTGCACCAAAACTGGCTTCGGCTGTGCCCGCATTTGTGTTGATTTCGATTTCCTTAACCAGCTTGTAATAAGGAGTGGTCGTGTTGCCGGGATTCGCAACCAGAACCACTATTTTAACCGTATAAGCTGTAGTCGCTGCTCTGATACTGCTTACCGTTTCAGGGCTCAAAACCACATTGAGGTTGGCGTAACCGGTTGCTTCGTTGATCGTGGCTGTTTCTACGGCGCTCGGATTGCTGTAGCAGCCGGTAAACCATACCAGGACTGCCAGCAATAGTATGCCAGGCAAATGCTTAAATTTCATTATGTACACTCCGTGATGAAAATCAGCAATCATTATAGCATATCCTGAAAACAAAATCCCTTTTGTGGCTTCAACTTGATGCAAAACCACCTCACAATGAATGGGATTTTCTCATTCAGGGCTGTGCCACAACCCTCAGATCGGGGCAGAAAATTATGTTTTGTTTTTCGCTGGATTCTGCTAAAATTTTATACAAGAATGTATCGGGGCGCAATTCTAGAGGATAGATTGGATTAATTATGGCTGCAGAAGAAATCGAGCAGGAGATTCTTCCGACTCATAGCCACGCTCAGAGCTCACCAATAGAGTTAGAATATCCGGGCGGTGATTCTCAGGAGCTGAAAAATCAGATCGAGAAATACAACGTTCTCTTCAAAGCCTGTTCGTTTCAGGAACTGGCTATTATCTGGTCAGTTGTAATCGGGTTTACGCTGGCTTACCTGGTCTGTTACCTTCTGAACATCAATTATGGCACTTTTTTACATGGCAAAATTCTTTATTTCGTCTTTGTTTCTTTCAATATTTTGGCCGCATCGCAGGCTTTCTACAGCTGGGCCGTGCTTTCAAGCAAAAGCGTGGCTCGCGACTACATGTTCTTTCTGTCCATCTCATTCATTGGCGCTGCCATGGGAAATTCCATCGATTACATTCTCTGGATAAACGGAATCACCCAGTTCAAGCAGAGTATGTTCACCAATCTGGTTTTCGTTTTCGCCATGCTGCTCGCATTTCCCGGCATTCATTTTCTTGGCCAGGTCTGCCGAGTTCAGTTCAACCGCCAGCCATGGATCTATTATTTTCTTTTCGTGGCCACCTACGCCATGATTCCCACGACCATGAATCTGGAAATCATGATGAAAATTTTCAACGCCGGATCTCTTGAAACCCTTTCTGCAATACCAAATCTGAAAGAATTTCTCTTCGGAGTGCTCTATTCGATGACCGGTGGCTATCTCGCTTCGGTCAGCCTTTATGTCTGGCAGACCGGTACCGGGGAGCTGGTTTTTTCGGCAAGGCTGATTGCGCTGGGCATGGTTGCCATGAGCTTTGGCTGCGCGATTTACGCCGGCCTTTTTCCAAAAGTGCCCATTCTCGAAATTCCTTCCAACCCGGTTAACATGATCATCGCAATGGGGTATGTTCTTGTGGCGTGCGGTGTTAGAAGAACTCAGGCGACCATAAAAATTCTTCTGGCTCTCGACACCAACAAACTTCCCCCCGCCATTACCCTGACCGAGCTTTTCGGCGAAAGTGAAGGCCTGGCAGTTTACCGACGTCTTGAAAACAACATCAAGGCTACACTCACGGAATTGATGAAGTCTCGAGAAGAAACCCAGCAGAAACAGGAAGCGATCGGCGAGCTTGAACAGGAAATCCGCCTGCGTCAGAAAACTCAGGAAGAGCTTCTACTCGCCAAAGAGCGGGCAGAAGAAGCCAGCAAAGCCAAGTCTGAATTTCTTGCAATGATGAGTCATGAGCTTAAAACGCCGTTGACTGCCATCAAAGGCTATAGTGCCCTGTTGCGCAGCGGTTCTTTGCAGAAACTTTATGAATCCGGTAAGATTGCTGAAATTGCCGCCCAGATTGAATCGAGTTCAGATGCTCTAAAGGCAATGGTTGACGGTCTGCTTGAATTTTCCCAGCTCGAAAGCGGCAATTACAATTATGTAAAAGAAGTTTTTCTGCTCCAGGATCTCCTTCCCTTCGTCAGATCAATCAGCGATACCCATAAAAAAGGTTTTCATTCCGATTTTCGCGAATTAATTCCCGATCCAATGCTCAAACTGGAGGCAGACAAGCCCTCGATTCAGCATATTATTTCCAACCTGCTGGTGAATGCATTTAAATTCAGTAATGGCACACCGGTAACTCTTGAAATCTCTAAATCCGCTAAAGACCTGATAATTGCAGTCACTGATGGTGGAATAGGCATATCAAAAGAACAACATGAAAAGATTTTCGATGCTTTTTACCAGGTCAGCCTTGGCACCAACCGCAAATATGGCGGTATTGGTCTTGGCCTGAGCATCGTGAAAAAGCTGGTCAGCGGTCTGAACGGCGAAATCAGGGTTGAAAGTCAGCTTGGCTCGGGTTCGAGGTTTGAAATCGTTTTGCCCGGTCTGGTCTGCTGAACGGCAGTTTTTGTTTTGCCTGGCATTTGCGTTTTATTTTAAGGCTGTCCGCGTGTTAAGATAATTCCATTCAATCGCAGGAGATAGTCATGATTCTTGTCGCCGGATGCCTCGTAGAATTTTCGGCCAGAGGAACTGAGCCAGGTTTTGCCGCAGTTCTCGGCTGTGCCGGAGGAAATGTCAGGCTTCTTTTGCCCAACGGCAAAGAAACGACGGTAACCGAAAAGAAAATTCTGCACGCAACCAATAGGGCAGTAATCAGTGTCTCTGACCGCGAGGCCTGTCGCAATGCCATTCATGAAATCGACCTGCGCCGCCAGAAACGTTCTGAAGAATTCGATCTTTCAGAAATACATGAATTGCTTGCCGAAGAAACCCGCAGCTTCACGCTGCACGAACTTGCCGGATTCGTGGCCGAACCAGATGATGAAGATGCGGTGGCGGCCATGTTGCGTGCCCTGACTGCCGACCGACTGTATTTTAAAGAAAAAAACGGAAACTATACCCCGATGAATGCCGATGAAATGCGGCTGATCAAACAGCAGATCGAGAAAAAACAGGCGCTGGAAAACGAAGAAGCGCAGATGGCCGCTGATCTTTCGGCTCTGCAGAGTGGTCAGCCTCTTTCTGAACAACTGTCTGCCCGCTTAACCGAACTGAAACTGTTTATCGCTGCCGGCGAAGAAGCTCAGATTAACAAAAGGCTGATGGCAGCCCTCGAACGTGCCGGGCTGGCAAATCCGCGAAAACTGCATGCCGCTCTCTCGGCATCTGGTGTTATCGGCGTCGATGAAAATCTGCTGCTGGTAAAATACCATGTACCCGTCGAATTCTCCCGGGAACTCCAGAATCTGGCCGAAAACCTGGCGACAAAAGAATCGGATTTTTCGCTGCGATTGCCTCAAAGAAACGATCTTCGTCACCTCAAAACCTGGGCGATCGATACCCCAGGTTCAAAAGACCGTGATGATGCATTCTCATGGGAATTGTCTTCTGAAGGCGGTTACCGGCTGTTTGTTCATGTTGCCGACCCTGCCGAATTCATTGAGCCCGGTTCACCTCTCGATATTGAAGCCGCCAGACGTGGCAGCTCGATTTATATGCCCGACAGCCGCATTCATATGCTGCCCCCGGGCATTTCTGAACATTTTCTGAGTCTCGCAGAAGGTGCTGATCGCTATGCCCTGACCTTCATACTGAGCTTTTCTCCCGAAATTGTTCTGCAGAAGCTCGAAATCTGCGAATCGGTTATCCGCATCGAATGCGCCACTGAATATGATAAAGCAGACCTGCTCGTTGATTCTGATGCCTGGCTGGCCACCGCCCTTTCTCTTGCCGAAAAATTGAAAAGCCGCCGGGCCGAGGGTGGGGCAGTGATGTTTCCGCGCCAGCCCGAACTGGAAGTTAAGGTGATCGATGGCGAAATTCAGGTGTCACACCGCAATCGTGATGATCTTACCGCCGGAATGATTGCTGAATTCATGATCTGGGCCAACCATGCCGCTGCCGAATGGTGCCGCAGTAATTCAGTGCCCTGTCTTTACCGCATTCAGGAAATGGGGGAAATCGAGGCGAAATTCTCTGAAACCTTTGATCCTCTAACGTTCTACAGTGCTCTGAAATCTTTCAGAAAAACCTCGGTGAGCGTTCATGCCGGTCGCCACGCTTCTCTCGGACTTGATTCCTATACCCAGGTCACTTCGCCATTGCGCCGCTATGCTGATCTTCTGCTGCATCGCCAGATCAAGGCGGCAATTAAAAAACAGCCGCTGCCTTATTCCCAGTCTGAATTGAATCAGGCGATGATGATTGCCGACGAAGCCATCGTCCGTGCCGATGAAATCATGCGTGACCGGGAACGATACTTTTTATATAAATATTTGAAACAACGACAGAAATCCGAAACTCTGGTTTTCGACGGGGTGGTCGTCGATTTTTCCAACAATGACGTTACTTTTTACTGT
Source organism: Candidatus Rifleibacteriota bacterium (assembly GCA_049325495.1). Taxonomy (GTDB): domain Bacteria; phylum Muiribacteriota; class Ozemobacteria; order Ozemobacterales; family Ozemobacteraceae; genus DYKG01. The sequence continues at coordinate 3,046 of JBMOKV010000369.1, read as the reverse complement.
GAATTTCTCTGCTCGTTTCGCCATTGCCGCCTGCCCGGTTTCGATCTTAAAGTCGGCATGCCGGTTAAGGTAAAAATAAACCAGATCGACCTCTTCGACGGCATAATCCGCTTCGACCTTCTGAAACCCTGATATTCTGCAAAAAAAAAATCCCGGCAGAAATGCCGGGATTTTTTGTGTTTTATCAGTAGTGGTACTGCAGCATACCCTGCAGGCGGTAGTCGTAACCGAAGAACATGTCGTTGCTCAGCGCAATGGGCGCCGCCAGAGTCAGGGACATTCCTTCTTTTACATGGTAGCGCATGCCCAGGTTAAGGTCGGTGCTGCGGCCACTGTTGATGCGGTTGTAAAAGTTAATTTCCCCCATGAAGGTGAACGATTCGTTGGGATCGTATTCAAAACCGGCGTTAACGAAGATTCCCTCGTGGCTGGTATTGCCGTCACCGGCCTGATATCCGCCGTTTACGTGAAAATTGCCACCTTCTTTCTTTTTGCTCGAAATGCCGGCGAAAACTTCCCAGGCGTTGTCATTTTCGGTGTTGCCGATCTCAATGTCGCTGGTCGGGAAAATGGCGCCCAGGCCGAGGCATGATGCCATGTCGTCGTTCTGTGAGGTGAATTTCAGGCGCAGCGCCGCATCGCCCATTCCAGAATCGGTGCCATCTCTGAAGTTATAGGTGATCGGGGCAAAAACATCATAGGATTCAAATGGCAATTTGAAGGCCACTTCGAAGTTTTCCCCCGCATAGGTCATCAGCATCGGAAATTCCCAATAGTCTGCATCTTCACCGTTTTTCAGCCGGTCACCTTCGCGCCGGGTGATTTTGTTCCAGACCACCCCGAATGCTGTTGAAAAAACGTTTTCGCCCAGCGGATAAGCGGCAAAGGTATTTACCAGGCCGGTTAAACCATTGAAAGTCACGTGATGGTCGCTTTTACCACGATTTTTGGGCTTGTCGCCCGGAAGAATTATCTGAGGAAGTCCTGCATCTGAATACAATACGGCATCGTCATTCTGAGTCACAGGTGGCAGAGGCAGAGCCGCTGCCGGTTCCGGGGCTGTCTGCACCGTTGCGGGGTCGGCGATGTACCGGCTGCGCTGCCGGTAAATTACCCCACTTCCCGCTTCGCGGTCGGTGGTCGGAATTTCCAGCATCTGGCCGATTTTGATTTTCGCCGGATCAGAAATGCCGTTGGCTCTGGCAATTTCCTTCCATTGCCTGGTCGAACCGAAAAACTTTTTCGATATCGAACCAAGAGTATCGCCCTTTTTGATGACATAGGTCTGGTGACCGGTCGGCAGGCTGTCGTGCTCTACCCAGCTGCTGTCGGCGTTGACCGAACTGCTGTTGTCGTTATGATACAGATGGCTTTCCCGGTAAGGCGGGTCCATCGAATACCCCTCCATCGGGGCAGCTTCGTAGTATGACTGGGCCATGGCCGCGCCGGACATGGCCAGAGCCAGTACACAACCCAGAAGATATGAATGATGCCGTATATTCATGGAACTTCTGTTCCTTTCGCTTAATCAGGGCTTTTGCCCTATTTTGCCGGGAAAAAAATATTTTCCCGCTATCTTTTATCGGAACAGTTCACCTGAAACTTAACCATTTTTGCATCGACCTGAATTTTATCAATGTTTGACATAGTTTCAGGCCCTGTGCTAATTTCTTCAGGATATGGCCAACTTTTTTTAGATAGGATGCTGCTTAATGAAAAAAACCTTTGTGGTTGATACCAACGTTATTCTTCACAGTCATCAGTCTCTTTTCTCGTTCAAAGACAACGATGTTGTGATTCCGCTTGGCGTTATTGAGGAACTCGACCGATTCAAGGGGTTTAACGATGAGCGCGGCCGTGAGGCCCGACAGGCTTCAAGGGAGCTCGACGAACTGCGTCATCGCGGCAATCTCAGCACCGGGGTCGCCATGGCTAATGGCGGTACGATGCAGATCGTTCTCGATAATGCCATGGAGCTGCCTTTCGGTCTCGATGCAAATAAAGTCGATAACCGTATTCTCGCCTGTGCTCTGCAACTCAAAAACCAGAACAAAAACGTCTATCTGATCAGTAAAGATATCAACTGCCGCATTAAAGCCGATGCTCTCGGAATTCCCACCGAAGATTTCGAAACCAACAAGGTCGATATCGACGAACTCTATTCCGGATGGCGTGAACTGGTTATGCCGGTAAGCCGAATTGAAGCCTTTCTGCGCGATGAAGGCCTCGACTATCCTGAAAACGACCTGTTCAGAAATGAATTTGTGCTGCTTAAAGCCGCCGAAAACGAAAACAAGACCGCCCTTGCCAAATACAACGGCCAACAGAAAAAGCTGTTGCCGCTCTATCACCTGGCGGCCAAGCCCTGGGGCGTCGAACCCCTGAATCTGCAGCAGAAGTTCGCCATCGAGCTGCTGCTTTGCAATGAAATCCAACTGGTGTCTCTGGTCGGAAGAGCCGGTACCGGCAAAACCCTGCTGGCACTTGCCTGTGGTCTGCAGAAAACAATCGATGAGCACCTTTTCCGCAAGCTGCTGGTCAGCCGCCCGATCATGCCCCTCGGCAAAGATATCGGCTATCTGCCAGGCTCCAAAGATGAAAAACTCAGTCACTGGATGCAGCCAATCTTCGATAACCTGGAATTCGTCATGGACCGCCTCTACAAGAATTCCGACGATGTCGATAAAAAAATCAGATTCCTCATCGAATCCCAGAAAGTTCAGATTGAGGCCATTACCTACATCAGAGGCCGAAGCATACCAAAACAGTTTCTGATCGTCGATGAAGCCCAGAACCTTACTCCGCATGAAGTAAAAACCATCGTAAGCCGCGCCGGCGATGGCACCAAAGTAGTACTGACCGGAGACCCATACCAGATCGACAACCCTTACCTCGACAGCTCTTCAAACGGCCTGAACTTCGTAATTGAAAAGTTCAAAGACCATAATCTTTTCGGCCACATCATTCTTCATAAATCTGAAAGGTCTTCGTTGTCCGCTCTGGCCTCTGAGCTGTTATAATTCCCTTTCGGGAGGACGTTTGTATG
>JBMOKV010000368.1:0-1704 GCA_049325495.1 Candidatus Rifleibacteriota bacterium | reverse complement strand
CGAAAAACCTTTACCTTCACTCTAAAGGTTTTTCGCATTTTCAAACGCAACGAAGATTATTTAAATTCTTCAGATATCGACGAAATACTTGTCAGTACCTGTCTGGCAGCAGCTTACGATGGATTTTTCGCCCTTGAACCGGATAAAAAATGGGTTGAAAAGGCTCAAAAATTTTTGCAAAGCATAACCGACTCCGAAAGAAAACCGCAGATTGCCCGACTGGTCGAAACTGCTGAAAGCGTAGCGAAACTCTGCAGTGATTTTGCTGCTGGAGACATTGAGAAAGCACTTAAAGAGCTGAAGACTGTCGAACAAAAATCTGTTGAAGGGGATGCGGATTTTTTTCTATTTGAAATCAGATTTTTAATCGCATGCGGAAAAGCTCTCGAAGAACCCCTGATCATCGACCAGGCAAGAGAACTGTTATTCTTTGCCACTACTGAAGCCGGCATCAACAATGAAAAAACGCAAAAACTCTGGGGAATTCTGACAAATTGAGCGAGAGATTCAACCCGCACCAGATGCAGAAACTTGCCGGCAAATGGCCGGTTTCGCCGGGACTATCGGATCTGTCAATCGACCTTGTTCACCGATTTGAGCAGAGCCATGAAGGCAATTTTTCCATGATTCCCGACCCGCTGGTCAATCAGGGCCGAATTGATGCTGAATTGTTGGCGGAATATGGTTATGATGCCGGTCGCCTGGCAAAAATCATTGCTCAGAACGAAGCCGTTACGGTTTCTCATCTTGACAGTGCTTTTCGCTGGCTTGCCAGGTTGTTTCAAAACCCGCCGGCAAAGACGGAATTTTCCCCGGCAATCTGGTTTGAAGCATTTCTTCAGGCTTATGACAATGTCGTGACCAGAAAAAAGCCAAACGCCGCATTAGCCCTGATTCGCAGAGCATCAAAAAGCTCATGGCCCTCGACCGGTATGCCGGAAAAAGCTTTGAATCTTACAGCCTGCTGTCTTTACCCATTCGCCCCGGTTTTTGCATTATCAATGATCAGCCGGCTTCACAAAACTTATAACATCAAACAATTGCTTGAATTTTACCCAGATTGTCTGCCGGTAAGATTTGCTTCAGAAAAAGGAGGCTGGCATTGGGCGGTTTTTGATAAAAACTGTTTTTCAAGCGATCCTGTTTCATGTTTTTCAACCTGCAAATGGGTTAAATCAGCGGCCGGAGGGAAACCGATTACGGCAAGAAAAACCGAGAAAGGCTGGCTGCTATGCCTGAATTGACAGAAAAAGAAATGCGCCAGGCCAGAGTTCTGGCCGCATTGCCACTGGTTTTCGGGCTGATCTGGAGTTTGCTGGCACCAGGATTGGTTCACCTTTCAAATGCCGTGCCCGCTGGAAAAGCATCGATTTCGGTTCAAAGCCTCGACCAGCCCGGGCAGCCCATGGTTGTTGAAAATCATCAATTTAAGCCAGATCATATTTTCATCAACAATGCCACTTTTGAACAATTGCTGGTTTGCCCCGGAATCGGGACAGCAACTGCCCGCAACATTCTACTTGAACGAAGTTATGGCCAGTTTGCCGACTGGCGCGACTTGAACGACCGGGTTAAGGGAATTTCAGACAAAAAAATTGAAAAACTGCAGGAAGCGGGCGTCAGGCTGAATCCCGAGGCGCCTTGAAACAGCAATGGAAAAACCCCAGGAAAAATCATCGATAAAACAGGCCAGATTCGAAATTC
>JBMOKV010000367.1:0-13157 GCA_049325495.1 Candidatus Rifleibacteriota bacterium | reverse complement strand
GTGAATATTGCTCATGGCCTGATGATGAGCGATGCGAATTAATCAACGGCATCGTTTATGATATGACCCCGGCGCCATCAAAACAGCATGCTGATATAGCCGGCGCCCTGTTTCTTGAAATTGCCGGTTTCCTGAAAGGGAAACCCTGCAAGGCTTATTTTGCGCCTTTTGATGTGCGTCTGCCCGATTCAGATGAAAGCGATAATCAAGTAAGAACGGTTGTTCAGCCAAACATTCTGGTGGTGTGTGATGAAAAGAAACTCGACAAAAAGGGGTGTCGTGGTGCCCCGGATTTAATTATCGAAATTCTGTCGCCGGCCACTGCGGCCAAAGACTGCATCATAAAACGCGCCCTGTATGAAAAGCATGGAGTAAGGGAGTTCTGGATTATTGACCCGGCAAATCGGCTGGTTACGGTGTATCTGTTAAACAGTTCGGGCCTCTTTAATTCACCCCAGATTTTTGATGACCAGGCTAAAATAAGTGTCAGCCTTTTTAGTGGTCTCGAAATTGATATGTCAGCGGTTTTTCCTTTTCAACCCCGGGTTGTTAAAGAAAGACCCGGCATTTACGGGCGAACGGCCCCTGATTGTTACGAAGAATAACTCGTTAAGATCTGGATCAGAAGAAGAGAGAGGCAAAATGGCAGATGCGTTAGGTCTTTTAACCGGGTTGCTTTTCCTGGTAATTTTATTCAAACCGATATTTGGAAATGAAAAAAAATTCAAAGAGTCGCTTCAATATTGCTTCAAACCAAATCTGATTTCATGGTTCGATGGAGAATATGAAAAAGACATAAAAGGCGAAGGAAGCGTCGGCCTCTGGATTTTTCTAAGTGCACTGGCAGGTTTTATTGTCTGGGTTATTGTAAAAATGATTACCGGTTGAATTAAACGATAATTTTAAAATATAAATTAATTATTTTGCAAAGGCAACTTCAGCAAAATCTCAAAAAAAGGCTAAGCTCCAGGCCCTGGCAGAAAATTTCCTCTAACGACTTCTGCAAACTCTGAAGCCAAGATTGTAGAATTTGTTCTGAGAAAAGGTGCCGGTTCTTGCAGCAGAAGACAGGCTCTGATAAGTGTCATTCCAGCCGCCGCCTCTGAAAACTCTGTTTGTGCCGGTTTCTGGCCCGGCAGGATCAAATGTGGGGCTTGTCGAGTAATAGGTTGCGCTGTAGATATCCCAGCACCATTCATTAACGTTTCCGGCCATATCGAAAAATCCTCTGCTGTTGGCGGTTTTGCTTCCAACCGGTTGGGGGCCCTGCTTTTCCGCATGAGGTTCAACCCAGTATTCGCTGGCATTCTTATTATACCAGCTGAATTTGTTCAGGGTTGTGCTGTCATTCTCGTTACCCCAGAAAAAAGTCGTTGTGGTTTTTTCCCGGCAGGCATATTCCCATTCTGCTTCTGTGGGAAGTCTGAAACCGCTTGCAGAATAATTTCTGGTTACCTGGTCTCCGTTGCTGATTGTGGTTTCACCATTCTGATTCTGATAGCATGCCGAATAGCCAAGTTTAATGCTCAGTTGATTGCAAAAATTGATGGCATCATACCAGGTTACGTTTTCAACCGGCAGATTCGTTGTGTCGGTGTAGGTGTCGGCTTTGCCCGAAACATAAAATGCCGGATTGATCCCCATTATTGCTTTGTATTCGTATTGTGTCACTTCAAAGATTCCCATTTCGAAACCTTGACTGATCGCGACCTGATGTTGTGGTCTCTGGTCTGATGAGCCTTCTGTATCTGGTGAGCCCATGGTAAAATCGCCAGGAAGGACTTCAAGAAATTGCATTTTATGCTGGCTGTCTATTGCATATTCGATTTTCTGCCCAATTTTGGCAGAAACTTCAGTTGAAGGGGCCGATTCACCATGAACATTATTCGAAGTAACGATATAATAATAGGTGCCTTCTGCCAGCCCTGAGCTGGTGTACGGGCCGATTGCATTTTCAATCTTATTTGCGGTAGCGGTTGCAACTCCAGGACTATTGCTGTAATAGACGGTGTAAGATTTTGCTCCTTCTGCGGGGTCCCAGGAGAGGCTTATACTGTTGCCTTGACTTAACGCTTTTAAGTTTGATGGCGGTTGCAGCTTTTTGAATGTTGCCCAGCGAAAATCAACCCATGAAGGGAATCTGCCTTCAGAGTCTCTTAGATCGGCTCCATTCCAGATGACATTCTCTCCGGGTGCGAATGCTACGGTGCACAGCCCGATTTTTTCTTCATTTGCCTGAAGATTGATCTGCAGGGAATATTCGGTTTCGTTTTCCATTACTCTACCATCGCAAATGGTGGCACTTTCAGAATTGCCTCTATAAAGCCAGACACTCCAGTTCTGGGCAAAAATCATTCGACCATTAATTTGCACGCCGTTATAGGTTTCTTCTTTTTTAATTTTTATTTTTTCGCCGGCAATTATATTCAGGTCTTCAAGAGCGATCTTTTCGCCGCCGGAAGTAATGATTTTGAGAGTGGTTTTTGGGAAATAACCATTCCCGATTGTGCCACTGGTGAATTCCGCCCATCTTTGCGCCATTAAATCCGCATCGATTATGGCCCAGGCCCCAATGTGCTCATAAACCGAATAATTTAAGACAGTATCACCCAATTTCTGAGAAAAACTGGTTGTCGGGAATCTTCCGTACGGAAGCGGAAGAGGGGTAGTCTTACCTGGAAAATTGGGGTCCACCAGAATTAGACTTTTTAAACCGAGAGCCGGGTCTAAATCTGTGCCAATCACCAGAAGGGCGTGTCCGTTTCGGCGGTTTTCATCCCAGGCAGCAATGAATTGTGGTTCCTGGGTAATGTAGAGGGCGGCTTTAAACTGGTTGAAGGTCCAGGTGTCGTCAATCTGAGAAAATCTCATTACTGCTCTCGAAAGCCCGTTATTATAGTTTGCATCTTTTTGAATCATCGATGCCAGCCTGATAACTTTGTTGTCGTCGGCCCAGATTCCCGGAGTGTTGTTTTCATCGTAATTTTGAAAAATAGTTGGCGAAACCCGGTTGGCAAAAGCCCATTTCATTGAAAGAACTGAGCCCATGCAAAAGCCTCTGGGAGCAAGAAATGACCCGAAATTTACCGTGCTCCAGGTATGCTTCGTGGGTTCAAAGCCAACTGAAACCTGATCTGAAATCGCAGAAGTCGCAAGCTCTGAAATTAGAACGCCACCTTCTCTGAGGTAATCGAGAAGACTCGAGCGAAAATTTGCAGCCGACTGTGAATTGCTGGTGCCGAAATTGTTTATCATTACAGTGTATGAAGTCTCATCTTTGTCGATTATCGGCAGACATGAAATCGACCTGGTAACGTTGTTATAATGAATGGCTACTGGTACGTTTCCAGATTGGATCTGAGCCGGAATTTTCAGGGCAAGTGGTTTTTGGGCACGGTATCCGGCGGTGTCGATGTTTATCAACGGAGTGACAGGTGTGAGACCATCTTTAAGCTGGCTTGAAGAAATCTGGGTCAGTGAAATTTTTATCGGAACAGTTGTGGCAAAAGTCTGATCCTCAACCTGAAGTTCAAGGCCGCTAAGCGGGTTTTGATCAAGAGTTACGGTTACGGTGGCGGCGGCGCCAGAAAGGGTGACCTCTTTTATAACAGCTGGAACTCCGAGAACCAGCGGAGGGTTTGCCTGCATGAAGCTTTGAAATGCGCTGAGCATTTCCTCCAGAATTGTGGCTGATTGCTGATTCAATGTATTAAGAATTATGTTTAATCTGGCCGCAACTTTTTCTGAGATGAGAGAAAACAGATCCTGCCTGGAGATTATTGTTCTTAGCGATGAGGCGAGTATATCTTCTCTTGTTCTGGTATTTTGTGGGCCAATCGGAATAATGTTTTCCTGGTTTGCCACCAGGTCGGCAATACCATGAAAATCAGAATAACCTGCCAGTTTTCCTCCTTCAATGTGAAGGTCTGCGATTACAGAAAGTGCTGGAATTCCGGTGAATTGAATTTCTGCGGAGCCAGATGCGTCTATTACAGCTGATTTTACAATTTTGGTGCAGGGCTGAGAGAAATTTCCGGGATTAATCAAGGATAGAGTTATGCTGATCGATGGAGAAGCAATGGACGCAGGCTTTAGGGAGGCAGAGTTCAGTGCCTGGGCAAGGGAAATGGAATCGGTCTGGTCAGGAAAAACAAATTTCAAACTGATCCTGCCGGCAATTTGCTGAGCAGCCGGCCCGGTGTTCGGGAGGGGAGAAACAGCTGATTCTTTTCTTTCGAAAATGCCATTGCAGCCAGCCAGGAAGACAGCGAAAAAAACAAAAAAATAGCGAAATTTGTGCATTTTTCCAACCTGATTGTTAATTTTTTATTTTTGTAGATCTCTTAAGGATACTTTTGACTCAGGCAAAAATCAATAATTTGAAATCGGAAAAAAAGCTTCGACAACTTGTGTGAAGAAGCAGGCTGCGAAATGAGTTTAATTATTTGTTTAAATCTCAACCAGAATCAGCGTTGAATGGCCATTCAACATTAAAACCACGCCGACCAAAAAAACGCATAGATATTCTCTGGTGGCTCAATGGAGCATATGAAAAAGACATTTTGTATGGGCTATTGTTAAAATGATTATCAGTTGAATTAAGTAATTATTTTAAATTGGCAATTAATTCTTTTGCAAAAGCAATTGCTTCATTGCGATCTGTTATTTCGCCGGTGTACTGGGCTTCGGCAAGAGCTTCCAGAATTTCGCGAAACCTTGGGCCCGGTTTGAGGCCAAATTCGCTGATCAGATCATTTCCACTAAGGAATGGCGGCATTTTCGGCTTTTTCATCTGCTGGTAAAATTCGTCAATTATTCTGACAATGCCATCTGAGAATTGCTGCATATCTTCTTCTGAAAGACTTCCCTGGGCCGACTGCCGGTCGGCCAGTGATAACAGGGCTATCGCAACACCATCTCTGCCCGTTTCAGAATAATATTTAAACAGACGTTTGTCTGAAATGCCCTGCTGCAGCATTACTCCAGGTCTCATGTGGTTTTTTACGATTCTTTGCAGAAAATGCAGCTCATTTACCGAAAGTCGAAGGCGCTCGCAGATTTCTCTGCACATCTGCACCCCTTCCATTTCGTGGCCGTGAAAAATGATCCGGCCATTTTCACTGTTTTCTTTTCTGCAGGCTGGCTTGCCCAGATCGTGGAGCAGACACCCAAGCTTAAGGCTTTGCCAGTAGGTTCGGCCCGCTGAAATCGGTTCATTGAAAAAATCCTGCAGCATGGGCCACCAGTCGGGCAATGGGGCAGGGGGGCTGAGCTTTTCCAGATTCTCAAGAGTTAAGAGAGTATGATCGAAAACATCGAGGTGATGCCACTCGTTTTGTTCAACCCCGACACAACCTGATAATTCGGGCAGAAAAATCTTGAGAACCCCTGTCTGCTCCATGATTTTCAGCCAATGGTGGCTTTTGGCCGTAGTCAGAACCTTGAAAAGCTCGTCGCGAATTCTTTCGCCAGAAACCGTGGCCAGCAGATCGGCCTGCTCGATCACCATTTTTTGCAGATCGTCAGAAAAGTCTGCTTCAAAAAGGGCGGCGAAGCGAAATGCCCGCATCAGACGCAACGGGTCGTCGATAAACAGTTGAGGCGAACAGGCAACGACCTTTTTCTGCTGAAGGTGTTCAAAGCCATTTAATGGGTCGAAAATTTTGAGCTCAGCCGATTTAAATGGAACCTCAATCTTTGCGGCCATGGCGTTAATGGTGAAATCGCGGGCGCAAAGGTCGGCTTCGATATTTTCAGCCCTGAAACGGGCAATATCTACATTGTAATGGCCGTTTTCATAAGACTTGACCACTCTGACCACCTGACGCTCTTCATCGAGCACCACAAAGCCTGCATTGCGCTTTCGCGAATACTCACTGGCCAGCGGCAGAGGGTTGAAAGAAACGGCAAGATCAAGATCAGGAACCGTTTTTGCACCTGAGACAAGATCTCTGATGCTGCCGCCAACCAGCCATATTTCGTCATTTTCACGGGGCCGGTAAAATGAAAGAACTTCGCGCAACAGCTCTTTCTCAAGGTCTGGTAAGGTTATGGTCCGGTCGGTTAACGTTGTCATTTGATTCTGCTCAAAATTTTCAAGTCATATAATAGCGCATTGAAGCTTCGGAATAAAGAATTTAATTGAGCTAGTCAGACGCGAAGGGCTCGAAAAATTTTCGTTTTAGAGAAAAGATTCAACAGATTCCTGTTTAAAAAATTAAATGTTTTCGACATCGAATTCTTCAACCCATCCATGTGACCCTTCATCGATCCAGTGGATGTCATTGTTTCTGATCAGCCTGACCTGCCCATTGATCATCAATTCCGGGTATTTATCGGCAACCGCAAGATTTGCCGGCTCACCGCGCTGGCCGGGAATACAGAGCCAGTCTGAGTAAAATTTTCGGGTCTTCAACGGCTTCAATACATTGGCCAGCCAGGTGCCGTAAGTTCGGCTGCCGTTCCAGTTTTTCGCCCAGATGATCGGCACTTTTACCTGGTTTTCCAGAAGAATTCGTGAAACAAAACATTCATTTTCTAAAAGGCAGAAAATCAGGGTCTTTATTTCCGGCGAATTCCAGACCCGCAGCTTATATTCAAAGCATTTTCCCGAAAATTCAAAATTTCCGAAAATTCGATTGTCTTCTTGAAGGGTTGGTAACTCTTTGAATTGAATAACCTCGAAGTCGCCATGCACGCCGCAGTTATCCGGCAAGGCACCAAGCCCGTCGACGAATTCCTGATATTGAATGATATCTGTGTGAATGAACAGATCAGGGTCTTGATCTGTTTCCGGGGTGCGGGGCGAGCTTTTGTCAGCGTCAAGCCTTTCCTGAAAAAGCATTTTCCCTGAAGCAAAAAAATCAATGTTGCTCAGATCGGTGCCCGCTGATGGGTAATAGCAGATACAGCGGTATTTTTTCAGTTCCTGGGCAAAAGAAAGAGTGGTATTCATTTGTGGTTTTCCTGGTCATAAAAGATACCACAAAAAGCTGCAGATTTTTACCTTCTTTTAAGCCGCTGCCATTCTTCAAGAAATGGTATGTCAGGAACATCATTGACCACAACCCCGATACCAAGCTGGTGAATCGCCTGGGCTTTGGCGTCGGTGGGCAGGCATTCCTGCATTGGCAGAACATGAATGGTCAGAAACTGCCTTGCCAGGTTGTCGGTTTTTCCCTGAGTCTGCTTTTGATATTGCGCCGCGTGAAGTGCACAATAACCGGTCGAATCAAGCATGTGAACCGTCATCGCCAGATGGGCGCCGTGCTTTTTTTCCATTGCGCGAATCTGATTTACGGTTTTGTAGGTAATTGCCGCTACCGCATCAAAATCTTTTTTTCTCAGCGCTTTAATCGATTGCTGCTGGAAAGTGCGAATCAGGCGGCGAGCTTCTTCAAAGTCGGCCGGGCTCATGCAGCCTTTGAAAACCGGAGGTTTTTCTCTGGGGTTGATGGTTGCCATGCTTTTGAGGTCGCCAATGATTATGGGAATGCCATTTTTTTGAAAACGGCGGGCCTGAGCGTCGATATACCAGGCAATCGGCAGGTTCAAACCCTGCAGGCTGGCTATTTTTTTAAAAATTGCATCGGATTTGCCGCCGGTTTTTTCTGAATAATAGGGCATTCGGCTTTCGTGGCTGGCAATCGCTTCGGCGAGATGTTCATACAGTCCGCCTTTAGTGCAGTCGAAAAGACCATGATAGATATGCTCAAGACGCCATGATGGGTTTTTATGAACCCGCCCAAAAGCGTCTTCGATTAAAATTCCTTTGAAATCCTGCTCGATCAGGGCATTTGAAGTGTTGGTCGGCAGGCCCTCAAGCATTTTTGCAGCCATTTTGAGGTGCTGCTGCTCTGCTTCGGCATCGCCAGCCCGGTGTGCGGCTTCCGCATCGTAAAGCGCGGCAACGAAATGTTTGAAGCCCTGCATTTCAGGGTTTTTGAACTTTTTTTTGTCGGCATGGGCCGGGTTGAGCACCAGAGCTGCGAACCCAAAAACAATTGCGGCGCAGACGCAGATTTTACTGTTATTCATGATTTCCCCGACTGATTTCAAAACTTTTTTTAACGTATCTTTCAGTTTTAAAATTATACCAGCTATTTTTTTAACCGTCTGTACCTATTCCAGGAAATTTTAAAATTTTTTAACCACAAAAAAAGAGGTAATTCGGGGCACCTCAAGATCGGCTAAAAAAATGATCGCCCGAACGAGTCGGGCGATGACATTAAGTGAAAACGGAATTTGCTTATTCGGGTTTGCGGTAGAAGTTGATGTCGGGCTTTCTTGCTGCAGTCGCCTCATCGAGACGGCGAACCGGAGTTTTCAGCGGCGCATTTCGCAGGTTATCCGGGTTTTCGCGGGCTTCACGGGCGATCATTTCGAGAGCTTCCATGAAACAGTCAAGGGTTCCCTTGCTTTCGGTTTCGGTGGGTTCGATCATCATCGCTTCTTCGACGATCAGCGGGAAATAAACGGTCGGAGCATGGAAGCCGAAATCAAGCAGACGTTTGGCCACATCAAGGGTTTTAACGCCATATTCTGCGAGGGGTTTGCCCGAAAGCACGAATTCGTGCTTGCAGAACCGGTCATATTGCAGTTTAAATGTCTTTTTGAGACGCTGCATCATGTAGTTGGCATTGAGAACCGCATGGGTAGAAACATCTTTCAGCCCTTCCCGGCCATTGACGATGATGTAAGCGTAAGCCCGCACCAGCACCAGGAAATTGCCCAGCGAAGCCAGTACCGGGCCGACTGATTCGCGCCCCTTGGCGTTCAGTTTGTATTTTTTGCCGTCAAACAGAATGCGCGGGCTTGGCAGATACTGTTCAAGATGCTTTTTCACGCCGACCGGGCCGGCACCGGGGCCGCCGCCACCGTGTGGGGTCGAAAAGGTCTTGTGCAGATTCAGGTGAACGATGTCGAAGCCCATGTCACCGGGTCTGGTCCAGCCCATGATGGCATTCAGATTGGCGCCGTCATAATAAACCAGGCCATCGACCGAATGAACCAGGCTTGCCAGTTCGCCGATGTTTTCATCGAACAGACCGAGAGTGTTGGGGTTGGTAATCATGAGGCCGGCAACGTCAGGAGTAAGCTTCGATTTGAAGTCATCCATGTCAACGCCGCCGCGCGGGCCGGATTTAACATTGACCACTTCATAGCCCGCCATTGAACAGGTTGCCGGGTTGGTTCCATGCCCTGAATCGGGAATGAGAATTTTGGTCTTGTGATTGTTATTCTTCTTATGATAGGCCTTCATGATCAGCAGGCCGGTAAATTCACCCTGTGCGCCTGCTGCAGGCTGCAGGGTCATGGCATCCATGCCCGTGATTTCGGCCAGATATTCTTCGAGTCTGCTCATCATCTTCAATGCACCCTGAACCGTTTCTTCGGGCTGATGGGGATGAATGTGAGCAAACCCTGAAAGGCGTGCAACATTCTCATTAACCTTGGGGTTATACTTCATGGTGCACGATCCCAGCGGGTAGAAACCGATATCAAGGCTGTGATTCAACCGCGAAAGTCTGGTGAAATGCCGTACCACTTCAACTTCTGAAAGGGAAGGCATCTGCAGTTCCTTGCGCAGAAAGCGGGCGGGAATATGGTCAGCCGGGTCAACGGCGGGAACATCGAGAGCGGGCAGGGTGTAACCCCGGCGGCCATCTTTTGACAAATCAAAAATTGTTGCTTCAGCCATCAGACCAGCCCTCCAATCATGTCAACATATTGATCGATTTCGCCACGACTGCGTTTTTCGGTAACCGCAACCAGCACATGATCTTTAAGACCGGCAAAATAATCATCGAGCGGAATTCCGGCAAAGATGCCGTTTTTCGCCATTTTTCCAAGCACCTTGCGGGCGTTGGGAATCTTGATGACGAACTCATTGAAGAAGCTGCCGGTGAACGGGAAACTGATTCCCTTGATTTCACTGAGCTGGCGCTTCAGATAATGAGCTTTCTGGAAACTCTGTGCAGCCACTTCTTTAATGCCGTCACGGCCCATGAGACTCATGTAGACCGTGGCATTCAGAGCCATGAGAGCCTGATTCGAACAAATGTTTGAACTGGCTTTTTCGCGTCTGATATGCTGTTCGCGGGCCTGAAGCGTAAGAACGTAACCAGTTTTGCCGTCAACATCAACAGTGCGCCCGACAATACGACCGGGCATGCGGCGCAGCAAAGCTTTAGATGCAGACAGAAACCCGAGATACGGGCCGCCGAAGCTTACCGGAATACCCAAAGGCTGACCTTCACCGGTGACGATATCGGCACCCAGAACGCCAGGCGCTTCAAGCAGACCCAGAGCTATCGGATTGGCTACCACGATGGCAAGAGCGCCGTTTTCGTGGGCCAGTTCAGCAATTCGCTGCACATCTTCGATGCAGCCGAAGAAGTTGGGATACTGCATTACTACCGCAGCGGTTTCCTTGTTGATCAATTCTGCCACCCGGCCCGTATCTACCGAACCGTCATCGTAGGGTACGTTGACGAATTCAGTGCCGAGAACGCCGCAGAGAGTAGAAACCACCCGGCGATATTCGGGGTTAACGCTCTGAAGAAGCAGAACACGGTTGCGCCGGGTTTGCCCGGTGGCCATGTTAACCGCTTCTGCAGTGGCCGAAGCCCCTTCATACATCGAGGCATTTGCCTGATCCATCCCGGTCAGAGAGCTTATCAGGCTCTGAAATTCATAAATCGCCTGCAGAGTGCCCTGCGAAACTTCAGGCTGGTAAGGGGTGTATGCGGTGAAGAAATCACCACGCAGCAGAATATGATCGATCATCGCCGGAACGATATGGTCGTAAGAGCCGCCGCCGAGAAAGCAGACGGCCTGGTCAACCGAGGTGTTTTCTGCAGCAAGAGTCGAAAGCTTGCGGGTCATTTCATGTTCGCTGACTCCGGCAGGCAGATTCAGCTCACCCTGCAGGCGCAGTTCCGGCGGAATTTCTGCAAAAAGGTCGTCAACGGTTTTAACGCCGATGGCCTTGAGCATTTCCTGAACTTCATCAGGAGTATTGGGAATATAATTGGCCATTTGAAAAATTCTCCCGAATTATTCGCAGATTTTTTTGTAATCAGCTTCTGAAAGAAGTTCGTTCATTTCAGCGGGGTTGGCGAGTTTAATTTTCAGAATCCAGCCTTTGCCGTGCGGATCTTCATTCAACAGGCCAGGATTGCTGTCGAGTTCGTCGTTTACTGCAACAACTTCGCCGGTAAGCGGAGAATAAAGATCAGATACGGTTTTAACCGATTCGATGGTGCCGATGGTGGCACCTTTCTTTACCTGAGCCCCAACCGCCGGTTTTTCGACGAATACTACGTCGCCAAGCTGATGTGCAGCGTAATCGGTAATGCCAATAATGGCCACATTGCCTTCAAGATTTGCCCATTCGTGATCTTTGGTGAATTTCATCTTTTTTTCTCCTGTTCGAATCAAAATTTATAAAAGGGGAATTTGCTGCAGATGGCATTAACTTTGCCTTTTACAGCGCTCAGGTTTGCTTCATTTTCCGGGTCTGAAAGAACTTCATCGATCAAAGCAGCGATGTCTTTCATGGTTTCAGGATTCATACCGCGGGTCGTAACCGCCGGGGTGCCGACGCGCAGACCTGAAGTGACAAAAGGCGACTGGGGGTCATTGGGAATGGTGTTTTTATTAACCGTGATACCCGCTTTGTCGAGCGCCTTTTCAGCCGCCTTGCCGGTAATGTTCTTGTTGCGAACGTCGATCAGCATCAGATGATTGTCGGTGCCGTCAGAAACAAGTCGGAAACCTTTGGCTTTTAGAGCATCAGCGAGTGCCTTGGCATTTTCGATCACCTTTTTCTGGTAAGTGGCGAATTCAGGTGCCAGTGCTTCTTTGAAGGCAACTGCCTTGGCGGCGATTACGTGCATCAGCGGGCCACCCTGCAGTCCCGGGAAAATTGCCTTGTCAATCGCTTTTGCCCACTGTTCTTTGCAGAGAATCAAGCCGCCACGGGGGCCGCGCAGAGTTTTGTGGGTAGTTGAAGTTACGAAATCAGCATAAGGAATCGGGGTTGGGTGCAGGCCGGCAGCAACCAGGCCGGCGATATGAGCCATATCCACACACATTACGGCACTGACTTCATCACAGATTTCACGAATTTTCGGGAAATCGATAATTCTTGGATATGCAGAAGCTCCAACCATGATCATCTTTGGCTTGTTTTCAACTGCCAGCTGGCGAAGCGCTGCGTAGTCAATTCTTTCATCGGTATCAGAAACGCCGTATGGTACAACGTTATACAGAAGACCAGAAAAGTTGACCGGGCTGCCGTGGGTTAAATGGCCGCCATTTGACAGGTTCATGCCCAGAAAGGTTTCGCCCGGTTTCATCACGACCTGATATACCGCCATGTTGGCCTGGCTGCCTGAATGGGGCTGCACGTTGGCATGTTCGGCGCCAAAAAGCTTTTTTACCCGGTCACGGGCAAGGTCTTCGGCTTCATCGACCACTTCACAACCGCCGTAATAGCGCTTTGCCGGGTAACCTTCGGCATATTTGTTGGTCAAAACCGACCCGATTGCTTCAAGAACGGCTTCTGAAACAAAATTTTCTGAGGCGATGAGCTCGATCTGACTCATCTGGCGCTTTTTTTCGCGCTCTATAATTTCAAAAATTTCGGGATCGAGGGTCTTCAAATTCTGCATTATCAGCTCCTTTTCCTTGTATAAAACGGTGTTTCAATAACAGTTGCAGGATAATTTTTTCCGCGAATTTCCACATCGAACTGGGTTCCGATTGCATTGAGAGCGGGCGGAACATAGCCAAGACCGATATTTTTCTTAAGGGTAGGGGACATGGTGCCGGAAGTCACTTCGCCCACTTCTTTGCCATCTTTGAAAATTTTGTAGCCATGGCGGGGGGCCGGGCCTTTGCCCATTTCAAAACCAACCAGGGTTTTTCCGGTGCCGCTGTCTTTCTGCTTTTTCATCACTTCGCTGCCGTTGAAAGAACCTTTGCCGAATTTAACGGTCCAGTTCAGGTTGGCTTCGATGGGGGTGGTGCCATCGTGAATATCATTTCCATAAAGCATCAGACGGGCTTCAAGGCGCAATGTGTCGCGGGCACCCAGGCCGATTGGCTTGATTCCAAATTCTTTGCCCGCTTCCATCAGCGCATTCCACAGC
>JBMOKV010000366.1:0-1710 GCA_049325495.1 Candidatus Rifleibacteriota bacterium | reverse complement strand
CAGATCTCTATCGGGGAAATGGGCGGTCGTGGTCGCTACGACTGGGATGGAGTGCCCATGTCGTTCCTGGTTCGTCACGCCCTTGAAAAATGCTCAAGTCTTGAGCAGGTAAAGAATCTATGGCTCAAAGCCCCTCGTACCTGCGAATATTTTTATGTTTTTTCCGATGGCAAAATACCTGACGCGGTTGGGGTGCGGGCCACATCGAAAGAGATTGAATTTTTAGCCCCGGGACAAAGCCATTTTTTTATCGGCGAAGGCATTCCAGACACGGTAATCATGTCCGCCGGCGATCGCCTCAAACTGCTGCGCGAAAGAATTACCGCCGGACATGGAAATTTCGATTTCCCGGCCGCGCTAAAGCTCATGGATCGACCGGTTGCAATGAAAAGCAATCTTCACAACGTTCTTTTTGTTCCGGCCAGCGGGGATATTTATCTGGCCATCGCCACAGCCAGTGAACCGGCCGCCGAACAAAAATATGTGCGCTTCAATCTGCAGGAGATTCTGGCTGACCGCCATTGAATTTTCCCGAAATTTCTTTCAGGCAAAATTTTGTATGGATAAACTGCTCTTTTATTGAAGCGCTTAATAATCCTATTCTTTTAAAGCGCCACTGGTAATGCCTTCAATGATCTGCCGCTGAAAAAGCCAGAAAACCAGAAGAAGCGGCAGCGAACTGATGGAAGCCCCGGCCATCAGAGCTCCCCAGTTGGTTGCATAAGGCCCCTGAGAAAAAACTGCCAGAGCGACGGGCAGTGTGCGCATTGAAGCAGTGTCGGTTAGAATCAGGGGAAAAATGAAAGAGTTCCAGGTCAAGATGGCCGTATTGATCATCAGCACCGCAAGTGCCGGGCGGGCCAGCGGAAAAACCACATACCACACAATCTTCAGCTCGCCGCAGCCATCTGCCCGGGCAGCATCTTCCAGGTCGCGGGGCAGGCCTTCGATATACTGCTTCATCAGAAAAAGGTTGAAACCATCGACACAGAATGGCAGAATCAGTGCCCAGAGGCTGTTGTAAAGACCGGCTCGAACCATCAGA
Source organism: Candidatus Rifleibacteriota bacterium (assembly GCA_049325495.1). GTDB lineage: Bacteria > Muiribacteriota > Ozemobacteria > Ozemobacterales > Ozemobacteraceae > DYKG01. The sequence goes on along the minus strand of JBMOKV010000366.1, from coordinate 665 downwards.
TCGAGCAATGGAATCATCAGCGTCTGCTTCGGCAGCATCAGCGTTGCCATTACCAGCCAGAACAGCAGCCGCTTGAAAGGAAACCGATAGCGGGCAAAGGCATAGCCCACCAGCACCGAAAAAACCAGATTGGCCAGCAGAACTGCTGCCAGCACGATGAAGCTGTTGAGACTGTATTGCACGAACCCAGCGTTGCCCAGAACCAGACGGTAATACTCGAGCGTGAAATCAAGCTCTGCAAAAGACAGGCCCGGTTCATGCCGCAAAAACGAACGCAGAACCATATAGGCCCAGGGGTACAGATAAGTCAGCGAAAGCATCGCCAGCCCCACGAAGATTGCCCGTTCTTTCCATGTGTTGCCTTTCATTGGTCGCGCCTCCCGAGAATGCGCATCTGTACCACCGATAAAAAGAGAACGATGAACAGCAGAACGTAAGACATCGCCGAGGCATAACCCATCTGATGATATCTGAAGGCCGTATCATACAGAAGATGAACGATGGTGTTGGTGCTGCCGACCGGGCCGCCACGGGTCAGGGTGAAAACCTCGGGAAAAACCTGCCAGCTTCGTATCGTGTTCATTACCAGAATAAAAATGGTCATGTAGCGGATCTGCGGCAGGGTAATATAGCGAAACTGCTGCCAGTCAGATGCGCCGTCAACC
>JBMOKV010000365.1:0-1711 GCA_049325495.1 Candidatus Rifleibacteriota bacterium | reverse complement strand
AGCTCCGGCGGCAATCGGCGGTTGGTTGGGTTCCCAGCGCCGTTTCAGCTCAGCGGGTCTGCCCTTGTCACCTGAAAAAATCAACAACATGATTTCGGGAGCCAGAGACGCCGGGTCATCGATAAGCCCGCGCAGGTGAGCCATTCCACAGCGCCAGGCGGCAATTCTTCCGATTTTCAGCAGCTCCGGGTAATTTTTTATCATTGGCATCGATCGATGCATCAGCTCCAGCCATTTTTCCGCAGCGGGCATCGAAATATGGGCAATTTTTCGAACCGCCGATCTCAGTGCTCGAAAAACCTGGCCTGGGTTCGAAGCGGTCAGGGCCGGATTCTGGCCGAGCAGAAGCAGACTGTCGCGGGCAAGAGTTCGGTCGAAATTGCCCGAAAGAATCGCCAGGGTCTCCCTATACAGCAGATCGAATACCTTTCGGCTTTTCGTGGGATCATGAAGATGCACAGCAGAAAACACCGGTTCAATCACCTGTTTGAACCAGACTGGAATCTGCCCGGAATCAAGTGTCGGCGAAGAAGTTCGAATCGACCGCAGAAGTTGATTCAGATTCTCGCCGTTCTCTTTCAGCAGCTCTATAAGCGGTGCAAAGGTTACTTTTTCCATTTGAGCCATCTTCTGTAATTGCTGTAGCGCTGATGAAAATACTTGAGCTTGAGAATGTCGTCGGCCATATAGCCATAAAGCTTGCCCGCTTTGGCCATTTTGCCGAGCAACTGCTCGATCGAATTCATGCGCTTTTCAACTTCTGCAATGCTCAGGCCATCTAAACCAGCCTCAAACTCTTTTTCAAACTCGGTAACCGGGTCGGTCTTCTGCAGGCCCTGCCTGAAAAACTCTTCGTTTGACAGATCGAAAAGCTTGCGGATCCAGGTAATGCGATCGACCCTGAAAGCTTCGTTTCCAGCCTCATCGAAGAACGGCGATTCAAGATGCGGGCTCAGAGTATCATGCAGCACAAAAGGAATAATCTGGCGCAGGTCCTCGATTTCAACTTCGCAGTTGCCCCTGAACCAGGCCAGTGCCTTGGCAAATTGAATAATCGTCATCAGTTTTCTTACCGAGAGGCCGTTGCGGGTCTGAGAGCCAAGATCACGCACCAGATCTTTGCCCGTCTCCTGGCGAGCAAGCTGCCCGAACTCCTGCCCGGAAAGCTTGGCCGTATCTTTGGTCATGTATTCGAGGGCGGTCGAAGCCGGTTCGAAAAACTCGAAGTGCCGGCAGAAAAATTCAAGGGGCCGGCGCACCCGCTCATCGATTCTTACCTGACGAATTGCCTTGTTCATTCGACTCAGTTCGTCTTCGGTAAAAATAATCTCTTCGGGAATAATTTCTTCAGGCCTGAAAGCGAGTTCAATTCGACGCTGCAGGTCTGCCACAAATCTCGTATTGAAATGAAATGCGCGAATCACGATGTCAATTCGGTCTCGCAGAGCCTCGATGACCTGATAGGTACCGCCACCACCATCATCGTTTGCCGTCAGATACCAGGCGGCATCCGGACATTCGTAAACCTGGTCGAGAATTTCGGCGTAGTTATCGGCGAGAACCGTCAGCAGAGCCGACTGAGTTCGGGTGGGAATGCGGTTGTATTCATCAATGATTTTCACTCTCATTGAAAGCCATTTTCGCCATGAAATTCTGATATCACCCATGCTGTCTGCTTTGACCATATCGGCGGGAAGCGGGTGCCCTAGCA
>JBMOKV010000364.1:0-1713 GCA_049325495.1 Candidatus Rifleibacteriota bacterium | reverse complement strand
GCCGGGGCAGTAGCAGCCCGAACCGGCCTTGCCAAAGTCCTTCCAGCACAAGAACCAGTCAGCGTAAAACCAGCCTCGGGCCCGGATCTCGTTGCAGTGCGCGGCGGAGAACCTGCACAGATGTTCGACCTGGCCATCGCTGCCATGGGTGGCATCGAGCAGTTTGGCAAAGCAGGCAACAAAGTTGTAGTCAAGCCAAACATTGGCTGGGCAAGAACACCTGCCGAAGCGGCCAACACCAACCCAGATCTGATCGGTCACATTGTTAAACTCTGCCTGAAAGCGGGCGCGAAAGAAGTCAAAGTTTTCGACAACACCTGCAACGAATGGCAACAGTGCTACCAGCTCAGCGGTATTGAGAAAGCGGTAATTGAGGCGGGTGGAGTGCTGATTCCAGCCAATTCAGAATCTTACTACACCGAAATCGGTCTGCCAAACGGCAAACAGCTCAAGCAGGCCATGGTTCACAAAGCCTGGCTGGAAGCTGACGCAGTGATCAATGTTCCAATTCTGAAAGATCATGGCAGCGCCCGCATGACTTCGGTAATGAAAAATCTGATGGGAATAGTCTGGGATCGCCGCTACTACCATCGAACCGACCTGCATCAGTGCATTGCCGATTTTGCCACCTTCGATAAAAAGCCGGTTCTGAACGTGGTCGATGCCTATAATATCATGATGCAGAATGGTCCGCGCGGCACCGGGCTCGCCGATGTGGCCCAGAAAAAGGCACTGATCATGTCACGGGATATGGTAGCAGCAGATGCGGCAGCGGCGGCTATTCTGGGCGTAGATGTCACCGACATCCCTTACATAGCTATGGCTAATGAGCTTGGAGTCGGAGAAAACGATCTCAAGAAGTTGAAAATCGAACGTCTTTCGGTCTGATGAAAATTGCTCTAAAAGCCAGAAAAATTCTGGCCAGCCTCATGCTGCTGGCTTTTTTTGCGCTTTTTGTCAGATTCGACAGCTTTTCATCGGTTACCGTTCTGACTCAGATTCAGCTGATTCCAGCATTGATCGCCGGAGGCATGCTGACAGTTCTGGCAATTACCCTGATAACTTTTTTTACCGGCCGGATTTATTGCTCATTACTCTGCCCGCTGGGCCTGATTCAAGATCTGATGGCAAGAGCAGGCCGCATTTTCAGGAAAAACGGCCCAGGCTTTCTTGCGCCGCGCTTTTTTCTGCACATCATTCTTGCCGGGCTTACCGCCGCCATGGCCATCGCCGGATTCATGCCAGCATTGGCGGTTTGGGAGCCTTTCGCCCTTGCGGGTCGCCTGGTCACCAACCTGGTTCAACCGGTTCTAAGTTATCTGATGTGGTTAATCGGTTATGGACTTGAGGGAGCAAACTGGTTCAACAAGGCGCGGGTAAACCCGGTTGATTCCCATTCTGTATTTATCGTCGCAACCATAGGCAGCGCACTGTTTTTGCTGGTAATGCGCTTTGGAAGAATATACTGCAATCTTTTCTGCCCACTGGGCGCATTTCTGCGCCTTCTCGCGTCTTTTTCAGTATTTCGCCTGCAGATCAACGGTGCCGGTTGCACCGGTTGCGGCAAATGCGTGCGCAGCTGTAAAGCGGGCTGCATTGACCATGAAAATCGCCAGATCGATTTTTCGCGCTGCGTAGTCTGCTTAAACTGCATCGATTCATGCAGTTTCAATGCAATAGTTTTTAAACCAGGCTATAGCAGAAACAGGGCTG
>JBMOKV010000363.1:0-13182 GCA_049325495.1 Candidatus Rifleibacteriota bacterium | reverse complement strand
ACGCAAGAGGCAGCTGTCGAAGGTGGGATTGATGACTGGGGTGAAGTCGTAACAAGGTAGCCGTAGGAGAACCTGCGGCTGGATCACCTCCTTTCTAGGGAGACATGTTATTGGCGTAAGAGCTCGTAGGGGTTCAGCTTGCTGAATCCGTACAATGTAGCTATCTGGTAGAAATATCAGCAGCGCAATAACGTAATCTCTGTCGAGCTTGGTCGAATTTAGCGAGTCTTTCGATTTTTATTCATATATTTAATTGAAACGAGCCGGATTCTTTAAGAACCTGGCTCGTTTTGCTTTTAGCTTCTGACCGATGATGCGCCTTGAAAAACAGGGCTTCTTTCAAACCTGCAAAAACTGTGATTCTTTGCGGGCCTGGTTAATCTGTCAGATTGACTTATGGCTCAAGAGCAGACTATTTCATATACTGTAAACAGGCTCTGTTTCCCTTTTACCTGGATTTCCCGTTTTTCGACCCGTTCCTGCAGGGGCATTAATGGGGTGATGTCCTCGAAGGCCTCTTGAGACAAAAGTATATTGCCTGGAGTGCAGTTTGACTCCAATCGCTGGGCGAAATTTACCGCATCGCCAATCAGGGTGTTGTCTCTTCGCTTGTGTCCACCAACATTTCCGCGAATGACCCGGCCTCGGTTCAACCCAATTCTCAGCGCGAAAGGAAGTCCCTCAGCCTGCAGGGTTTTCATTTCTGCTTGGACTTCCAATGCACATTTAACTGCGTCTTCCGTGTGGTTGAAAAGGGCAAAGATGCAGTCGCCGATAAACTTGTCGATATCGCCATTATTGGCATATATGATCTGGGTTGCGGGTTGGTAAATTCTGTTCAGTTCACGAATTACATCGACCGGCGAATTTTTTTCGGCATAAGAGGTAAAACCCTTGATATCCATGAACATTATGGCATATTTGACTTCTTCGTCTGGAATTCTGTAAAGGCCGAGTGCAACTGATTTATGGGCTTTTTCCCAAACCGTTTTGGGGGTATACTGCTCAATAATTTTCTGCAGCTTGTTATTCTGGTTGATCATTTCCTGCAGCTGAACGTTTTTTCTTTCAAGTTCACCGGCCAGGTTAAAATGCTGTGAATTCAGGTGTTTAAGCGTTGTTTCTGTGGTAATCAGCATTTCTTCCGATTCTTTGAGCTTTTTTTTCAGGTTGGCCAGGTAAATCTTTTCGCACTCAACAGAATGCATCTCTAACTTGTCCTCTTCAATCCAGTTTTTGAGAAGAGAGCAATAATCCAGGGATGCTTCCTGGCTGTCGCATTTTTCGCCGATAACCAGAAGGGAAATAGATGTGCTGAGCTGGTTGCAGGCCACAAAATCAGATTGTTCAGAGATATTATCTGCATAATTGCTATGCAGGGGAGAATACTCTCCACCGGCATAAAATCCGACCAAAGGCACATTTGCTCCAAAAACTTTTTGAATTTCCTCGACTTCGCGAGATGCCATGGTGTGCAGATATTTGTTGCGCAGCTGGCAGGAAAAAGCAAAAACAATCTTAGGGGTAAGGCCATGCAGGGCTGCAGATGCGTTGAGAGCTGCTTCCTTTGCACCATCAATCAGCTCTTTTCGGCTGATTTGAACAAGTTGCATGGTTAAATCTTGCATATCGACATTGGGAAAAAAGGTTGCTGACCCGTCAGCTTCATCGATGGCTCCGGGGGTTCTGACAAGCTTCAATTCTCCGTGCGAACTTGGCATGGTGACTATAAAGGTGTACTTCGACAATGCATCAGGATCATGCAGAATGTCGGGGCCAAAAATCTCCTGATAATAGTTTCTAAGCGGCTTTCCATCAATTTCAAAAACTTTTGCACCATCTGCTTTTGTGCATTTTACCGGTCTGGCAACCGGCGACCAGGTGCTTTTAAAGGCATATGAATAGCTCAAAAGATCCGGGTTCAACGATTTTAGCAGCAGTAGATTGGCATTTTTCTCTTTAAGCTCATGGTTAAAATATTGATAACCGCAAAAAAATTCTTTTTCCGGTGGAAGATCGTGGCGATTGAGCGAACCACCACCGCTGATCGGCAATTTGAAATTCAGGCTTTTTTCAATTCCTTTCAGATAACTGATTCCAGAAAAATGTCCCTCATATGAGAACATCAGCGCTGTGAGAGGATTCTTCAATAAATCGACGTGCGGGTGGTCTTGAAGAATCTGACTGGCGATATGCGAGCCCGCCGATTCAGGGCTGTCGCCGCAGGGGGCTGTGTAAAGATTGAACTCAAGGCTATTTGAGGAAAACAGAGTGACCACAACCGAATCAAAGGTGCAACCGGCATTGGTTAGCTCGGCAAAAGTACTGCAGCCGGTAATCAAAACGCCTTCCAGCATTTTCCCGACAGTTTCAAGAACCGTTTTCTGATCATGCTTTCCTGATGCAAAAACGATTGCCAGTTCCGGTTCAGGATTAAGAGAAATTGCTCTTTTAACAGCCCTTTCACTGGCTATGGAACTATTTCGCGAAATCGAAATGCCGATTCCGACTTTTAACCTTGGCGACGATTTTTGCATCTTCTTGCCGGCCATAACTGTCTCCTGTCCACAAACTGTGCTTAAAGCCCTTTTTGCCGCACATCAATCATTGGCAGTTTATCATAAATTATTCTCAAAAAATTGCTCGGCATGGTATTTTTATCGGTGATTCGGATAATGATTTTCTCCAAAGGTGGATTATGAAGCCTGAAGATATCGCCAGCAGCTATGATCAAATTGCCAACATCTGGAACAGCAGCAATTTTCCCCGCGAAAACGGGATTAAACAGCATGAGCGGGCAATTGCCTTCGTGAAAAATCGTAATCGGGCATTGGACATCGGCTGTGGCAGCAGTGGACGAATAATCGATATTCTTCAAAGTCATGGCTTTTCAGTCGAAGGTGTCGATATCTCTGTTCAAATGCTTGAGCTTGCCAAAAAAAGACATCCAGACGTCACTTTTCACCATGCAGATATCTGTCGCTGGGTTTTTCCCGAAAAATACGATTTTATATCAGCCTGGGACAGCATCTGGCATCTGCCGTTGTTTGAACAGAAGCCCGTTATGCAAAAGATCATGCAGGCGCTTAATCCGGGCGGAGTTTTCATTTTCACCACCGCCGGTCTCGATGAACCAACCGAAAAAACCGATTCTGCCATGGGCCCGGAAATGTATTACAGCGTCCCGGGTATTCCGCAAACTCTTGCTTCCATTTCTGCTTCCGGCTGTATTTGTCGCCATCTTGAATACGATCAATATCCAGAGCAGCATCTCTACATTATTGCTCAGAAGAAATCAGGCACATAGCCTGATCTTAAGGCTGAAAGTGCCGAAAACTTGCTTTCTGCGAAACAAAATGCGATCAGTCCAATCTTTTTTGGAATCATCAGGTAGAAGTGTTATAATCAAGCATTGATGACTGCAATTCTGTGATCAGGTAACGTTATGGATCAAAGCGGAGTTGATTCTTCCGGCCGTCCCAATTCGTTGTGGTATTTTCTTTTACTGGGTTTTTTCGGTATGTGCTTCTCGGAGATCTTGATCTGGAACACCAGAACCATTTCGTTGGTCTTCAATCGCGGAATAATTCCTACTTTCATTGGTATCAGTATTGTCTGGTTCTTTTACACTGTTATGATGTCCTGGTTTGTCGACCTGGTAATTCGCCAAAAAGTTGATGACACTATTGGCCTATTGCTGTTGGGGAATCTCTACGGTCTGATTAATGAAGGTTTTTTTGCCCAAAACCTGTATTCTGCACCGGCTGCCGTTTTAGGAATCTCACCATTGTTTCTTATCTGGCCAACCTTGTCCTGGCACCCGATCATCGTCGCCCTTCCCACCTGGTATCTGTTCAAAAGTTTCGTTTATCGCCGCCTCAGTTGGGCTCCAGCAAGTCTTTCGCTGTGGCAGTCTGTCATTGTCGTTTTAATTAGTGGATTCTGGTTTTCATGGCAACATGCAAAATGGCAGCAGATGTGGTTTCCTTCTGGTATTGAGTTGAAGATTCAGTTCCTTTTTCTTATGTTCCCGCTTCTTGCATGCGGTTTACTGCTTTTTAAAACTCTACGATTGCCTGTGCCTGTATTTTCAGAGGGCTTATTTACAGTTGAGCAAAGAAGGCTGGTCTGGATTTTTCTTGCGCTTGCTGGAATCAACAATTTACGTTTAGTTCCGGTTAAAAGCGGATCCCTGACAGTGGTGATGCTTATGGTTTTTTACTGGTTGTTGTTCCAACTTTCCAGAAACCAAGTTGGTTTGTGTGACGAATCGGCGCAAGAGTTAGAACTTCGAGAGCGCAAGCGGTCTGAGCATTTTTCAAACCCTGATTCCCCGCATAGACTTCGGTTTCCCACTCATGCCTATTTTCAGTTTTCGTTTCTGGTAGTATCTGCCTATGTGGTTTTCCAGTTGATTACCCTCAAATCAGGTCTGAAGGCCGTGTGGGCCTCTACGTCAATGGTTGTTGTATTTTTTGCACTCATCTTTTCAGCTGGTTTGCCTTTTTTCCTTTTGTTTCGGTTTTTTATTCTGCAATTCATTCATTTTTACCACCGCCGGTCTCGATGAACCAACCGAAAAGACCGATTCTGCCATGGGCCCCCAAATCTACTACCGTGTCCCCGGTATCCCGCAGACCCTTTCGATTATTTCCGCTTCCGGCTGTATTTGTCGTCATCTTGAATACGATCAATATCCAGAGCAACACCTCTACATAATTGCTCAGAAGAAATAAAAACATATAAACGATTCGAATTCGACGAGAATTTTTGCAGTTGCTGTTTTTGCAGGTAATTGATAACATTAACAGCCTCGTTTCAGGCATTTCTCGGGGAAAAAAATCAGAGATGCTTTTGGGCGGCAAATAAGAGGAGATCGTGAAAATGCGAAACAATGTAGTTCTCATCGATTTTGAAAATGTTCAACCAGACATGATCGATTTTCTGAATAAAGATCATTTCAAAGTTATGCTTTTTTGCGGGGCAAACCAGACGAAAGTTCCGTATGATACTGCCGTGAACCTTCAAAAGCTCGGGGAAAAAGCCCAATACATAAAAGTTCCTGGCTCAGGGCCGAATGCTCTGGATTTTCACATTGCCTATTACATCGGAAGAGTCGCAGTTGAAGACCCGGGAGCCTTTTTTCACATTGTTTCCCGGGATAAGGGATTCGATCCTCTGATTGAGCATCTTAAAAAAAACAACATTTTGTCATGTCGTTCCGAGTCCATTTCTGAGATTCCTTCGATAAAAAATGCAGACCTTTCGATTGAGGATTCTGTTAAAGCCGTTATTGCTGGGATGAAGGAGCAAAAAGTATCCCGGGCTCGATCAGAAAAAACCTTGATAGGTTCGATCAAATGTTTTTTTAAATCAGGAATCACTGATACCAAAGCAAACCAGATTTTTCAGAGTCTTTTGGCAGTAGGTTTTATTTTATTGGAATCTGGAAAAATTGTATATCCTGACTTTGATTGTTTAAAAAATGAAAAAAAAGAAGAAAGTTTCAGCGTAGATCAAATCAATGATTTCATTGCTAAATTAAAGGCGCAGAAAACCTCAAGACCACGATCAAGAAAAACTGTTATCAATTCTATTAAATCTTTTAACAAATCAGAAATCACGGATGTTAGAGCAAATCAGATTTTTCAAGGAATGATAGACTTGGGATTTATTTCTGAGATCTCTGGTCAAATTGCTTACTCTGATCTGGTTGTTAATAGTCACGGGAAAAAAGAAAGTAATATCAAGTCTGAAAGCCGTGCCAAAGATTTTATTCTGAGATTCAGAAACCCAAAAATTTCCAAGCCGAGATCTGAGAAAACCATGATCAGTTCAATCAAGTCTTTTTTTGGCTCTGGAACAAAAGATTTAGATGCGGCAAAAATTCTTGAAGAAATGGTCAAAACTGGTTTTATAAACATTGTTGATGGGAAAATTGTGTATTCTGATTCAAAAAAATGATAATGGAAAATTCGCAACAGGAAATTTTAAACTTTCTTTTGAAAAACGGAAATGGGGCAGTTAATTACCTTACTGACCAGGGTAATTTGGGTTAAACCCCTAAATTTTTCCGGAAAATCCTACTTTTTTGCGAGTTGGCAACCATTTCATTCAAGACTTGAAAGCTTTTTCTATCTTATCTGGAAGTAATTCTTAAGAAAATAATGGAAGAAGACTCTGATATAACCAAAGAACCAAAGCATAATCAAAACATTTTCTGGGTTCCCAACAGGGATTTTTTCTGGTTGAACCCATGGTTGAGAGACAAACTCGTTTTCAGTTGAGTTTCCCATGCCTTAAACTTATTCGACAATTTTTTCCAGCGATCTGAAGTGTTGTTGAGAGGGAATTGAAAGAAATGCCTGATCCTTCATATTGGGAACTATTATTTAGCCGGACCGCTTCATTTAGAATCCGGGATTTGAATTGAGTTTTCCAACCCTTTTGCGATTTTGCTTGCCAAAAGGTAGTGTACGATTTAGTGTGAATTTTTTAGATATTTTATTGTGTGCCGGAGAATGGTGATTCGGGTTGAGCATCTCAATCTTTGGAGGCTTTAATATGAGGAAACTTGGTATTTTTGTTCTGTTGCTTGTTCTTTCTGTTGTTTCGGTTTATGCGCAGGATGACCTTGATGCTGCGTATGTAAAGAATTTTGGGCACAGCGTTATTCTAGTGTCCGACAAGGGAATACCCGCCCGTGCAAAATGCGACATGTCACAATTTGATTACCGTGACGGAAAATTTTTCATCCAGTCCGGTCCTGAGGCAAATTTTGCTTTTAGAGCACTTCTGCCTGAGGGTACTACCCTCGGTGCTGAACTTGAAAAAGTTAAAAAAGAACAGGCTGCCAATCTGCAGTATCATACCGAAGATCTTTGTGTTTATAAAGTCTGGTCATCCAATGACGAGGGTGGCACTCCGATTGAAAACGTTGTCTGGCCAACCAGTTTAAAAGAAACACCGAAATGGGCCAGTTCAAAAGATGGCTATACCTCTCTTGAACCCAGCGTTTATTCATGGATTGCACCGGGAGTGAGCTGGGATGGTGATTTCAAAAGCACCTATTTTGGCCTGATGTTTACCAGCAAGCCTGGCCAGAAACTTTATGTCACTTTCCATGTCGGTTTCGAATACAAAACACCCGCCGGAGCAGTTGAAACAAAATGGAATGATGTTCTGCAGAAATGGGAAAACGTAACATCTAATGGTCTGATTGGCTACGCTCTTTCTGAGCCCCTTGCCGCTTCAACTATTGAATTTAAATAAATAATTAGTTGACGACCTGCATTATCAATCATTGATAATGCAGGTTTTTTTAGTTTTCTGTGATCAGCGGTTAATTGTGTATTTGAAACCATAAATTACGTAGGGTCCGCCTGAATTATCGTCGTAAGTCACGAAAAGTTCATTGTTCAGCAAAAGAAAGTGGGCACGATTGGCGGTATTTGAATCAACCATTTTCTCGCTGAAAACCTGGGTAAAACCATTGTTTGAATCAAAAACCCTGAAATACAATGGCCCCGTATCCGACCCTCCGGCACCATATACAAAAGTGTGTCCAGTCAGCATAAGCCCTGAAGGACTGTCATACGCCAGGCCGGTAGCCATCCAGATGCCATCTCCATCAGTCGTGTGGGTCAGAGTTTTACTGTCGATAAGCTTGGTCGCACTGGTTGAGTAAGGGCTCCAGTCATTGTTGAACCGGCACAGAAGCAGATCGCGCTGAGTAGGAACAGTTGCGTTGAAGACCGGGCCAGATGGCGCGATGAGGTGAAAAAGCCCATTAAAATTAATGAAGGCGGCGGGATTATTATGAGTGGGGCTGTTCGCCGCAACATCACTACCCTTTAAATTCAGGCTCGCATCATAGACCTTGATCAAATGCCCGGTTGGTTCGTTGCTGTTTAAATTCGAGGGCCGGTATTGTCCCACGAAAATGCTGGTTCCGTCGGTTCCCAGCATCATGTCATTGGTTCTTGTCGTTGTTGAGTTTTCTACTACTTTTACGATCGTGCCAACCCGGTTAAGTGATGCATCAAGCTTGATCAGATAAAGGTCATCATCACCGACCGTCGAAAAAACCATATAATGATTATTGCTCAGAAAAATATGTTTGTGGTCGGTCACTCCGATTCCGATTTCAGGGTCACTGCTGCTGGTAACTGCCGTCTCTGCACCAAGAGACTGAAAATTGGTATCGAAAGTCTGAATATACAGGTTCTTGTTTTTTCCATAGGAAATCACAAGCCTGGTTCCATCATAAACAATACCTGGGAAATTGCCATCGCTCGCCAGCTGCTTGGCCGTCCCGCGTGAGAAAGTCGGGGTGGCAGGTGTGCCGACCAGCCCGGGAAGGAGCCCTTCGATTGTGGCATATGGATCGGTGGTCTGGGTGTTGATTCCTGCCACCGAATTGGCAATTCGTGCAACTGCACCGGTTTTTACCTGAGCCAGAAGATTGTTGTTCAAAACAAGTTTTTCGAGGGCATAACCGATTATGTCCTGGGAAGATTTGGTTCCTTCAGCCTGTAGAACCAGTTGATTGGGGCCGGTTACCAGATCGATTCCGCCCCGGAAATTTTTGTAACCCCCGACATTTCCACCGGTAAGGCTCAATTTGGCAAGCGTGGCCTTCACCGGCAGAGAATCGAAAGTTAGCGTGGCCTCTGTTCCCGTCGTTGTTGCCTGCTTTTTAAGAGTAACAACCTGGGTTGAGCCATCACCCATTATTGAATAAAGGCTGCACTCGATCAGTATCTGGGTCCCGGTGGGATTCGCAACAATAGAAGATTTTGCATCCTTATCGCCCGTTTGTAAAACCAGAGTTACACTGGCTTTTGCGGACTCTGACCCGGTGACTTGAACTTCTGAATGCAGGTTCTGAGAACCTGTGAAATCTTTCTGACAACCGGTCGGGAAGAGCCATGCCGAAATAAACAGAATGAAAACCATTACCAGCTTTTTTTCACACATTTCTCGTTTGTCCTTGCAACAGGGATTTTTCTTTTCAAAAATCTGTCAGAACCGGTTATGGTGGGCAATCATTTTCCATGAATTCGCATTGCCCCGGCTGCATCAGAGGTCGAATACCAAAGATTTGCAATTAAGCCTTCTTTTTGTGAATAACTGCAATTGACCGAGCCTTCTCCGGCTTTTCCTTTGTAAATAAAGGTGCTGAGTTTTTTCTGATTCATCGAAAAACTCAGCTCACTTTCATTGACCCCATTGCCGCCGATTTCCGTTTCCCATTCCCCTTCGCCAGAAAACGGAAAGCCGTTTTTTGCGTAGCTGTTGGGATATTCACCGTAGAAGCTTACCCTGACCGCGTAAATGCCATCCCATGGATAATCCTTTGATTTGGGGTTTGACCTGACAATCAGTCTGATTACTTCGAGGGTGAAATTGCTTTCTGTATCAACTCCGCCCTGCCAACGTTTTTGCCCTTTGAAAGCTGATTTATTGCTGTCTACATCTGGATCCCAGACAAATTTTCCATGATAAGTTCCACAGAACGGCGTGTTGCCTCCGCCTGCCGCCGAAGCGGAACTGGCTGCAGGTTTTGGCTGTTCGGCCGCCGGGTCGAGATACCAGCCGATCTTCTTTATTTCACCGGCATTGGGAGCAGTTCCTTTGTCCTGACGATCTTTGTAGCCCTTGAATGACGCCGAAATCAGAACTTCTTTGGTCGGTTCTACCTCCAGATAGGCTATGCCATCCTTGCCTGAACTTGTGCTTCTTCCGCCGCCGTTGACCGCAGCTCCAACAACCGGTTTTCCGGTTGCCCGGTCTTTCAGGGTAATGGCCAGAATTGCCAGTTCCGGAGCCAGGGTTCCCCCGACACTAGCTTTGCCGGCGACGATCTTTTTGCTGACTTCAACTTTTTTGAAACCGTCCTTAAAAAGATAAACCTTCACCGAATCTCCAGCGGGGATCTCTAATGAACAGTTGCCACTCTCGTCTGTCTCACCAGTTATTTCAGCATTGCCGACAACTGCCCTTACTTTCACACCACTCAAAGGCTGATTGTTCGCTTTATTGCCAACCTTGATGCTCAGCAATGCAGTTTCTGCTGCAAGAATGAAATCGACTTTTCCAACGCCGTTTTCAATCCTCACCTTAGCTCGTGCCGCAGGAAACCCCGATGCTTTGCAGCTCACTTCAACCGTTTCTTCAGGGCCGATGACGATTTCTGCGCAGCCATCGCCGCCGGTGGTGCCGGTGTGATTTCCCGGGGTAACCACTATTTTTGCACCTGAAACAGGTAATTTCTTTTCGCCGCCTTTGACGGAAACTGTCAGCGCTGCTTCTGCCGGCTCAAGGTCTGCTGTTGCTGCTGCAGTTCCCTTTTCGATTCGGGCGGAAATGGTTTTGGGTTTATAGCCTTCGTGGCTGAAAGTTACATTAATACTGTCTTCTTTTACTTCTCTCAGGCTGAGCATAAGACGACCGTCTGACCCTGTTACGCCAGATTCTGAGCCCCTATTCGATTTGAAGACAACTTTTGCGCCCGCGATTGGTTTTCCCGTTTTGCTGTCCCTGGCCAGAGCATTGATTGAAACCCCACCCATGGGCGACATTCTGAAAACAACTTCTGAGGTCTGACCGGACTGAGTGAACGAAACGAAACGGTCGCCCTTCTGAATCGAGTAACCATCAGCATTAATGGAAAAGGTCCAGTTTCCGGGGCGGGATAATGAGATTAAGGCTACTCCATCAGCTCCGGTCTGCCCTTTTTTTTCAGACCCCATAATCGAAAAAGTAGCGCTTATGGCCGCTCCTGAGACGGGTTTGCCGGTTCGTTCGTCGAGAATCAGAACTTTGGCATGTCCGCTGAAGGCGGAAATTGCAACTCTGTTTTCACGCGGGTCTTCAATAGTGCTGAACATTCGCGAAAAGTCATCGATTACAAGAGTTTTGTAGCCGTCGGCTTCTATTGTCATGGGCCCATCTGCCCATGGTGGCACAGCATTAAGGTCGATCAGGCCATCTGAGCCGCTGCGATTCATACGTTCATTTGAACGCCCCTCTTCTTTCCAGGAGATTTTTGCAAACGCCCGATGTACCGGAAGACCATCGTCTGCGTTCGTAACCATCAATCTGATTGCCGATTTTTTTACCATTTCTGCCAGTTCTTTTTTCAGCTTCTGTCTTTCCAGTTCCAGCTGTTTCTGAACTTCCTGATATGCCCATTCGCCAAGTTTTTTTTCGAGGTGGTTTCTGAAAAATCTCAGCCTGAAAGCTTCCTTGTGCTTTATTACTGCGGATTTACCCGGGTCAGCAACTTTGGGAAGATTCATTCCATTTTTTGAATAAGCCTGCCGCCGATGCTCGGCAAATTCTTTCCCGGTCTCGGTAAAAAATTCGTCCATGTGAGCGTTGTAGGCATTCAGATTTTTATCTTTGAAAAGCTCAACCCATTCACCGGGTGTTTTTTTTCCATCATCATTTAAAAAATAATCTTCATACAAGGTCCACCAGATTTTGTCATCACCAGTGTAAACAGCTGCCACCGCCTGCTTACCAAGGTATTCTACCAGCTGGCCTGCATAGAAAAAAACATTCAGCCATGGCAATTGAGAGATTGTTGCAGCAAAAAAAGCAGACCCCTTTACCAGGTTATAAGCCATTTCTTTTGCCGGTCTCTGATTTCTCACATCGTCGGCGAATTGCAGCATTATCATCACACCGCCAAATTTCCCAAGGGCATTGTTGAACTTTCCAAGGGATGAATCGGCGGATGCTTTTACCAGATATTCCAGACCCTGTGTGTTTAACCCCAATAAATTGAGGTTTTCTGACATCCACGCAAAACCTACTTCTCTGGCAACTTCTTCACGCCCTTTATCCGTCTGAGTATTTTCCAGTTTTCTGGAAATTGATTGCCAGCCGGGAATTTGAGCATGAATGCTGGTGGACAGACAAATAAACAAAAGGGTAAAGAGAATAAAATTCCTGCGATAATGCTGCATGCGAATCACCAGATTCCTTTCAGTTCGAACAAAAAGATGATTAAAAATCACTTCCAAAGTCATTGTTGCCCGATGTTGATTGAGAATTATCTGATCCTGCCGATGGTGAGCCTGTTTTGGCCGGTTTCTCGGGGACTTTGCCCTCGGCAAAGCGGAAACCTTTTGTCAACTTCTCGAATTCTGCTTTGAATTGAGGAAACCTGGCGTTTTTCTGGACCATATTGAGCATGTATAGCTTCCGGTTGGTTATTGTCTGTTCAAGACCGCATAAAATTCCTTTGGCCTGAAACATAACCTTTCTGGAAGGAAGACTGCCCATTTTTCCCATTTCATCAAAAAGAACTTTTTGCATTTGCAGGCTTTGATAAATTCCTGCAACTGCAGCTTCAGATCTGAGAAATTCTTCACCCTTGGAAACGTCTTCAACGACAATAATCTGAAAAATTCCGTTGCCGTCAGGAGTTTTCAAATAAAGAGTTGAAGCACCCTCTGCCGATATTTCAACGCGTGTCCAGGGATCAGACCAGTTAACTTCGAACCCATGCTCAGGCGAACTCATTTGTCCGGCATACCCGCATCCAATGCTCAAAACAAGAAAAAGTAGTGTAAAAAGCAATCCTCTGTGCACGTGACTTCTCCTTCAAATGAAATAGTGAATTCTCAATGTGTAAGTCTTTTAAAATGCTGTTTTGTGAGATTATCATCCGGATTTTTTTTATGCAAGGGAAAGCCTTGCTATAAACCCTTTCTGATTCAGGAGTTCAGAGCAACAAGCCCCGCAAATCTGAGAATTGGCCATTAAATGTTGAATCGCCCTGGAAAAAAGGTAATACTTGATGATAAGCTGAAACTTTATGGTCGGGTTGGTTAGAAAATGCTATCTGCAAAAAGGTTCAACTTGACTAGGTAACAGGCCACTTATGGGCAGAACCGAACAAAATCGCACCCGCATTCTTGAGGCACCGGTCGGAAAGACCCTTGCTGAGCTTACTGTTCCCATGATTTTCGGAACTCTAAGCCTGGTGCTGTACAACCTTGCTGATGCGTTTTTTGTTGGTCAGCTCGGCAAAGAACAGCTTGCGGCAATGAGTTTCACTTTTCCTGTAGTTCTTGCGATCAACAGTCTGTCTCAGGGAATTGGTGTCGGCACTTCTGCTGCCGTTTCGAGAGCCCTGGGAGAGCGCGACAGCTTTCGAGTTCATCGTCT